>JBIKWD010000025.1:0-22549 GCA_044356505.1 Phycisphaerales bacterium
TCCAGTCGCACCACCTCAACCACCTCACGCCGAACACCTTCTCGATCGACCTCTACACCGCGGCGATGAAGCACTGCCTCGGCGAGGTCGACGCAGCGTGGTTCCGCGCGCGCGCCGAGACCACGCTCGGACGCCTGGTGAAGGAGGCCGACCGCGACTACATGAAGCTGCACTTCAAGCATGTGCCGCTCGAGGAGATCGCCGCGTACGGGCGGGGCAGCGTCACGCCGGCCGAGGTCGCCGCGCTTGCGGCCGAACTCACGGCGACCTTCGCGCACCCGGACTACGCGCTCTCGAAGCTGAAGCACGCGGGCTTCAAGGACTTCACCGAGGGTCCGAGCGAGGACACGCCCGTCCTCCTGCGGCAGGACGCCTACAAGGCGCTCACCGAGCCCGTCCAGTTCACCGAGGACGACGGCGGCGTGGTCGACGCCACCCACACCGCGCGCTTCGGCGAGATCGAGGAGCGCTTCTACGCGTGCACGCCCGCGGGCCGCGCGCTCTACGACACCTGCCTCGCCGAGGCCGACGCCGCGCGCGAGAAGGATCCGTCGCTTCCGAAGCGCGACATGGCGGCGTACGAGGCGCTCTACGCGAAGCCGTTCGCGCCGTTCGCGAAGAACCTCGAGGGGCTCATCCGCCAGGGCCATGTCTACGCGCGTTACCTGCCGACCGAGAAGGGCCTTTCCGCCGCCGCGTCGGGCGCGATCTCCTCGACCGACCTTCTCGATCTCGCGAAGCAGGGCTTCGTCGACTACGAAGGTCTCCGTTACGAGGACTTCCTCCCCGTGAGCGCGGCCGGCATCTTCGCCTCGAACCTGCAGCAGTACGGCACCAAGTCGACCGCAGCGGTCAAGCCGACCTACTCGCAGGCGCTCCTCGAGGAGATCCTCGGCAAGCGCATCATCGACGCGACCACCGTCTACGCGGGCGTCGAGGCCGAGTCGAAGCTCGAGACCCTCGGCAAGCTCGGGCTGCTCGGCAAGGTCGCGCCCGCCGTCCGTGCTGAGCTCGAGACGCGCGTTGCCGCGTACCGGGCTATCTGACGACCGGCCCATCCGCCTCCCGCCGCCGCTACCATCGCGCTCATGCCGCGTGAGTCGCCCATTGCACGGATCGAGAGGCTCTTCGACGCGGGCGACAACGCGGGTGCGCTGCTCCTCGCCGAGGAGTTCCTCCGTCAGTCGCCCAACAGCTTCCTCGCGCGGTTTGCGCGCGCCCGGGCGTTCCTTCGGCTCGGCAAGTTCATCGACGCCGAGACCGACATGGAGATGGCGCTCAGGCTCTCGCCCAACGACGAGCACGCGCGTCTCGTGCGCGCCAACATGGACCTGCGGCTCGGCAAGCTCGAGCGCGCCATCGAGCTCCTCCGGCCGATCGCCCACGGGCGTGGCCCGCAGTCGGTCGAGGCGAAGATCAACCTCCTGATGGTCTACTTCCGGTCGGGCCGCCACGACGAGTTCGCGGAGGAGGTGGCGATGGAAGGAGCGTGGCGCAAGGACCCGCGCGCCCTGCTGATGCAGGCGCGGGCGACGGCGCAGCGCGACCGCGAGGCGGGCATCGGGGAATTGACGGACATCTTCCGGTCGAAGCAGCATCCGGCGCTTCGGAGATCCGCCGGCTTCGAGGCCGTGGGTCTGCTCGACAAGGCCGGCCGCTACCGGGAAGCGTTCGACCTCGCGACCGAGATCCATCGCGCGACCACCGGAGCGCTCGACGTCGAGGAGTGGACAGGGCCGATGCGCATGCAGATCGGCCAGCTCCAGAAGGGGCCGGGCTTCTTCAAGCCCCGCGCGGATCCGGTGCAGGGCGTCGCGTTCGTCGTCGCCATGCCGCGTTCGGGCACGACGCTCCTCGAGCAGATGCTCGACCGCCATCCGCTCGTGAGCGGCATCGGCGAGTTCGACGGGCTCGACGTCGTCGGCCGGTCGCTCTTCGACGGAGGCCCGTGGCCGCGCGTCCCGTCGGCCGTGCCCGACGCGCGCTTCCGCGACCTGCAGAAGTACTACCTCGAGGGCGCGAAGCAGATCCGGCGCGAGGGCGCGACTTGGACCTTCGACAAGAGCCTCCGCACCTGGCGGATGCTTCCGGAAGTGCTCGCGGTGCTGCCCGGGTCGGTGTTCATCAACGTCGACCGCGATCCGCGCGACGTCGCGACGAGCATCTTCCTCTCGTACTTCAACCCGACGAGCTACGAGTGGACGCAGAGCCTCGACGCCATCCGCCAGGTCGTCGAGCTGCAGCGGCAGACCGTGCCGCTCGCCTTCGAGGTGCTCGGCCTGCCCAACGTCTCGATCGTCTACGAGGACCTGGTCGAGGATCCCGCGTCCTATGCGGCGCAGTGCCTCAAGCTCATGGGTCTCGGGATGGACGAGCGGGTGCTCTCGCCCGAACAGAACAAGAAAGGCGCGTACACGCTGTCCTTCGCGCAGGTCCGCCAGCCGATCAACCGGCGTTCGGTCGCGCGCTGGAAGAACTACGAGTTCGCCTTCGACTCGTCGTGGGACAAGGTCGTCGCTGCGCACGACGCACGCCGCGTACATCGCTGAGCGGGCGCGGTCAGGGGAGGATCAGCCGCTCGCCCGCGCGCGCGCGCGGCGCGACTCGTGCTCGGCCACCGCGGCGTCCCAGGTCGCGTCGAAGGCGAAGGCATAGTTGCGCCATCGTCCGATCGACGCGCGGTTGATCGGGCGCCGCACCTGTCCGACCGAGAGCGTCATCGCGGATCGGGTGTTCTCCTCGGGCGCGAGCACGCGTTCGTCCATCTCGAGCCCGAGCAGTGCGAGCGCGCGCCGCGCGTCGCGCGCAGGATTCTCGACGAGTTCCTCGTACGGCACCGAGATGTGCGCGATCCCCAGGAGTTCGAGGAGACGGGGCGTGATCCGCTGCTGCATCTCGATCGTGCGGCGGATCCATCCGAGGCTCGCCGTCCATCCCTGCTGGCCGATCTGGAAGTGCGAGAGAAAGAGGCTCGTCGCGAGATCGCGCGGGTCGCGCTCGACGTCGATCACGGCCGCGCCGGGCAGCACCGCCGCGATCTCGGGGAGCGACCGCCAGGTCCGCAGGCTCTTGTCGAAGATCCACTTCGCTCCAGGCCTGCGGTTGCGCGCGGCCCCGGCGAGGTAGAGGCGCTGCGCGTCGGCGTACGCGGACGCCGGCACGTCCTGCGGCCTTCGCGGCCATGCGGGCTGCGACTTCAGCGCCGAGCAGATCGCCCATGTTCCGGCATACTCGCCGATGCCGCTGATCGCGGCGTGGCGGTCGAGCATCTGCTCGAGGAGCGTCGTGCCCGAGCGGGGAAGCGCCGAGATGAGAAGCACGCCCTCGACCTTCGGCACCTTGGGTTCGATCCAGTTCACGCCCGCCTCGATGCGGACGAGCTGGTCGGCAAGCGGCCGCTGGTCGATGTCGATGTCGAAGTCGTCGCTGGTGGTCGCGTGGGTCTCGCGCGCGAGGTCGAAGGCTGCGCGGTACTCGCCGGCCTTGTCGAGCAGCGCGACCGCCTCGAAGCCCGCGAGGCGACGCGTGGGAGGGGGAAAGCCGCCGCGCAGGACGGCCTTCATCCGTTCGGCGCCTGCGAGCGGATCTTCCAAGGCGATGAGCCGCGCCCGATGCACGGCCGCGCGTGGGTCCTCCCGCCATGGTCCCGGCCGGTCGAGCAGTTCGCGCCACTCGTCGCGGCGACCGCCGTGATAGAGGATGTCGAGGAGGACGAGCAGCGCTTCGTTCGACTGGAGCGTCGCGGCGAGCGCAAACGGACGCAGGCGCTCGACAGCCTCTCCGTCGCGGCCGTAGGAAGCGTCGATGTTGGCGGCGATCGTGTTCAGCACCGCGTCCTTCGGAGTCGCGGAGAGCGCGCGGTCGAGCTCGAGCTCGCCTTCGATCGAGCGCCCGAGCATGAGCAGCGCGCGCGCGCGGCCCGAGAGGCCGACGGGGCTCGAGGGGAGCTTCGCCAGCAGTTCGTCGCTCGTGCGCAGCGCGCCCGCGGCGTCGCCGGCCCGCAGCAGGCGCTCGATGGTCGCGGAAGGGGTCTCTCGCACGGGCATCTGCGAACGACTCTACCCGCAACCCGCTGGGGCGGCAGGAGGCTGGAGGCTGGAGGCGCAGAGGCTGGAGGCGCAGAGGCGTGAGGCGAGGAGGGCCGCCCCCGCCCTCGTCCGTGAAGATAGGGTTCAACGTCCCGAAGCGGTGACATGCACGGCGGGCGACCTTCGCTTCCCCCCTCGCAGCGCTTCCTCATTCCGGGGGCGGCACAGCTTGGAGGAAACCCATGCGTCGGATGGCATTGATCGGATCGGCGGTCTCGGTTGCGTGCGCGGCTCCCGCACTTGCGGGAGTTGTGACGGTCTCCGACCAGAACGGACAGGTCGGCTCCTACTCCCAGATCGCGGACGCGATGGCGTGGATCGGTTCGCAGGGCGACCCCCTGACGAACTACTCCGTGCTGGCGAGCTCGGGCGGATACCTCGGGTTCGAGTCGGTCGAGAACTCCACCCTCTCCTGGGGCAACTCGCCGGGCGTCATCGAGATCGATGGCACGATGCGCGTTCGATCGACGAGCAGCCTGACCGTGGAGATCGGTGGTCTGAGCAACGCGCTCGCGCCGTTCGGCGGTCCGGTCGACTACGACACGATCCTCTGCACCGGTCTCGTGAGGATCGAGGGCGCGATCAACATCCAGCTCGTCAACGGGTTCGTGCCCGTGTTCGGCAACACCTTCGAGATCATCGCCTCGGGCACCGATGTCCAGCTGTTCTCGACCGCCACGATCAACGGTCCGGCGCTCGGCGGCGGCCTCTCATGGCAGATGTACGTCGGCGCGAGCACCTTCGGCGGGCCCGATTTCGGCGCGAAGTCGCTCTTCGTGACCGTGGTTCCTGCGCCGGGAGCGATCGCGCTCTTCGGCGTGGCCGGCATCATCTCCCGCCGCGGCCGCAGGTGATCGCATTCGCCGCCGCGTAGACTGCGCGAAATGCGCGTCGCGCTGGCAACCTGTGCGAACCTTCCCCGTCCGGATGCGGATCTTCCGATTCTGGCGGAGGAGTTTCGCCGCCATGGCGTCGCGGCCGAGACCGCGGTCTGGAACGACCCCGCGATCGCGTGGCATGGGTTCGACGCGGTCGTCGTGCGCTCGACGTGGGACTACGTCGGGAATCTCGACGCCTTCGAGCGGTGGATCGACGATGTCGACCGCGTGACGACGCTCGTCAACAGCGCGCCGACGCTGCGGTGGAACCTGCACAAGCGCTATCTGCTCGAGCTCGCGGCGCTCGGGGTCGACATCATTCCGACCACGCTTGTTCCGAGCGGCGCATCGGTGGACTGGCGGGCGGTGTTCGACCGCCATGGAGGTCGTGTCGGCGGCCCCGACCGCGACCTCGACCGCGATATCGTGCTGAAGCCGGCGGTGTCAGCGGGCAGTTTTGCGACCGTGCGGGTCGCAGCGGGCGACGCGGACGCCGCGGAGCGTCACCGCCGGGCGCATCCCGGGTGCGACTTCCTCGTCCAGCCCTTGCTGCGGTCGGTGGTCGACCATGGAGAGACGAACCTCGTCTGCTTCGGCGGAAAGCCTTCGCACGCCGTCCACAAGGGCGCCCGCTGGAGCGGCGACGCAGAGCAGTCGCGCGGGGTCGTGGCGCCGACCGAGGCGGAGCTGGCCCTGGCGGCGAGGGCGTTCGCCGCGCTCGAGTCGATCGGGCTCCGGACACCGGAGTACGCGCGGGTCGACTGTGCGGCGGCAGCCGACGGACGCCCGCTTCTGATGGAACTCGAGCTGCTCGAGCCGTCTCTCTTCCTCGATCGTCGTCCGCCCGCAGCGGCGTCGCTCGTGCGCCTGGTGTGTGCGCGCGCGACGCCCTGATAACGACGGGCCCGCGGGGGCTGCGGGAAAATCTGGGTGAAATCCACCTGTTGATGACCGACCGGCGGCGGGATTTGCGCCTTCGCGGTTGTACCCCGACTGGGGTCCTCGGCGGCAGGCGTCGGGGTTCAGCAACGTGTTGTCTGGGGCGCGGCGTTTCCCGAGTCGTTCGCGGAGCCGCGGCGTCCCGTCCTACGGAACCGAAAGGTCATCTACATGAAACTCAGCATCCTCCTCGGCACCTCGCTCTCCGCAGCCGTCGTCGCCGGCTCCGCCAGCGCCAACCTCGTCACCGTCGCGTGCACGGGCACCGCTGCCGGTCGAAACGTGAGCGTGACGCACGGCACGACCACCGCGACCGTCTTCGCCGGTCAGATCAAGCTCACGCTGTCGAACAGCACCGGCGTGAACCTGAACGGGCTCTGGAAGTCGTTCTGCACCGAGCTCAGCCAGTTCATCTACATCAACGGCGCAGCACAGACCTACACCGCGCTTTCCGTGTCGGACCTTCCGACTCCGGGCGCCGGAATGGGCTCGGCCCGCGCCGATGCGATCGCCCGCATGTACGCCGCCGCCAACTTCACGCAGTTCGGCACCAACAACGACGTCGCCGCCGCCTTCCAGATCGCGGTCTGGGAAGTGTCGATGGACTACGACGGCACGGCTGCGAGCCTGAACACCACGTCGGGAACGTTCAAGGGCAACAACCTGAGCGCGGCGATCAACACTTCGGTCGCGACGTTCCTCAGCGCGGCCGCCAACGTCGGCGGCACGCAGTCGAACATCGTCGGCATCGGCAACGCATCCTTCCAGGATCAGATCCTCGATCTCTCGAACGGCATTCCCGCGCCGGGCGCGATGGCGCTGCTCGGCCTCGCCGGTTTCGTTGGAACGCGCCGCCGGAAGTGACCGGTCAATCCCGATTGAACCGCACCCCTCGGAGTTCCCTCCGAGGGGTGTGTCGTTTTTCGCTCCTCATGGGGAGCTGCGCGCGGCGGCGCGTTCCTCGGGCCACATGCCGAACAGCGTCGCGTGCATGATGCGGTAGAGCTCGGTGTTGTCGAGGGTGCCGCGGACGAGGCCGCTGTTCAGGCCTGCCGCGCGCACCACGACGGGGTCGCCGCCATCCTGATGGCTTGCCCACGCGACCGCGAAGGCATGCGCCACGCCGCGCGCATCGGGGGCGGAGACGAATGGTTCGCTCGCGGGGCCGCGGACGCCGTCGAGCCCGGCGCCATCGCCCGGCAGGATCGCCGGAAGCGGCTTTCCCCGCACGATGACGCCATCCGACTCTGGCATCGAGACCACCTGCGGGCGGCTCGCGTCGCTGTCGGCTGCGACGAGCACGAGCGTGCCGGGACGTCCGCCGCGGAAGCGCTCCGCCGCCGCGATCGTCGCGTCGGCGCGCCGCATCGCCTCGAGCAGGCCCCGCGCGTTGTTGAGGTTCGAGAAGTTGTCGGTGCCTTCCTCCTCGACGACGAGGAAGAAGCCTTGCGGATTGCGCGAGAGAATCCGCAGCGCGGCCTCCGTCATCTCCGCAGCCGTCGGGGCGGCGAGGTCGTAGAGCGGCAGCCCGCGCTTCGCGAGCGTCTCCTCGTCGCGGTCGTTGTAGGTGTCCGTCTCCGCGAAGAGTCCGAGGAGGTGGGTGGTCTCCGCAGTCACCGCAGCGAGCTCCTCGCGCGTGAAGACGACGGTGTAGCCCGCGGCGCGCGCCTCCTCGACGAGGTTGCGCCCGTCGGTGCGGCGGCCCTTGCCGTGACGGCCTTCGACGCCCTTCGGCAGGAAGTACGCCTCGCCGCCGCCGAGGACGACGTTGGGCTTGCCATCGAGCAGCTGCCGGCAGATCTCGTCGGCCATGCTGCGCTTCGGCACGCTCGCGAGGAAGCAGCCGGTGCCCGGCTCGGCGAGGTGGCCAGAGTTGACGATGCCGACCGAGCGGCCGTCGCGCAGCGCGTCGCGCATCAGGCTGATCCGTTCGCCGGTCGGCGCAAGCGGGATCTCGGCGCCGTCCATGCCGTAGCTGTCCTGCGGCACCTTCACGCCGTAGGCGTGGATCGTGCCGCCCGAGTGGCTTGCGGGCGCGAGGCTGTCGCGCACGTGCGGCCGGTAGACCGCCATCGCGGGAAGCGCGTCCCATGCGAGCATGCCGTCGGGTCCGGCCTGGTCGATGCGCGCGAGGCCCCAGTGCCCGAGACCCGCGCCGTCCGGGTGGATGAAGATGACGCTGCCGCGCGCGGGCGGCGGAGAGGCGGGCGGCTCGCCCGGGACGAGCATGGCGGCTGCGGCGAGAAGCGAGCTCAGCATGCGCGCACGATAGAAGAAGAAAGCGCCCTGCGCGCGAGGCGTGCAGGGCGCTTTGCCATGTCTTGACGGTTCGCGCTCACCGGACCGAAGCCTCACCGGACCGAAGCCTCACCGAATCTTGGCGAGGAACTTCTTCGTCTCTGCGCGCGAGGCCTTGATGACCGCGTCGGCCCGCTTCGGATTCGCCTTCGCCTCGAGGAGCGCGGTCAGCATCATCGGCGCGACGATCGTCGCGTCGCTCTCGACGACGAACATCGGGGTCTTCTCGGTGAGCTTGTCCCACGTGATCTTCTCGTTGGGCGTGGCGCCCGAGTACGAGCCGTAGGAGGTCGTCGAGTCGCTGATCTGGCAGAAGTACGCCCACGGACGCACGGGCTCCTGCAGGTCGTACTTGATGCTCGGCACCACGCAGATCGGGAAGTCGCCGGCGATGCCGCCGCCGATCTGAAAGAAGCCGATCCCACGGCCTTTCGACAGGCGCTTGTAGTCGTCGTAGAAGCCCGCCATGTACTCGATGCCGCTCTTCACGATCTGCGCGCTGCACTCGCCGAACTTCACGTGCGACGCGAAGATGTTGCCGAAGGTCGAGTCCTCGTGCCCCGGCACCACGATCGGCAGGTTCGCCTTCGCGGCCGCGAGCAGCCAGCATTCGTCGGGGTTGCCCTCGAACTTCGACTTCGGCAGCGACAGGACGAGCTCGTAGAAGTACTCGTGCCAGTAGCGGCGCTCGCCGTTCCTCGTCGCCTTCATCCACATCGGCACCAGGATCTTCTCGACCGAGCGGAACGCCTCGTCCTCGGGGATGCTCGTGTCGGTGACGCGCCGCATGCGCTGCTTGAGGATCTTGGTGTCGTCTTCCTTCGTGAAGTAGCGGTACTCGGGGAAGTCCTTGTAGCTGTGGTGCGCCACGAGGCGGAAGAGCGACTCCTCGAGGTTCGCGCCCGTCACCGAGAGGCCGTGCACGAGGCCCGCGCGGATCGCGGGGGCGAGCGTGATGCCGAGCTGCGCCGAGCTCATCGCGCCGGCAACGGCCCAGTACATCCGGCCGCCCTTCGAGACGTGGTCCCAGTAGGCGAACAGCGCGTCGCGCGTCGAGCGCGCGTTGAAGTTCCTGTAGTTGCGCGCGATGAACTCGAGGATGGGAAGCTCTTGCGTGGGCATAGGGGAGGAAATGTACCCGAGCGGGGGAGCGCGGTGCGCGGCGGGATACACTGCCGCGCATGGCGGTTTCCTCGTCGGCCATCCTCGTCACCGGCGGCGCCGGCTTCATCGGCAGCAACCTCGTGCGGCACCTGAACGCGGCCACCGGTGCGCACATCGTGACGCTCGACAAGCTGACGTACGCGGGACACCGCGAGAATCTCGCGGACCTCCCCGTTCCCGCGCGCCACACCTTCGTCCACGGCGACATCTGCGACCTCGAGCGCTGCCGCGGCATCCTCGCCGAGCACCGCGTCGGCGCCATCCTCCATCTTGCGGCCGAATCGCACGTCGACCGCTCGATCATGGGCGCCGAGGAGTTCGTGCAGACGAACATCGTCGGCACGCACCGGCTGCTCGAGGCGGCGCGCGCGCACTGGCAGTCGCTCTCCGCCGATGAGCGCGGGCGGTTCCGCTTCGTGCATGTCTCGACCGACGAGGTGTATGGCAGCCTCGCGCCCGCCGACGCGCCCTTCACCGAGGACTCGCCGATCCGTCCCAACAGCCCATACGCCGCGAGCAAGGCGGCCGCCGATCATCTCGTGCGCGCGGCGCACCGCACCCACGGACTTCCCGTCGTCGTCACCAACTGCTCGAACAACTACGGGCCGAGGCAGATGCCGGAGAAGCTGGTTCCCGTGGTGATCGAGCGCGCGCTCGCCGGGAAGTCGATCCCGATCTACGGCGACGGGCGGCAGGTGCGCGACTGGATCCACGTCGACGACCATTGCCGTGCGCTCGCGCGCGTGCTCGAGGCCGGCCGCATCGGCGAGACCTACAACATCGGCGGCGACTGCGAGCGGACCAACCTCGAGCTCGTGCACGCGCTGTGCGCGGTCCTTGACCGCGAGCGGCCGCGCACCGATGGCCAGGGGCATGCGTCGCAGGTCACCCACGTCGCCGACCGGCCGGGCCACGACCGCCGCTACGCGATCTCGAGCGCCAGGATCGCGCGCGAACTCGCATGGCGGCCGACGGTCGCCTTCGAGGAGGGACTCGCCGCCACGGTGCGGTGGTACCTCGCGGGACGCGCATGGCTCGAGGCCGTGTCGAACGCGGATCACCGCGCCTTCATGGCGAAGCAGTACCGCTGGTGAACCCGATGAGGCACCTCGTCTTCGGCGGCACAGGGCAGGTCGGGACGGCGCTCGTGCGGCTCCTGCGGGAGCGGGCGCAGGAGGTCGTCGCGCCCACCCGCGCGGAGGTCGACGTCGCCGACGCGTCCGCGGTCGCACGCTTCGTAGCGCGCGTCTCGCCCGACGTCGTTCTCAACGCCGCGAGCTACAACTTCGTCGATCGGGCCGAGAAGGAGCCCGACGTCGCGCGCGCCGTGAACGCCGATGCGGTCGACGCGATGGCCCGGGCTGCGCGCGCGCTCGGCGCCCGCATCGTCCACTACTCGACCGACTACGTCTTCGACGGCTCGGGCCGCGAGCCGTGGCGGGAGAACGACCGCCCCGCGCCGCTCAACGCGTATGGACGCAGCAAGCTTGAGGGCGAGGAGGCCGTGCGCGCCTCGGGCGCGCGTCACCTTCTCCTGCGCACGAGCTGGGTGCACTCTGCGACGCGCGCCTCTTTCGTGCGCACGGTGCTCGAGCTCGCGGCGACGCGCGACGCGCTCGACATGGTCGCGGACCAGTTCTGCTGCCCGAGTTCGGCGGACTTCATCGCGGCCACGACGCTCGAGCTTCTCGCGCGCCCGTCGCTCGCCCATGAGGTCTTTCACGTCGTGCCGGGTGGCGCCGTCAGCCGGCACGCCTACGCGCAGGAGATCGTGCGCGCGGGGAACGACGCGGGTGCTCCGCTTCGGCTTGCGCCCGAGGCAATCTGCGCGGTCCGGCTTGCGGACAGGCCCGCCGAAGCGCCGCGGCCGCCGAACGCCGTGCTTTCATGCAGGCGGCTCGAGGAGACGCTTGGGATCCGCGCGCCCGGATGGAAGCAGGGCGTGCACGAGACCGTGCGCGCGCTCGTGCGCGGAAGCCGCTGAAGGCGGGCTTCGCGGCGGGCTCGTCTACGCGCCGGCCCGGCCGAGCCTGACCGCTTCGCGGAAGAGCGCGCGGTTCTGCTCGAGCGCCGGGCTCGTGGCGATGTAGTTGCGCGCAAACCGCAGCGCCGCCGCGTGGCGCGCCATGATTCCCGCGTCGTCGAGGCGCGACCAGCGCTCGATGGCCGCGGTCCACGGCGCCGGATCGGCGATGGGCAGCGTCTCGATCGCGCCGTCCGGATCGTCGCGCCACGGCGTCTGGTCGGAGAGCAGCACGGGCGTGCCGGCGGCAAGCGACTCGAAGATGACGTGGCCGAAGTTCTCGCCGCGCGTCGGGAGGACGAGGAGATCGTGCTGCGCGAAGGTGTCGGCCACCTGCTCGGGAGTCACTGAGCCGCGGTACTCGGCCTTCACGTTCGGCGGCAGCGCCGCGATGAGCGACTCGCACTCGGTCCAGTACGCGGGCTCGTCGCGCGTGCCGTAGATCGAGAGCGACAGCTCGAGCCGCGACATCGCCAGCGCCCGCAGCAGGAAGTCGAGGTTCTTCATCGGCGCCACGCGCGACAGGAAGACCATGCGCAGCGGTCCGGGCGGACGCGCGGCCTCGTCGCCCGACACCTCGCGCCCTGGCGGCAGGAGGTTCGGCGCGACGAAGATCCGCTCCGCGACGCCGGGCTGCATGCGGCGGATATCCGCGACCTCGCGCTCGCTCGATGCCTGCCACACGAGGCCGCGGTAGAAGCCGGTCAGCCGCGTGACCTTCAGGTAGACGTTCTTCTTGAGCGCCTTCATGGCGAGCGCGTTCGGGCCGAACTCGCCGCGCGGCGCGATGATCGTCGGCTTGCCCTGCGAAAGCCCGAGCCGACGCACGAGGAGCGCGAGGCCGGTCGTCTTCGGACTGAGAAAGCTGTTGAGATACAGCACGTCGTGCGGCGTCTCCGCGATCAGGCGGCGCACTCCGCCGAACGACAGCATGCGCGGGCTCGCGTAGAAGACCTTCGCCTTGCCGACCGTGTTCCACGCGTCGATCCGCACGCCGCGGTACTGCTCGCGCGAGCCGAAGTCGCGGTCGCGCGTCACGAGGTGGAAGTCGATCTCGTCGCCGAGCGCGCCGACCATGTTGATGATGGTGCGCGTCGGTCCGCCCGCCTTGTAGCCAGGCAGGTAGTAGTCGACGAAGCAGAGCACCTTCGGCTTGGCGGCTGGCGTCTTCGCGTCCGTCTTCGCATCCATCTTGCCGTCCTCGTTCGCGTGCACGGTCAGGTCGCCTTTCGGATCCGGTCGGCGCTCGAGGCGACGAGCTGCACGAAGGCGCCCCGCTGCGCGACGATGCCGGGCTTCGCGGCCGCCGCGCCCGCCGCCTCGTTCGCCCAGCGCACGGCGGGAATGCCGAAGCCCGTCTTGCGGCGATGGACGATGGAGTCGGGCAGCGGCTTCTCCGGCGCGTTCGCGAGCAGGGTCTTGCCCGGGAAGCGGTGGAACTGCGCCAGCACCGGCGTCAGGTTCGAGAGGAGATGCGCGTCGACGAGCGGCGTGCGCAGCTCGACGCTGTGGTCCATGCTCGCCCAGTCGCTGTCGCGCAGCAGCTGGTTGCGGAGATAGGTCGTCGACTCGATCTGCGCGAGCGACAGGACGAGGTCGTCCGCGAGTTCGCCCGACATCTCGTGCACCCACGCGTCGGGCGAGAATCCCGCGAGCACGCCGTCGCCCGCGCCGCCCATGAGCGTCCGCGCCGTCTCGGGCGCGTTCGAGCTGCGGCGCATCCACCACGCGCCCGGCATCGAGCGCAGCCACTCCGCGGCGTGGCGCCAGCGCGCGTTGCCGCTGCGGCGCGCCTGCACGCCGGCGAACACGCCTGCGATCGAGCGGGCGCCCGGCACTCGGCTCAGGCGGCTCCATCGCGACACGAGCCGCGGAAGCTCGCGGAACTGCTCGTAGCCGAGGAAGAGTTCGTCGCCGCCGACGCCCGAGACCACGACCTTCAGCCCTTGCTCGGCGACGGCCTTGCTCGCGTACCACGTGTTGATGCCGTCGATGCTCGGCTGGTCCATCGACTCGAGGATGCGCGGAAGATCGGCCATGAACTCGTCGCGTCCGACCTCGCGGATGTGATGGCGGATGCCGTAGGTGCGCGCGAGCTCGGCCGCGATCGGAGCCTCGTCCTCGTGCCGCCCCGCGAACTCGCGGTAGGAGATCGTGACGCCTTGGAGGTCGCGCACGCCCGCTTCCTTCATCATCGCGGCCATCGCGCCGGAATCGATGCCGCCCGAGAGGAAGACGCCGACCGGGACATCCGCGACAAGGTGACGGGCGACCGACTCGCGCAGCGCCTCGCGCACGCGCGCCTGCACGATGTCCGCGGGCATCTCGGCCGCGGGCTCGCGCGCGGCCGTGCGCCACGCGTCGGCGATGTCGTGCCAGCAGCGGGGGGAGCCCGCGCGGCCGTCCTCGATCCACAGCGCGTGGCCGGCGGGAATCGCGCGGATGTCGCGGTACCACGTGTGCGGCTCGGGAACGCTGCCGAGCATCCAGAAACCGGCCTGCCCGCGCACGTCGGGCGCGCGGTCGACGAGACCGGTGGCGAGGATCGCCTTCACCTGCGACGCGAGGATGACGCCGTCCTTCGTCTGCCCGAGGTAGAGCGGCTTGATGCCGTAGGGATCGCGCGCCGCGAACGCCTTGCGGGCCACCTTGTCCCAGACGATGAAGGCGAACATGCCGTGCAGCTTCGGCAGCATGGCCTCGCCCTCGGCCTTGAAGAGCTCGAGGATGACCTCCGTGTCGGAGGTCGTGCGGAAGGCGACGCCTTTCGACTCGAGCGCGGCCCGCAGCGGCTGGTAGTTGTAGACCTCGCCGTTGAAGACGATCGCGTAGCGCCCGCAGGTCGACTGCATCGGCTGCGCCGAGCGCGGATCGAGGTCGACGATCGCGAGCCGACGGTGCCCAAGCAGCACTCCCGTCGCGGCGGACCCGTCGCGCCAGCGGCCCTCGGCGTCGGGGCCGCGCTGCGCCATGCAGGCGAGCGCGCGCGACGCGGCGTCGTCGGCGAGCGGAGATGACGTGAAGGCAGCGAGAAGACCGCACATGCGAGTGGGTCGAGTGTAACGGATCGAAAGCGGTCGATTCAGCGGAGCGTACATTGCCCGCATGTCGGCCTCCGCCATCCTGGCCCTCGTGCTTCTCGCTGTGCTGGCGCTGCCCGCGATCCTGCTCGTGCGGGAGGTCCGCGCGCTCCGCGCCGCGGGTATCAGCGACCAGCAGCCGGGGTGCGGAAGGTGCCGCTACCGAATGCGGGGGTGGGGCGCGCCCGTCTGCCCCGAGTGCGGCGCGGACGTGCGAGAGGCCGGCATCGTCACCGGGTCGAAGCGGGCACGCGGACTTGCGGGGCAGGTCGCGCTGCTCGCGGTGGTGCTGGTCGGCGTCGTCAGCTTCCTCATCGCCGCCGCGGTCGCGCGCCTCGACGCCGTCACCACGACGAAGGCAAGCATCGACAGCGTCTCGACGGCTGATCCGCGGCTCGCCGTGGAGATCGATCTCGAGATGAGCGAGGCGGCAGGATCGGCCGACCGGTCCATCGAGGGAACGGTCGTGGTCTCGTGCGATGGAGATCCCGGGTCTCCCACGGCGCGGGTCCGCATCCCGATACGCAGCCATGATGAAGTGCCCGGCCGCGCGCAGCTTCGGGCGGCGCTCGAGCGGGTCGGTCGCGGCGACCTCGACGGCGCGACGCTCGATGCGCACGCGGATGCGCTTTCGAACCTGCTCGGGCGTGCGAAGATCGCGTCGGCGGTGAACCAGCAGGCTCCCCCGTGGGGTTGGCCATCGGTGTCGTACAGCGTGCGCCGTGACGAGGCGCCCGTGAGCCTCCTCTTCCTCGTCGTTCCCGCGATCGTCTTCGTCGTCCTTGCGGTCCTGACCGACCAGTGGTTCCCTACGCCGCGGTGCGTGGCGCGCGACCGCGAGTGGGAGTGAGGCCGCGTGGCGCGCACCGGGGTTTCGTAGACTGCAGCCATGTCGGACTTCGAGATCTTCCTCGGCGAGATCGAGATCCCCGTGTTCGCGATCTGCCTGACGGGCTCCGCGATGTACTGGAGCATCGCTGCATGGCGGTCTTCCGCGGTCGCGCCGCTCGTCGACCGCGCACCGCGGTTCCAATGGCTCATGGCCGCGTTCGTGCTCGTCAACGCGATCAATCTCGCGGCGCTCCTGACGCTCGCATCCGCAGATGTGCGGACGGATCCCTTCTACATCGTGTACTACGTCGTGCTCGGACTCACGGCGTCGATCCCCGTGATGCTCGGACTGCGCATCCTCGGACTGCACCGGACCGACATCGTCGAGCGCGGCAACCGCGCGGCGTCGACGCTCGAGTTCGCGGCGCTGATCGCGGGCGCCTTCGCGTACGCAGGGTCGAACATCGGCGACGGCCCCGGCTACTACGTCGTCGTCGTGGGAACCGCACTCGCCTTCGCATCGCTCTTCGCCGTCGCGCTCGTCCACACCGCCGTCAACCGCACGATGTACCGCGTGCTCGTCGACCGCGAGCGCGGCACGGCGTTCCGCTTCGGCTGCCTGCTGGTCGCGTGCGGACTCGTGCTCGGGCGCGCGGTGGCGGGGGACTGGAACGGCTTCGTGCCGATGCTCGTCGACTTCCGGAACCTCGCGTGGCCCGTCATCGTGCTTCTCGTCGTCGATCTCTTCCTGGCGCGGATCACCCACGCACGCGAGCCGGACGGCAGCATCGCCGCCGACCGCGCGATCGGCGTGATCCACCTCGCGATCGCGGCCGCGTACGTCCTCGCGCTCGGAGTGCCGAAGTGATCGCGCTGTCGCGGGAGTTCACGCGCGACGAGTTCCGCGCCCTGCGCGAACGGGCCATCTTCGACTGCGGCAAGCTCGATCCGCATGCGTTCGACGCGCCGACGATCGCGCCGTTTGCGCTGCGGCTTGCGCCGTCGGCGTGGAACGGCCTGGCGGCGCTCGCCGAGCGCTGCGCCGCCGAGCTCGAACGCGCGCGCGCCGCGCTCGCGGCCGAATCCGCGCACTGGCGCGCGCTCGGCATCTCGCGCCGCATGCGCGCGGTGCTCGGCGCACGGCGCGCGCCCGACGCGCGCGACCCACGATTCATGCGGTTCGACTTCCATCCGACCGAGGAAGGCTGGCGCGCATCCGAAGTGAACGCCGACGTGCCGGGCGGATTCATCGAGGCCGGTGCGCTCACCCGCGCGGTCGCGGAGCGCCTTCCCGCGCTCGCATGTCCGCCGGATCCGGCCGCGCTGCTCGCGGAGTCCGTCGCCGCGCGCCTCGCGTCGTGCGGCCGCGGCGGAGACGTCGCGCTCGTCCACGCGACGAGCTACACCGACGACCAGCAGGTGATGCGGCGGATCGGCGCCGAGCTCGCGCGGCTCGGCGTGTCGTCCCACTTCGCGGCGCCGGACCACGTGGCGCCCGCGGCGGACGGCGGCTGCGCGCTCTCGACCAACGGCGCCCGCATCGGCGCCGTGGTGCGCTTCTTCCCTGCGGAATGGCTCGAGAATCTTCCGCGCGCCGCACGGCTGCGCTGGCGCGAGATCGACGCGCGCGTTCCCCAGGCAAATCCGCTGTCGGCGCTGCTCGTCCAGTCGAAGCGGCTGCCGCTCGTTCTCTCGCGGCTCGGGCTTCCGACGCCCGTGTGGTCGAGCGTGCTTCCGCAGGTCCGCGCGATCGGGCTCAGGCGGTTCGCGCGATCGATCGCGCCCGCGGGACTCGTTCTCAAGCCGAGCTGGGGGCGCGTCGGCGAGGGCGTCGCGATGGAGGGCGTGACCGAGCACCGTGCCGCGCGGCGCGCGGAGTGGTCTGCGCGCGTGGCGCCGCGCCACTGGCTGCTCCAGCGCCGCTTCGAGTCGAAGGCGATCGGCGAGCAGCGCGTTCACGCGTGCCTCGGCGTCTACGTGATCGACGGCCGCGCCGCCGGTGTCTACGCGCGGGTCGCGGAGCGTCCGCTCATCGATGGCCGCGCGCAGGATGCCGCGGTGCTTCTTGATCCATCGCTCGATCCGTCGCTCGATGCGACAGGCGATTCAACAGGCGATCCGCCGCGCACGCAGCGCGCAGCGTCGCTCTCGAAGGAGCTCCATCATGCCCGGCATTGATCCAAGGACGCTGTTTCCCACATGGGCGCCCGAGTCGTCGCGATGGTCGCCGTGGGCGAAGCCCGTCCTCTTCACCTATCCGACGCCGATCACCGTCACGCCGATTCCCGTGGCGGAACTCGTGCCCGAGCGCGCGCCGTCGCCGAGCGACCGTGTCGCGGTCGTCGTCGACATGCCGGGCGCGCAGAGCGTCGCCTGCGGCATGGTGCTCGCCGCGCATGGATTCCGGCCGATACCGCTCTTCAACACCACGATCGGCATGCGGACGAACCTGCACGACGTCGGCGCCGTGATCAGCGCGCTCGTCGAGTGCTCCGCGCCGCTCGCCGCGATGCAGCTTGCCGACGATGCGCCTCCTGCGTTCCTCATCGACAGCGGCCGGCTCGACGGCACTCCGGCGCCGTCGACGTACGACAACCGCTGGATGGTCTTTCCGCAGGATTTCCCGTCCGCGCGGGCGCTTGCCGCCGCCGGCCTCGAGTCGGTGACCGTCATCCGCCACGAAGGCCAGCCGGTCAAGCCCGACCTCCGCGCCGTGCTTCGCTACTGGAAGCGCGACGGGATCGCGAGTTCCGCGCTCGACCCGGTCACGGGCCAGCGCTCGGACCTCTGGTTCGACACCACGATGCTCGCCGTCGTCACCGATCACTTCTTCTCGTGGTTCAGCGGCCTCCGACGCAACAGCGCAGGCGGCTTCGGCGGCTCCGTGCCCGCGCCGCAGGCGGCCTCGGGCGGCGGCTTCGGTTGACCCGCGGCGTCACTTCGCGGCTGGCGCCTTCACGCCCGCGAGCCTGCGCAGCGCCTCGACCGCGGGGTCGACCTGCTCCTTGCCGCGGACGGTGATCGTCTCCTTGCCCTCGAACGCGGCGAGCAGCTGCTCTGCCCAACGCTTCTTCGCGGGACGCGCCACCGTCTTCGCCCAGCCGTTGATCTCCGCCGCGAACTTCTGCGAGGCGCGCTTGTCCTTGCCGCGCTCGGGCGACGCGAGGTACGCCGCGATCTCCGCCTGGCAGCGCTTCACGAACTCATCGTCGCCTCCGACGCCGCGCCAGCAGCGGGCGAGAAGCGCGCCGTTCGTCGATCCTTGGCGCTCGAGCGCCTCGAGCAGCTTCGCGTTTTCCTCGGGCGTCGCCGGCGCGGGCAACTGCTCGATGCGCGCATGCGCGAGATCGCGCACGGTCGACCGGTACAGCGCGTGCTTCGCGGCATCCGTCTCCTTGGCGAAGCGATCGGCGCAGGCGTCCGCGATCGCCAGCGCCGACCTGGCGTCGGGCGCGCTGTCGAGCGCGGTGGTGATCGCCGCCAGCGCGAAGACATTCTCGTTGAGCGCGGCCTTCACGAAGCCCACGCACTCGCCGGCCCGTTCCTCGGGCGAAAGCGCGTTGAACGCACGCACCATCGCCAGGCTCTCGACGAACGACGGAAGTCCCTCGTTCACGCCCCACGTCACCGACTGGTGGAACACCATCGGCCTGCGCCCGCCCTTGTCGTCGTAGTTCCAGCCTGCGTGCACGCTCGTGACCTCGTCGCCGCCCGTCGCATACTGGCCGCCCTTGCAGCGGAACTCCTTCGTCTTCGCGTCGTACTCCATGAAGACGATGGCGCAGTGGCCCGGCTGCCCCGCGGTCGACGCAGGCTGGCCGACGATGCGGTGCGTGCGCGCGCCGATGTTGCCCATCGTGCCGCACACGCCGCCGTCCTTCCACATCATCTGGATCGAGCCGTAGCTGAACGCGATCGGCGCCACGCGCCGCGCGCTCTGCATGTCGAACTGCTGCGCGATGTCGCCGATGTACTCGCCGTAGGTGCGGAACTCGCCGTTGTCGCGGAACTTCAGCCAGATGTCCTCGCGCTCGCGCAGCGGCTGGTCGTCGGCCGCGAGCATCATCAGGACGGGCCAGGGCGCGTCGAGCGGGAACCGCGGCCATTCGCGTGCGGCACGCGTCGCGTCGTCGAACGCCCAGCGGTCGTTGCGGATGAACCAGGCCATCGACTCGGCGGCGGTGGGGGCGCGGTCGCGCGCGGCGGGCATGCGGCCCTTCGCGCGGTAGGCGCCGTGGAAGAGCTCGTGCGCGGCGGCGATTCGCTCGCGCAGCGACGTGTCGGCGATCGCGGCGGTCGAGTTCCAGTGGACGGCGCGGTCGCCGCAGTCGATCGCGACATCGGGGTGGCCGTTCGCGGCCATGCACGCGTTGAACTCCTGCTGCAGCGACCGCGAGGCGATCACGTCTGCGGCACGCAGCGGGCGCTTGACAAGCTTCTTCACCGAGACGGCGGCGCGCTGCGGCTTCGCGATTCCGCGCTCGTCGTACTCGAGCGGCGGGAGTTCCTTCACCTCGACCTCCTCCTCGATCTCAGGGTGATCCTCGAGGAAGTTGACGATGTGGTCGTCGCGGTCAAGCGGACGCGACGGGTCCTTGGTGTCGACGCGCACGCGCGGGTCGCCGGGAATCGCAAGAACGAGGGGCGTGCGCGGCGTCACCTCGGGAAGCGCCTCGGGCGCCTTCGCGCCGTCGGCGTCGTTCCACGGCGTTCCCAGCTCGCCGCGCTTCGCGTACGAGTCCTGCATCGCGAACGCAAGCGCAAGCTGCGTGTAGTCGCGCCGCACGACGTCCTCGCCGAGGTCGATCTCGAGCGAGCGCAGCTTGAGGAGGACAGGCAGCGGATCGCCGCGGCAGCCGAAGACCGTCGTGCGCACGATCGCGTCGCCGTCGATCCACGCGAGGAACTCCCTCGGAAGCGCGATGCCACGCTCCTCGGCGGCATCGAGCGTGCGCTCGCGCGCGGCGTCGAGATACGCCTCGGTGCGATTGGACCAGCTGGCGGCGGCGTCGGCCATGGCCGCCCGCGCAGGGGACTCCGCGGATGCCGGCGGCAAGACGAAGGCTGCGAGCGTGGCGAGCGAGATTCGTGCGATCGAACGCATGCGCCGCATCGTATCGCCGTGTCAGCGCACCACCACCATCTCGCCGACAAGCCCGGGACCGAACGCGAGGCCGACCCATGGCCGCGGTGCGTCGGCGCGCATCAGGCGGTCGAGAATGAAGAGGATGGTGGCGCTCGACATGTTGCCGTGCGCGCGCAGGATCGCCCTGCTCTCGTCGCCCGCCGCGGCAGGAAGCCCGAGCGAGTCGAGCACCGACTCGATCACGCGCGGACCGCCGGGGTGGATCGCCCACGCGCCGACGTCCGCGATCGCGAATGCGTGCTGCGCGAGCGCTGCGGCGACCCACGCGCCGACCTTGCTGCGCAGGATGTCGGGCACGCGCGCGCCGAGCGTCATCTCGAAGCCATGGTCGCCGATCGCCCACGCCATCTCGTGCGCGCTGTCCGCAAGGTGCAGCGAATGCGTGGCGGCGAGCAGCGGGGCGGTGGTGGGCGCGTGGACGGCGCCGTCGACGACCACCGCCGCGGCGCCGTCGCCGAAGAGCGTGTTGGCGATCAGCTGGTCGATTCGCGCGCTGTGGTGGAAGTGCGCCGAGCAGACCTCGGCGCAGCAGACGAGGACGCGCGCGCGAGGGTCGGCGACGGCCGCCGCTCGCGCGACCGCAAGCGCGTTCACCGCCGCGTGGCAGCCCATGAAACCGACGTTCGTGCGCGCGACGGCGCGCGAAAGCCCAAGGCGCTCGATCAGGTACGCGTCGATTCCCGGCGACTCGAAGCCCGTGCAGGATGCGGTCACGAGATGCGTGACCGACGACGCCTCTGCGCTCGCGGCCGCCAGCGCGTCGCGGCATGCGTCTTCGGCCATCGCGCGCGCGGCGCGCGACCAGAGCTGCATGCGCGCGGCCGTGCCGGGTGCGTCGCGGCCCGCATAGAACGGCGGCTCGCATGCGGCCGCCGCGCCGCGCGACTCGATCTCGCTGCGTTCGGCGAGCCTCGCAAGTAGGCCGCGGTCGACTTCCGCGGGTGCGATCCGGTCGGCGAACGCGAGCCACGCCTCGCGCGCGAGCCGCTCGCGCGGCGTCGCGGTGCCGATCGACCGAATCGATGGCGCCGTCACGGCGACACCGCCCCCTCGAGCCGTGCTGCGAGGCTTTCGAACGGCCGCGGCATGCGTGAACCGACCGCAAGCGCCGCCGCGACCAAGGCGGGACTGCGCAGGAGAAGCGCGATCGCGCGGCACCGCCACTTCGGCTGCGCAACGAGCGCCGCATGGCGCGCGGGCCAGGAAACGTGCGCGTCCGCGTCGCGCGCCGCAAGCTCGCCCGCAGCCAGTCCCGTCGCGATTCCCCACGACATCCCTTCGCCGGTGAACGGCTCGATGTAGCCGGCCGCATCGCCCGCGACGAGGATGCCGGGTGCCGCGATGCGCGCGCGCGTCCGCGTCAGTTGCGGCGTGCCGCGCCAGCGTGCGCGCGCGACGGCATCGGGGTCGTGGGCGACGTCCGCGAGAAGCGCGCGCGCGCAATCCGCGACGCTTCCCGCGCGCCTGAGCGCCGCGGGCAGCACCGCGGCGGCCACATCGAGCGCGCCCGACGGAAGCCGCACGACGCCGATGTAGCCATCGCGGCCGACATGCATGTGGATCTCGCCAGACGGGCATTCGAGCGCGCTTGCAGGCAGCAGCGTGCCGAAGCCCATCATGCTGCGCGGCGCGATCCGCCACTCGAATCCAGGCACGCCATCGAGCGCGCCGCCTTGCAGCCCGTCGGCCACGATGACGGTGCGGGCCTTGAGCGTCGACACGCGCTCGCCGCGCGTGAGCGCGAGCAGCCCATCGGGCTCGATGCGCGCAGAGGTCTCGAAGCGGATCTCAGCGCCCGCGCGGCGCGCGATGTCGACGAGCCGCGCGTCGAGGTCCTCGCGTCCGATCGCGACGCCCGCCTCGCGCCGGAGCGTCATCGCGCGCGCGCCGTTCGTCACGCGGATCGCACGCAGGGGCGTCGCACCCGCGAGTGCATCGCCCGCGCCCGCCGATGCGAGCGCCGCGATGCCCGACGCTGCGAGGCAGCACCCGCACACCTTCGCCCGCGGAAACGCAGCGCGCTCGACGAGCACCACGCGCGCGCCCGCGCGCGCGGCGGCGAGCGCGGCGCACGCACCCGCGGGACCTGCGCCGATCACGGC
>JBIKWD010000184.1:0-6321 GCA_044356505.1 Phycisphaerales bacterium
CTCGCGCGCCTGCATGCGCGCGGCCTCATGCACGGACTCAACGTCTACGTCGACTCGCCGATGGCCGTGCACGGCATCGAGTCGCTCTACCGCCATCCCGAGTACCTCGCGCCCGAGCTCACGTCGGCGGTGCGCGCGGGCGGCGCACCGCTCTGGTTCCCAGAGCTCCACTACGTCCTCTCGAAGCGCGAGTCGATGGCGATCGACCGCATGGTGCACGGCGGCATCATCCTCGCCGGCAGCGGCTTCATGGACGCGGGACCCGTGCTCCGCCATCTCTCCGAATCGATCGACCGCGAGGACTGCGTGATCGTGCTGTCGGGCTACCAGCCGGAGGGCGGCTTCGCGTGGCGCATCCAGCGCGGCGCCGACCGCGCGCAGTTCAGCGGCAAGACGCTTCCGGTGCGGGCGAAGTCGGTGCGCGTCGAGGGCCTTTCGGGCCACGCCGACCAGGACGACCTCGTGAAGTGGTTCTCTTCGTTCGGCTCGAAGCCGTCGCGCGTCGTCATCAACCACGGCGTCGACAGCGCGCGCGCGGCGCTCGCGGCGCGGCTCAAGAGCGAGCTTGCGATCGAGAGCACGCTTCCGACGCGCGGCATCCCCGTCGAGATCTGACGATGTCGAGCGAGCCGCACGCGGACTTCGCGCTGCCGCCGCTTGCCGCGGCGACGCGGCGCATCCTCGTGTTCGTCGCGATGGAGCACGAGGCCGCGCCGATCGCCGCGGCGCTCGGCCTTTCGCGCGCGGGAAACGCGCGCGTCGGCCGCGTCGCGGACGCGCAGGTCGTGCTCGTCACGCCCGGCATCGACCCTGCGGCCAGTGTCGACCGCATCGGTCCCGTCCATGCCGCGGCCACGCTCACCCGCGCGCTCGTCGGGGCGCGCGAGCCCTTCGACCTCGTGGTCAACGCGGGCACCGCCGGAGGCTTCGAGGCGCACGGCCAGCGCATCGCGGATCTCGTCATCGCGCGCGACACGATGTTCCACGACGCCCGCGTCGCGATCGGCGGCTTCGACCGCATCGCGCGCGCGCACACGCGGCTCTCGGCCGACGAGGCGATGCTCGCGCGGCTCGCGCGCGAACTCGACGCGCGCACAGGGCTCGTCTCGACGGGCGCGAGCCTCGACGCGACCGCGGACGAACTCGCGCACTTCGCCCGGTCGGGCGCGCGTGCCAAGGAGATGGAGCTCGCGGCGCTCGCGGTCGTGTGCCGGCTGCAACAGGTGCCGCTCGTCGCGATCAAGGGAATCACCGACCTCGTCGACCATCACGAGCCGACGCACGACGCGTTCCTGCGCAACCTCGAGCGGACCGCCGCGCGCGTCGCGGCCGCGAGCGGCCCGTTCCTCGAGACGATCCTCCGCTCGGGCGACGAGGCGCGATAACCGAGTTTCATTCAGACATCGCTTGCGACGGAGAGATGCGCTTTGGAACCGCGGAGCATCTCGGTACGCTCGACGACTCCCTGCGCATGCCGTGTTCCGGCCACCAAGGCCGCACTCCTGCGTCCGAGGCGTCCGTGCACCTGTCCGAAGGCCTCCCGCTCCCGAGAATCAAGCCATGTCGAACCTCCGCAACGCCGTCCGTGCCATCCTCGCCGCCACCGCGCTCGGCGCGATGCTCCCATCGGAGTCCGCGCGGGCCGACGGCGAGACCATCACCATCGCCAACCTGCCCTCTTCCGACTTCGATCTTGTCATTCGCCTCAGCGGCGATGGCTCGACGGTCGTGCGCACCTACGCGACATCCGTGTCGTCGCCCACCATCGTGACCCGCTGGCGGCAGGACACCGGCATCGCCGTCGTTCCACCGCCTGCGGGCGCGTCCGCGTGGGTCGCGCAGTCGCTCGACCCGAGCGGCAACTACATCGAGGGCTACACGTCCGCCGACTTCACCACCAAGGCGCGCATCCGCGACGTCGCGGCCGGCTCGTACGTCGCGGGCTTCGAGGCCTACAAGACCGCGACGGTCGCGGGCGGGCTCGGCCGAGCGGTGACTGCGAGCGACGTCCCGAGCGCAAGCGCATACCGCTACATGCCTGGCTCCGGATTCTCGCTCCTCGGGTCGATCCCCCTCGGGTCGATCGCGCGGGTCCACGATGCGACTCCAAGCGGCACGTTCAAGGCCGTCGGCCACACGTCGGCCGTCATCAGCGGGATCGTCAACCAGTACGGCTGGGTGTCGGACTCGAGCACGGTCCTGCAGCTCCTGCCTATCCCGAGCGGCGAGTCGAACAGCAGCGCAGAGGACATCTCCGATGACGGGCAGACCATCACGGGCACCTTCAGGCGCCTGCTGAAGGGCGGCATCTACGCCTACAAGCTCGCGCGCTGGACGCCGAGCGGGACCCTCGCCATCGAGCCCGCGGGCGGCGCCCAGCTGATCAACGTCCTCGGCGCGTCGGGCGACGGCGGCAGCGTCGTCGTGTCGATGCTCGACTTCGCAGGCAACCAGCGTCCCGAGTCGATCTGGAGCGCGGAACACGGCTTCCTGACCGCGAACCAGTTCATGGCGCTCCGCGGCTATCCGGCCGCGCCGGCGCTCGACCGCATCTACGACATCTCCGCCGATGGAGGCACGGTCGTCGCGATCCGCACCAACGGCGACCTCGTCCTCATCCGCGGGCTCGTCGTCGGCGGATGCGGCGAACCGGGCACCGAGAGCTGCTTCCTCGACCACGACGCTCCGTTCTGCAACGACGCCGAGTGCTGCAGCGCCGTCTGCACCGTCGACCCGTTCTGCTGCGCGGTCGAGTGGGACGCGGCCTGCGTGCAGGGCGCGCAAGTGCGGTGCGCAGGTTGCGGCGACCCGAAGAATGCAGGCTGTTTCGTGTCGCACCAGTCGCCCGGCTGCTCCGACCTCGACTGCTGCACGGCGACCTGCACCGTCGACCCGTACTGCTGCGACACGGCGTGGGACTCGCTTTGCGCCGACCGCGCGCTCGCCGAGTGCCGCTCGGGCGACACATGCGCCGAGGCGAGGCTGCTCTCGACCTTCTTCCCGAACTCGCTCACGCTCGACACGAACGGCGTGCCCGCCGATGGCGTGATGACGGGCTGCGGCACCGCCGACACCATCGGCACGTGGCGTCTGCTGCGCGCCGCCTGCACGGGCGTCACCCGGCTTCGCATCTGCCATCCCACCGGTCTCGCGACCCGCGGCGTGATCACGGTGTACCGCACGTGCGGAGGAGCGCCCATCGCCTGCTCGTACAGCCCCGGGGACTGCGGTTTCCCCAACGGCGCCCGTGTTGACTTCCTCGCCATCGCCGGCGAGACCTACCTGATCCGCTTCTCGGCCGAGAACGGAGGACTCATCGGGGCGGGCGTCACGGTGGATGCGCCCGAGTGCCAAGTGGTGTGCGGCACGGGCGGACCGTGCTCACAGCCCCACGGCCCCGGCTGCAACGACGCCGCATGCTGCGAGACGGTCTGCACCGTCGACCCGTTCTGCTGCACCAACAGCTGGGACAGCCTTTGCGTGTCCGAGGCAGGCGAACTCTGCTTCGATCCCGCGGACATCGACCGCGACGGTTCGGTGAATGCCGCGGATCTCTCGGCGCTTCTTGCGAACTGGGGACTCGCTGGAGCCACCGACATCAACGGCGACGGCATCACCGACGCGGCCGACCTCGCGATCCTGCTTGCGAACTGGGGCTGATCGCGGCGGCGCGCGACGGCTTGCCGACGTTCACTTCTCGGTGAAGTCGAGGTCGGTGCCGTAGCTCTCGCGCAGGCCGAAGGTCGCGAGAAGCGCGATCGGCATGACGATCGACGCGACGACGACCGCGGCCATCCATGCGTCCACCTGCCCAGAGAGCGCGAGCCACAGTCCGCCCGTCCACGCGGCGGACCACCGCACGATGTTCGGCGCCGTGGTCGCAGCGGTCGCGCGCAGGTTGGTGCCGAACTGCTCGGCGCCGATCGTGGCGAACACGGCCCAGTAGCCGCTTGCGAATCCCGCGAATGCGATCACGGCGTAGAAGGCGGCGAGGCTCCGCGCGCCGACCGTGAAGTAGAGCGCGATCGCGAGGAGCGTCAGCCCGTGGAAGATCCAGATCGCGCGCTTGCGCGACCGCAGCCACTGGCTCACGAGGCCGCTCGAGAGGTCGCCGGCCGCCAGTCCGACGTAGCACCACATGATCGCGCGCGCGGGGCTCGGCTGCTCGGCGCCCTCGAGTCCGAGCGACGGCATGATCCGGTCGCAGTACTTGACGAGCGTGCCGACCACGAACCAGATCGGCACCGCGATCAGCACCGTGCATGCGTAGCGCTTGAGGCGCTCGGGCGGCCAGAAGAGCTTCCAGAACGCGCCCTGTCCGCCGACCTTCGACTCCTTGGCGTTGACGAAGAGGCCGCTCTCGACGACGCCGACGCGCAGCGCGAGAAGCGCGAGGCCGAGCACGCCGCCGATCACGAACGCGGTGCGCCAGCCGACGAACTGCGTGGTGAAGTAGCCCGCGACCGCGCCGAGGATGCCGACCGCCGCGACGATCGTCGTCGCGAGCCCGCGGCGCTCCTTGCTGACGAGCTCGGCGACGAGCGTGATTCCCGCGCCGAGTTCGCCCGCGAGGCCGAAGCCCGCGATGAAGCGCAGCACTCCGTACTGGTTGAAGGCGCTGCCGAGGCCGATCGCGTGCATGAACCCAAGCGGTCCATCCGGATCGACGTCGGTGACGGCGGCGTTCAGCAGGTTCGCGAGCGAGTAGCAGAGGATCGACCCGAAGAGCACGCTCAGCCGGCCGCGGCGGTCGGCGATGATGCCCCACACGAGGCCGCCGACGAGTAGACCCGTGGTCTGCAGGATGTTGTCGAGCCAGATGCCGGACTGGGCGAGGATCTGGTCGACCTCGGCCTGCGGCTTCCCTGCGAGACTGGGCCCGAGGATCTCGGTGAGCGACGTCTTGCGCACCAGCGCGAACAGCAGCAGGTCGAAGATGTCGACGAAGTAGCCGAGCGCGGCGACGACGATCACGAGCAACACGGCGGTCTGCGAAGGCGGCGCCGGCTTCGGAGCCGAGGCCGACAAGCCTCCGCCGCCTGTCTCGCCCGCTGGATCGGGGCTCGCGTTGATGCGGTCGCGCATGGGGCCGTCAGGTTATTGCGTGCGGCACGGTTCCTGCAAACCCGCGCGGCGCAACCCGAGACGGCTTCGGAGGCATTCCGACAGGTGGACTCCGCCGCGAACACCCTCGAAATTGGGGCCGGACAACGGCGATTCGGGATCAATCCGCCGCCATCTCCGTAGTAGACTCTTGGACCGCTCCGCTTCGGAGTCCGGAACCCCGGAGACCCCATGACGATCGTTCGCCGTCAGACGACCGCCCCGCGCAGCGCCTCACGAGGCTTCACCCTCGTCGAACTCCTTCTCGTCATCACGATCATCACGATCGTGCTCTCGCTGATCCTCGTCAGCCTGAGCCAGCTTCAGAACCGCGCGCGCGCGACGGCGTGCCTGTCGAACCAGCGCCAGCTCGCGCTCGCGAACATGTCGTATGCGAACGACAACGACGGCCGCCTCGTCAGCCCGCGCACCGACAGCCTGCCGCCGCCCGCGCCGCCGGGCGGACTTCCGCCCGGTGTCGCCATCAGGGGCACGCCGAACTGCTGGGTGAACACCGGCACCAGCGGCGGCCTGTCGGACGGCTTCGAGACGGTGAAGAGCCTGCAGGCGGGCGCGCTCTGGAGCTACGTCGGGCAGAACGAGAAGACGTATCTGTCGCCGATGGACCCGACCGGCCGTGTGCGCTCGTACTCCTTCAGCTCGTTCATCGGGGTCGGCGACAACGTCGAGGTGCTCCGTGCGGACGACTACTTCGACTTTCCCGATTTCACCGACGACACCACCCTGCCGCCGTACCTGAACACGCAGTTCAAGACCGTGACGCTCGCGCAGATTCCCCAGCCCGCACGCACGCTGACGACGATCACCGAGCAGGACCGATTCCAGTCCGTGAAGTACAACCTGCACGGTTTCGCGGTGCAGGTCGGCCCGCCCTTCGGCGCGTCGGGCGTCTGGATCGACACGCCCGCGCTCTGGAACACGGGGCGCGTCAACATCTCGTACATGGACGGCTCGTACGACGCGCCGAACATCATCTACGAGGAGCTCGCGCAGCTGATCGAGAACGACGTGGACGGCCACGATGTCACCGAGATCGGCGCGCGTCCCGCATTCCGCTTCATGACGACGATCCTGCTGCCGGGAATCATCAGGCCCGAGCTGCAGTGACGCGCAGGGCGTCGGGACCGATCAGTTCGGCTTGAGCAGCGATTCGAGGGACGCGTCGTCGAGCGACGAGATGACGCTCCACGTCGCCTT
>JBIKWD010000185.1:0-6297 GCA_044356505.1 Phycisphaerales bacterium
CAAGAGCGTGCCGATCGGCGACCCGCTTGTGGCGGGCACGCTCATGGGCCCGCTCGTCAACAAGCAGGCCGTCGCCGGCATGCGCCACGCGTGCGTCGAGGCCGAGAAGGAAGGCTGCACGCTGCTTGCGGGCGGCACCGCAGGCATCGACCGCTTCGCGTCGAAGCCGGGCAACTTCGTCGAGCCGACGCTCTACCGCGTGCCGAAGGGCGCGCGGCCGAAGATCTGCTGCGAGGAGACCTTCGCGCCGATCCTCTATGTCTATTCGGTCGCGGGCCTTGATGAAGCGATCGAGATCCAGAACGGCGTCGACCAGGGCCTCTCGAGCGCGATCTTCACGCTCAACATGCGCTCGGCCGAGCGGTTCCTCTCGACCGAGGGCTCGGACTGCGGCATCGCGAATGTGAATATCGGCACCTCGGGCGCCGAGATCGGCGGCGCGTTCGGCGGCGAGAAGGACACGGGCGGCGGGCGCGAGTCGGGCTCCGACAGCTGGAAGCAGTACATGCGGCGGCAGACCTGCACGATCAACTGGTCGAAGGACCTGCCGCTGGCGCAGGGGATCAAGTTCGACGTGTGAACGAGGCGGATCAGAAGTGGGCGAGGGCAAAGCCCGAGCGTGCGATGTCCGGGTCGACAGCCAAAATGGGTGGCACCACTTCCAGTGGTGGATCCGCACGCGTATCGGCACGGCGCGTGGTCTCGGCCTCATCGACTCCGCACCACTGGAAGTGGTGGCACCCGTACGGGCTGTCGACCCGCGCGCGCTCGGCTCCGGCTTCGCCGTCGGCATGAAATCGCGCGCCGCGCCATTCACACCAGAGGGAGCGGCCGCAGCCGCGACCGCTACTCACCCTCAATCACCACCGACGCGATCGAGCCCTCCCACGGGCTCGACGCGCTGGCGTGCAGCTTCCTGCCGATGCGGCCGCTGCGCGCGCCGTGGTAGCCGCTCTCGAGCGCGAGCTTCATCGCGTGCGCCATGCGCACGGGATCCTGCGCGTGGGCGATGCCGGTGTTGAGAAGCACACCGTCTGCGCCGAGTTCCATCGCGAGCGTGACATCGCTCGGCGTTCCGACGCCCGCGTCGACGATCACGGGGTACGACGGGTCGCCGCCTGCGGCCTTGTCCTTCAGCAGCTCGAGGATCAGCGCGATGTTCGCGGGGTTCGCGACGCCGCGGCCGGAGCCGATCGGACTTCCGGCGGGCATCACGCTCGCCGCACCCGCGTCGCGCAGACGCACGGCCATGATCGGGTCGTCGCTCGAGTAGCAGAGGACGCAGAAGCCGTCCTTCACGAGCTCGCGGCAGGCCTCGAGCGTGCCGACCGGGTCGGGCAGCAGCGTCTTCTTGTCGCCGAGCACCTCGAGCTTCACCCAGTGCTTGCCGGGGTTGTCGACCGAATCGAGGATCTCGCGCCCAAGGCGTGCGACGCGCACGGCGTCCTCGGCGTTGAAGCAGCCCGCCGTGTTCGGCAGGATCGTGTAGCGCGAGAGGTCGAGGTGGTCGAGAAGCGAACGGCCCTGCGCGTCGACGAGGCGCTCGCGGCGCACGGCGACGGTGACCGCGTCGCAGCCGCTCGCGTCGAGCGCGCGCTGCATGGAGTCGTAGTCGCGGTACTTGCCCGTTCCAACGACCAGGCGGTTCTTGAGCGTGAACGTGCCGACCGTGAGCGGCGGGATGGCGAACGGCTGGGTGTGGTGGGTGGCGGGCATGGGCGGAGAGTCGGCGGACTTCATCCGCCTCCGACTAGGGTAACGATCTCGATCCTGTCGCCGTCCGCCACCTCGCGGGCGGCGTGATCGCGGCGTGACAGCACGGCGCGGTTGACCTCGACCGCGTACGCGCGGGCGTTCGGCAGCGTGCGGGCGACAAGGTCCGCGACCGTGGTCCCGGCGGGGACCGAGGCGGGCTGGCCGTTGAGTTCGATGCGGATTTCGGGCTTCATCGCGAGTGGCGATGCTATGCGGAAACCGCGCTGCGTACACTGCCGCCCGATGCGAACTGCGCTTCGAGACAACCTCCTTCGGCGGGCGCAGGCCGCGCTCATTGCCATCGGATTGCCGGCGGTCGCCATGCTCGGCGGCTGCTCCGACCCGGCCTACGACACCTCCACGCCCGAGGCGCTGCTCGACTCGATGCAGAAGGCCGTGAAGGACGGCCGCTACGAGGACCTGCCCGGATTCATCGAGATCGCCGCGCGCGAGATCGAGTTCGAGGACGGCGTGACCGAGGAGAGCGCGATCGGCGACGTCAAGGGCAAGCTCTCCGAGTTGCTCGGCCAGCTCGGCCGCGTGTCGAAGAAGCTCAAGCCGCTCGTCGAGAAGGAGAAGAAGAAGACGAAGACCGAGCTCGACCGTCTCTCGGACCGGTTCGGGTTCGGGCCGATCGTCGAGAACATCGTCACCGATCCCTTCAAGGTGCTCGACGAGTCGCGCGACAAGCTCGCGGCCGAGGACCTCGGCGACGGGACGGCGGCGCTGACGTACGACGGCGACCCGATCGCGGGTGGCTTCGTGGCGCTCGTCGAGACGGGGGACGGCTGGCGCGTCACGGTTCCGATCGAACTCGTCCAGTCGAACGAGTACTGGCCGCAGACGCGCCACGAATGGGCCGTGATCGCGAGCCTGATGCTCGCCCTCGAGAACTCCCTGTCGATGTTCGAGGACGAGATCGACGCGGGCAAGTTCAAGACGCTCGACCAGGCGAGCGAGCGCGTGGGCCGGCTGCTCGGCGAGAGCGTGGTGGTGCAGAGCGTGATCTACGCGTCGATGAAGGGGAAGGACGCCGGCGACGGCGCCGTGAAGCGGTGATTTGGGCGACCGCGTCGGGGCGCACGTGAAGGCGGCGTTCTCCGCTCGGCCGCGCCGTCGGGCGCAACTGCCGCGCGGGTCGAGCGATACACTCCGCGCCGTGACGACTCGAACCGACCGTCTGCGTGTCTCCCGCACGTGCGCGATGAGCGCGCTCGCGGCGCCGTTCCTCGCCGGGTCGCTCGCGCTTGCCGGCGCCACCGACTGCCCCAAGGGCGGTGACTACCGCGCGACGCTTTCCGATCTCGCCGGCGTCTGCGCGGTGGCCTTCGATGGCGCCGATCTCATCGTCTGCGTGCCCGACGCGCTCGGAGATGGCGCGCAGGTGCGGCGAATCTCGCAACTGAACGAAGACACTCCGACCGTGACCGAGTTCCGGATCAACGTCGATCACGCGGTGGATGTCGCCGTGTCCGCGTCCGGAACCATCGCCGTCGCGGACGCTGCCGGCGCGGTCTGGGTGGGTGGCGAGATCGCGGCGACCGACGGTGGATCCGCGACTCGCAGCGAGGAGTGGAAGCTGCTCCTGCGCGATCCCACGATGCGCCCCTCGGGCGTCGCCTGGATCGGCGACCGCGTCGCGGTTTCGGACGCCCGCGGCGGCGAGATCGTGATCGTGACGCCGCTCGGCGTCGCAGAGGCGCGGCTCGGACGCGGCGTGCTTGGCGAGCCGCGCGGACTGGCCGCCGCATCGGACGGAACGGTCTTCGTCGCCGACCGTCTCCACGACTGCCTCTGGCGGTTCGACCGCGGCCCGGACGGCTCGTACGCGACGACGCCGAAGCGCCTCGCCGAGCCCGGCTTCAACCCGGGACAGCTCAGCGCTCCCGACGACGTCTTCGTCCTCGAGAGGGACGGCCAGCGCTGTCTTCTCGTCGCGGACGAACTCAATCACCGCGTGCATGTCCTATCGACCGAAGGTGCGTTCATCGGCTTCTTCGGCATGCATGCGCTCATTCCGCGGATGGGCGAGGGCCGCATCCACTATCCGCGCTCGGTCGCGGTCGCGGCCGACGGCGTCACGCTCGCGGTCGCCGAGGCGTTCGAGGACCGCGTGCAGGTCTTCGGACTGAAGGCCGAAGCCGATCCGGTCGACGCCTCCGCCAACCGCGCCGAGTTCATCTCGAGCCACTTCGGCTCGGACGCCGGCTGCGCCGCGGATCTTCTCGCCGTGCACGATGTCGAGACCGAGTCGATCGCGCTCTGCGATGCGCGCACCACGCCGCCGATCCACATGTCGATCATCGGCGGCGGCGGGGCGCTGCCGCAGCGGTTCGGGCAGGTCACGGCCGTCGCGGTCGAGCCCGTGAGCGGCCGCGTCTGGGTCGCCGACCGCGCCAACGCACGCATCGATGTCTTCGATGTCGCGTGGGACCGCGCCAAGGAACCGATCGTCGATCTCTTCATGCCGAAGCTCGCGCGCTCGATGGATGTCGAGCGCCTTGTCCGCGACGCCGACCGCCGCGAGCCCGAGATCACCGACATCGCGCTCGTCGCGGGAGAGCCGGGAATCGAAGCGTTTCTCCTCGACCGCGCCAATCTCGGCGTCCACCGCGCCGACATGCGGTTGACGCCGCGGGCGGACGGGTGGATCGCGCTTCCGGCGGAGGCCCGTTCACCCGAAGAACTCGCGGTCGCCGCCGACGGACGCATCGCGGTCGCCGATCCGGTGGCGCGGCGCGTGTTCCTTCGCGACACGAACGGGACGTGGACGGCGATCGCGCGGATCGGCTGGGACTTCCTGCGCCCGGGCGGCGTCGCCTTCGATGATCGCGGGCAGCTCGTGGTGAGCGATTCCGCGCTCGACGCCGTGCTGGTGTCGGACCCGCAGGGCGCGCGGCGAGTGGGCGAGCGCGGGATCCTCGACGAACAGTTCTACGACCCCCAGTCGATCGTCCCGTCGCCGCGCGGGCTCATCGTGATCGACCGCGGCAATCACCGTTTCCAGCGCTTCGGCGAAGGGTTCGCATGGAATCTCACGGGAAGCCTCGGCCGCTACTACGACAAGAAGCGCAAGGGTTCGCCGGGCGCCGCACCGGCGTCGACGCCCGAGGCGCCGGGCGCATCGTCGCGGAAGGAGGGCGAGCCATGATGCGTGAGCCCGCCACGGCGTTGCTCGCAGCATGCGCGCTGCTCGTCGCCCTCGGTTGCGACCGTTCGCCCGCACAGCGGCCTGCCGTGAGCGCGACGCCTGTCGATCCTGCTCCGCCCGCCGCCTCGCCGCCGAAGGCCCCTGCGGTCGAGCTCTCCGCGGAGGCGCTGTCCGGTACGTCCGCGGACGGCACCTACACGGTGCGATGGGAGGTCGTCGGCGGCGCGATCCCCGACGCCGAGCCGTTCGCGATCGCGTTCGCCGTCAGCCGGACGGATGGCAAGCCCGTTTCCGACGACGCCGAGGTGTTCGTCGACGCCGAGATGCCGCACCATGGCCACGGAATGAACTTCGTGCCGGCGGTGAAGCGGCACGGCGGCGACACCTTCCTCGGCGAAGGTCTTCTCTTCCACATGCCGGGACGCTGGATCCTCGCGATCGACGTCGGCGAGGACGGCATACGCGAGCGCACGCAGTGGGTGGTCGATGTCGAGTAGGACGTGGACCGGTTTCCTGCCTGCGTTGACGCCGAGCGCGCTCCTCGCGCTCGCTGTGCCGGCGCACGGACAGGCCGCGCGGCCGCCGGCCATCGACCCCGCCCGGCTGCCCGCCGAGCTCGCATCGCTCACCCCAGAGGAAGTCGCGCGCATCGCCCGCATGTCGCCCGTGGCGCCGTTCCCCGGCGAGCCGAGCAACCGCTTCGCCGACGACGAGCGCGCCGCCGAACTCGGTCATCGCCTCTTCTTCGACACGCGGTTGTCGCCGAAGGGCGTGTCGTGCGCGACGTGCCACGATCCCGCCAAGTACTTCACCGACGGACTGCCGCTCGCGAAGGGCGTGGGCGTCACCACGCGCAACGCGCCGACCGTCGTCGACTCCGGCCGGCGCCGCTGGGTCGGCTGGGACGGCAAGTTCGACTCGCTCTGGTCGCAGGCGCTGGCGCCGATCGAGAATCCCGTCGAGATGGGCGGCTCGCGCGAGAGGCTGCAGGAGGTCGTGCGCGACGACGCCGAACTGCGCGGCCTCTATGAGCGGGTCTTCGGGCCGATGCCCATCCAGCCTGACGACGCTACCACGGCGAACATCCTGAAGGCGCTCGGCGCGTACCAGCGCACGTTGCGGTCGGGAGCGGCCCCGATAGACCGCTTCATCGCTGGCCTGCGCGGCGAGCCGGACGGCGATCTCGAGGCCCTCGACGCGTCCGCGCGCCGCGGTCTGGTGACGTTCGTCTCGCGCGGCGGGTGCTTCCAGTGCCATCGAGGCGCGAACTTCACGGACGAGGAGTTCCACGCGCTCGGACTTGTCGGCGCCAACGGGCGCGTGCCCGACGACCCCGCGCGCCTCGCCGCCGTCGACTTCGTGCAGGCGAATCCGTTCAACGCAGCCGGCAG
>JBIKWD010000186.1:0-6273 GCA_044356505.1 Phycisphaerales bacterium
CGGTCGAGCACTTCCTGCTCCGACTGCCGCAGGAGCAGGTTCTGCGGCTCGAACTCGCGCAGCACCTCGAAGATGAGGCCTGCGCCCGCCTGCACCTGCCGCCCCGACCGCTCGGCGCCCGGGTACTTCTGGAAGACAAGCCCCGCCACCCGCGCGATGTCGCGGAACTGGCGCTTCGAGAGTTCGCCGAGGTTCACGGCTTCGAGCAGGTCCGCCGCCAGCGCCTCGCGCGAGAAGAGCGCGGGCGCCAGCAGCTCGCGGAACGGATACGGCGGCGCGCCCGCGTCTATGGGCGCCAGCAGCTCGATCCCGTAGTCGTTGATCGAGATCGCGAAGGTCGTCGCCCGCGCGCGTCCGAGCCGCAGCGCGAGCAGCACCGCGAGCCCCTCGTGCACGAGCCGCCCCTCGAACGGATACACGAACAGGTGATGGCCGTCCGCGGTCGTGCAGAGTTCCACCAGCGTCTCCCCCGGCGCGGGCAGCGCCGAAAGCCGCATCTGCGTCTCGAGCACCGGCCGCACGAGCGCCATCTCGGGCCCCTCGAACACGCCGCGCCGCGCCTCGTCGAGCGCGCGCCGCACCGACGCCGAGAGCGCCGTCGACAGCGGAAAGCGCGAGCCGTTCCACCGAGGCGTCGCGTCGGCGCGCTTCGTGCGCTTCACCCACGCGGTCATGTCGCGCACGCGGACGAACTCGACGACGTCGCCCGCGAAGAGGAACGCATCGCCCGGATTCAGCCGCGCGATGAAGCTCTCCTCGATCGACCCGAGCCGCCGCCCGCCGACGAGCGACACCGAGATCGTCGCATCGGCCGCGATCGTGCCGATGTTCAGGCGGTGGAGCGCCGCCGACTTCTTCGACGCGATTCCATAGCGTCCATCCTCGCCGCGCATGATGCGGTGATACTGCGGATACCGCGCAAGCGTCCGCCCGCCGTGCTCCGCAAGCGAGATGCACCAGTCGAAATCCTCGCGCGAAAGCCGCGCGAACGCCGCGGTCGTGCGCACCTCGTCGAACAGCGCGTCGGGCTCGAATCCGCCGCCAAGCGCGCAGGTCACGAGATGCTGCACGAGGCAGTCGAGCGGTGCGTTCCAGCCGTGGCGCTCCTCGATCTCGCGCGCCTGAATCGCGCGTCGCGCCGCCGCGATCTCGACCAGCTCGAGCGCATGCGTCGGCACGCAGAGCACCTCGCAGCGCGCGCCCGGCCGATGCCCCGAACGCCCCGCGCGCTGGATCAGCCGCGCGATCCCCTTCGGCGAACCGACCTGCACGACGCGCTCGACCGGCGAGAAGTCGACGCCGAGATCGAGGCTCGAGGTCGCGACCACGATGCGCAGCCGTCCGTCCTTCAGACCTTTCTCGATCTCCTCGCGCTGCTCGCGCTCGATCGACCCGTGATGGAGCGCAAGCACGTCGCGCCACTCGGGCTTCTCCCACGAGATCGCGGCGAACCAGCGCTCGGCCTGCGAGCGCGTGTTCGTGAAGACAAGCGTCGGCCGCGCGGGATCGAGCCACGCGGCGAGCGGCTTCAGCATGGTGAGCCCGAGATGCCCCGCCCACGGAAAGCGCTCGACCGAGTCGGGCAAGAGCCCCTCGACCGCGATCTCGCGCGGAATCGCAGCGTGGACGACGTGCGCGGCGCGCCCCGCGCCCACGAGCGCCTGCGCCGCCTCCTCGACGTTCCGCAAGGTCGCCGAGAGACCCCACACCCGCAGCGCGGGCGCAAACGCCCGCAGCCGCGCGAGCGCAAGCTCCACCTGCACGCCGCGCTTCGACGCCATCAGCTCGTGCCACTCGTCGACCACCACCGCGCGCACGCCGCCGACAAGCTCGCGTGCACGCTCGCTCGCCAGCAGCAAGGTCAGCGACTCAGGCGTCGTCACCAGCACGTTCGGCAGCCGCTCGCGCTGCTTCGCGCGCTCGCGCGCCGCCGTGTCGCCCGTGCGCGAACCGACCGTCACCGCGAGCCCGAGCTCCTCGACAGGAAGCCGCAGCGCAAGCTCGATGTCGCGCGCCACCGCACGGAGCGGCGTCACATAGACGACCGCAAGCCCCTCGGCAGGCGCCGTCGCGAGCTCCTCGAGCGCCCCGAGATACGCCGCGTAGGTCTTGCCGCTTCCCGTCGGCACATGGACGAGCCCGCTCTCGCCGCGCGCAAACCGCTGCCACGCCTCGCGCTGAAACGCATGCGGCGTCCACCCGCGCGACGCGAACCACGCCTCCGCAAGCGACCGCGCGGACAGCGCCCGCGGACTGCCGGTCGCGGCGGCGGCCTCGCTCCCGCTCATGGTGTGCCCCCGCTCCCGCTCATGGTGTGCCCCCGCTCCCGCTCATGGTGTGCCCCCGCTCCCGCTCATGGCGCGGACTCGGCCGGCGGCCCCTGCTCGGCCGCGGCGCCCTTGCGCAGCGCGTCGGCCTCCTCCTGGCTCATCTCCTCGATGACGCGCTTGAAGAGGACGTCGACCGCACGGCTTCGGCCGCCGACCTCGTCCGCCAGACGCCGCGCGACCGGAACGATCGTCGACTCGCTTCGCCAGAAGAGCTCGAAATGGCCGGCGTCCCAGACAAAGCGCGGTGGCGCGCCGAGCGCCTGCCACAGCGCCTCCTGCGTCTCGGAGGGGACGACCGAGTCGTCGCCCGCGGTGATCACGGCGATCGGCCCGCCACGAAGCGTCGACGCGGCGCGCATCGGGTCGAGCATGCAGATCTCGCGGTACGAGGCGGCGAATCGGTCGTCCTTGAGCAGCCCGTCGCGGTCGAGGAATCCGCGCAGCAGGCTCTTCCGCGTCACCTCGATCAGATCGCCGCCACCGGCGACGAAGAGCGCCGCGTCGAACGGCAGGTGCCCGGTCGCGACCATTCCGATGCCGGCCATCGCGCCCATGCTCTCTCCCACCACGAGCACGGGCTTGCCCTCGAGCTCGGGAAAGCGCGCGTGCAGCTTGATGAGCGCGTACTGCGCCACGCGCGCCGCGTTGGCGAGGAGCGAGTCCACGGTACGCGCAAGCGCCTCGCCGCGCTCGTTCGCGGGCTTGCCCTCCGAACGCTCCATCGACTCGAGCGCGCGGTCGGCAAGCGGAGGCCAGACCACCGCGATCGCCCAGTGGTCGTCGACAAGCGCCGCGGCCAACGCGTTCGCGGAGTCCACGCCGAGCATTCCCGGAACGACGATGCAGACGCCGCGGAGCGGTGGACGGGCGGTCCCCTTCGCAGTCACGGCAAGGCCGCCGTAGAGCTGGATCTCGATCGGATGCCGTGCCTCGTACGGGCCGAACTTGCCCTGAAGCAGCAGAATGCCCATGTCGGCGGCGAACTCGGAGTCGTCCTCCATCACCGCCCGCGCCATCCGCGCCTCGTCGTTCTCGCGACGGACGACCTTCGACTTCAGCTCGATCGTCTCGAACTTCTTCGGCGGGCCAAGCGAGAACACCGCGGGCTCGTGCAGCGTGCCGCAGCCGGCCGAGAGCAGCGCGACCGAGAGGAGTCCGACCGCAACGCAGCGCCTGTTCACCGTCCGCTCCCGTGTTTGCCGTTCATGGCTTCACCTCCGTGCAACCGACAGCACAGTCACATCGTCGTCGAACGGCCCATCGGCGTGCGCGCGAAGCGCGTCCACCAGCCGAGAGACATCGTCCTTCACCCCTTCGGAAGCCGCGATCGTGTCGCCGATCCGGTCGAGGCCGAACGCGTCGCCGCCCGCCGATCGCTGCTCGTACACGCCGTCGGTCGCCACGACAAGCCGCGCGCCGCGTGGCATCTCGATCGCGTCGACCTCGTACTCGAGGTCGGGAGCGACGCCGACGGGCGGGCCACCCTTCGCCTCGATGCGCTTCGCCTCGCCCCCGACGGAGAGATACGCGATCCCGTGGCCGGCATCGCACACCGTGAGCGTGCCGCCCGCATCGAGAATGACCGCGAAGAGCGTCGCGAACTCGCTCGGCTCGCTGCGCGCGCAGAGGAACCCGTTCAGCGTGCGGATCGTCTCGTCAAGCGCCTCGACGCGCGTGGCCGCCGCGAACATCCACGCCTGCGTCGATGCCATCAGCATCGCAGCCGCAGCGCCCTTGCCCGAGACGTCGCCGACCCACGCGAGCACCGATCCATCGGGCCGCTGCGCCACGCCCGCGAAGTCGCCCGCAAGCAGCATGCCCGGCAGCGAATGCAGGCTCCACGAGAAGTCGCCGAACGCGCCGTCCTCCTCGGAGAGAAGCCGCCGCTGCACGAGACGCGCGCGCTCGACGTCGAGCCGGAGCGCCTCGAGCCGTCGGCGCGCGAAACTCTCGATGACGAGGCCGCACACGCGCGCCGCTGCGCCGACAAGCTCCGCCATCGCCGCGTCGACGGGCGCACGCAGGCCCGCGCTGTCGAGATAGAGGTAGAGCTGGTCGTCGCCTTCGACGACCACGCGCGCGCAGAGCACCTCGCGAACCCCGGTGCCGATGATGCTCGCGGCGCTCTGGAAGTCGACCGTCGACTGGGAGAGGTGCGCCACCCGCTGCGGGTCGGAAGCCGACGCGAGCACCGTCCGGCTCACGGGCCGGCCTTCGGGACCCGCCGCGGCGAGGATGTCGGCATCGGTGCGCATCGGATCGAAGCGCACGAGAAGCGCGCGCTCGAGCTTCGTCACCGAGAGGAGCTTCTCAAGCACCATCCTGCCCGCGGCTTCGGCGGTTCCATCTGCGGGAATCCCACGGACCACGTCGATGAGGACGCGCAGCGCGTGCTCTGCGCCGCCGTCGGTTCCCACGGTGAAGGTCCGGACCGAACCGGCCGGTTCCCCGCCGCCCTCGGCGCGGATGCGTGCCGTCACGGCGCGCACGCGCAGGATTCGCGGGCCAACCTGCACCACGTCCCCCTCGATGAGCTCGAGCGGACGCCCCTTCCTGACAAACTGGCCGTTCACGCGCGTTCCATGTCGGCTGCCGAGATCCTCGACGGTGGCTCCCGCTTCGGTGGTCACGATCACGGCGTGCTGCCGCGAGACGGCCGCGTCGTCGACGGGAAGCTCGCACTCGGGCAGGCGGCCGATCACGAGACGCTGTCCTGGCCGCAGCGCCGTCGGCGACGCATCGGGCCTCGATTCGTTGACGATCTCGAGCGCACCCGCCCGCAAACCCCGCACGGATGGCGCGAACGTCGTGGCGCCGTGGCTCATTGTCTCGCGCGCATCGGGCACACGCCGCACGAGAAGCATGCGCGGTCCGACCTGGATCATGTCGCCATCGCGCAGCTCCGCGCGCTCTCCGACCGAGAGCGCACGGCCGTTCAGTCGCGTTCCGTGGCGGCTCCCGAGATCCTCGACGGTCGCCGACGAGGCGGCGGACGAGATGGCCGCGTGCTGCCGCGAAACCGCGGGATCCTCGACGCAGATGTCGCAGCTCGCCTCGCGCCCGACGACGAGACGCCCACCCTTCGGCAACGCGACCGGGCGCGGGTGCGCGCCGCTCTGGTCGACGATCTCGAATCTTGGGTCGCCACTCGTCACAGGGACGCGATCCTACCGCACTTCCCGTCACGCCGTCTGCGCGCCGCCGCGTCCCTTCCAGCTGCGCCGGCCCGTCCGATGCAGCCAGAGGCTGCGCCACTGCACCGCCGACAGCACCAGGAGCGAAGGCAGATGCAGCGCCACGTTCCACCACGACTGCCTGAAGCGCGCCGCGAGCAGCGCGCGGCCAAGCAGCGCGCAGCCGATCGCACCTGCGGCAAGCGCGGCGCCCGTCGACCACTGCGCCGTGACCGCTGCGAGCATGAGGACGACCCAAGGCAGCAGCTGACCGAGCGCGTGATAGACGGTGATGAAGACGAGAAGACCCATGCTCCCGAGACCTTCGAACGCATTCTTCGCGAATCCGCGCCAGGCCTCTCCGAAGCCGCGGTACATGCGGCACGACACGCTCTCGGTACCGTCGTAGAGATCGGTGCGCAGCCCCGCTCGGCGCACGGCGCGCGGAAACTTCACGCCGTCGTGCATCGAGTCCTTGAAGCCCGCGTGGCCGTATCCGTCGCCGCTTCCCGCCGCGCGATAGGCCGCGCGCGAGACGAGGATGAACTGTCCGCACGCGGCGCTCGCAGCGGGGTCGAGCGTCGAGCGCATGCGGCCGATCGGCAGGTAGCTCATCAGCACGAAGTGGATCAGCGGCACGAGCAGCATCTCGCCGATGGTGCCCGTGATCTCGCGCGGCACCGTCGAGACGAGCGAGGACTTCGACGCGAGCGCGAACCCAAGCGCGCGCGCCACCGCATCGGGCTCGAAGCGCACGTCGGCGTCGGTGA
>JBIKWD010000200.1:0-5639 GCA_044356505.1 Phycisphaerales bacterium
ATCACCTCTGGTGATGGCGGCCTCGAACGCACCGTGTGCGCCCAGCCTGCAGGCTGGAAGCACCGTGTGCGCCCAGCCTGCAGGCTAAAGGCACCGTGTGCGCCCAGCCTGCAGGCTGGAAGCACCGTGTGCGCCACGCCTGCAGGCTGGAAGCACCGTGTGCGCCACGCCTGCAGGCTGGATGCACAGCGTGCGCCCAGCCTGCAGGCTAAAGGCACACTGCGCGTTCGCGGCCGCCACTACCCCCTGCTGCGCAGGGGGATAGTGCCACACGGCACGTCCTGCGAAGCCATCAATCAGTCGCTCAGGCTTCGCTGCGCTCCGCCTTCGTGGGCGCATGCGCCCACACACCCGCTATCCTCGACGCCATGTCGTCTTCAGCCCCGTCGGACACGTTCACGCAACCCGCCATCGGCTGGATCGGCGCCGGAATCATGGGTTCCTCGATGGTCGGGCATCTGTTGCGGGCAGGTCATCCGGTCGTCGTCCATTCCCGCACGCGCGCGCGTTGCGAGCCGCTGCTGGCGGCTGGCGCGACGTGGGCGAACTCGCCGCGCGAGGCGGCCGCCAACGCCGACATCGTCTGCACGAACGTCGGCATGCCCGATGAACTCGACGAGGTGATGTTCGGTGCCGCGGGCGCGATGTCGACCGCGCGCAGCGGCCAGATCTTCATCGACTTCGGCACTTCGAAACCATCGGCCTCGCGGCGGATCGCCGCCCTCGCAGCGGAGAAGGGCGCGCACGCGCTCGACGCGCCCGTCTCCGGTGGCGACATCGGAGCCCGCAACGCGACGCTCTCGATCATGGTCGGTGGCGACGCGGGCGCATTCGCGCGCGCCGAGCCCATGCTCGCGCGCCTCGGCAAGACGATCGTCCATCAGGGCGGTCCCGGGGCCGGCCAGCGCACCAAGATCGTCAACCAGGTGCTGGTCGCGGCCAACACGATCGGCATGTGCGAGGCGGTGCACCTCGCCGTCAAGGCCGGACTCGACCCGCAGAAGGTCCTCGCGTCGGTCGGCGGCGGCGCGGCTGCGTCGTGGTCGATCTCTGTCCTTGCGCCGCGCGTCCTCAACGGCGACTTCGAGCCGGGCTTCCTCGCCGAGCACCTCGTCAAGGACCTGCGGATCGCGCGGGAGGAGGCGGGGGAGCTGGGACTTTCGCTTCCCCTCGTCGAGCTCTGCCTTGCCCGCTACGAGGCGCTCCTGGACGCAGGATTCGGTCGCAAGGGGACCCAAGGCGCGTATCTCCTCTACCGCGACGCCTCGGGCGGGTGATCTCGTCCGAGAAGTCATCGCGCTCGGAACTCCCTGCGTTGATGCGGCTTGCCGTCGAAGCGGAGTTTCGCTACATTGCTCGACTCTTCAAAGCGAGCCGAGCATGAGCACGATCCCGACCACCGGCACTGTGACCTTCACGATCAAGTCTGTCCCGCTGACCGACGGCGGCTTCCGCACGGTCGAGCGCCTCATGCGTCTCGAGCGCGGCAAGCAGCGCACGCTCAAGAAGCTGCAGAAGACCCGTGTGAACGAGCTGAACGAGCGCCGCCCGCGTGCCGGACGCATGTGGCTCGTCCGCGCGCGCTGCACGCGCCTCGTGCGCGTCGCCGCCGGCGAGAGCTTCACCATCCAGGTGACGCCGCAGATCGCGAAGGACCTCGCGAGCGTGGCAAGCTACCTCGACTTCAAGAAGGTCGGCTGAGCCGATCCGTCAAGCTACCCGACAACGCGGGCTTCGCGGCCCGCGCTGTTTCTTGTCCGCGTCGCCCTTGACGGCGTGCTGACGGACCCCGCGCATCGCCCCGCGCATCACCCCGCGCCTCGTCCGGGGGCGGCGGGGTCGTCGCCGACCACCTCGAGCAGCAGCCTCCCGCCGTTTCCCTCGACCAGCCCGCAGCTTCGCAGGCCATCGAGGGCCCGCAGCGTGAGCGACCGCATCGCTCCGCCGCGGGTCTCGACCGCACGGATGGCGAAGGCGGCGCTGCCGGCGATCGGCTCGATCGATATCTCGAGGACGTCCCCGCCCTCACCGACCTTGACCGACGCAGGCTCCGTTCGCGTGGCCTCGACCTTCGGTGCTCCGACGAGCCGCGCCCCGCCCTCTGCGATCAGCGTGTCGAGCTCTGCGGCCGATCCGAGCACCGTGATGAGGTCTTCCTCGGCCACTTCGCCTGCGACCTCGACGACGCGGATGCGCCAGAGGACCGTCGGCGATGGAAGCGACGCCTCGAGGCCGGCGAGGAACCTGATGATCGCCTGCTGGCGCGCGGGGGTCGCGCTGACGATCAGCGTCGAGTCGAGGACGCGCGTCCAGCCGCCGTCGCCGCCGTTTCCGATCCACGAGTCGGGGGCGATCGCGTTCTGCAGCGTGTCGGCGATCTCCGCCACCAGCTCGGCGGTCGGTCGCTCGCGACCATCGCGGCGACGCAGGATCGGACGGAGGTCGTGGTGGCGCACCGCTGCGAGGCGAGGCGCGCTCGAGGAGTCCGTGAAGACCGGCAGTCCGGCCGCGACGTCGAGGTGGATCTCGCGAATCCCGTCCGAGATCGCCGTCGCCACCGTGTCGAGCGCCTGCCGCGGCGTCTTCGCGACGCAGTTGACCCGAATCAGCTCCCAGCCGCCGCCGCTGCCGACGGCTTGGCGGTCGATCTCGACGTCGAGGCCGGTCTCCACGCGCACCGCGTCGACCACCTCGCGCGCGGTGATGTCCTTGAACGTCCGCGGCTGGTCGAACGGCTGGTCGAGCCGCGCGAGGATCGCGAGATCGGCCGCCAGCAGCGGATCCTCCGTGGCCGCCGACTTGGCGGCCGGCGGAGATGTCCGCGCGGGCGCGGGAACCGGAGCCGGCGCGGCCTGCAGCAGGGACGAGAGGGCGATGGCGACTGCGGGCGTCATGCGGTGTGTCCCCTTACGGCGTTCAGGCGCGGCTCTGCAGCGTCTCATGGATCGGCACCACGAGATGCGGAATCACCCGCGTCTCCGCCAGATGTTCCGCATGGCCGACCACCGCGCCGAACGCGCCCTTGAGGTCGTCGAGCGATCCGAGCGGTCCGAACTTGCGCACGGTCAGGAAGACGGAGATCGGCTCTCCGCCGCGCTCGCCTGCGACGGGAACCCGCGGGCGGGTGCGGACCTCGAACGACGCCTGCAGGTCGCCGCGCTCGCCGAGCGAGACGGCGAGCGACGGCTGCGCGTCGATCACCCGCTCGAAGCCGCCGTCGACGAGATTCGCAAGCGGGGTGTTCGCAAGCAGCGCGTCGAACACGACGCCGTCGCGGTCGTGCTCGGTCTCGAAGTCGAAGCCGAAGACGACCTCGAGCATGTCGATGTCGAGCGGCGAGATCGAGAGGAAGTAGGGCGCGACCTCGAGCAGCGCCTTGTGGAAGTTGTAGCAATCGGCGAGCGTCGCGGGGTTCACGTGGCCCGAGCGGATCGTCGTCTGCCGGAGCGCGACCCACTGCCACTCGCGCTCCGTGCTGTCCGACTCGAGCGCGACCTCGCCCTCGTAGCGCTGGAAGGTCGAGAGCCGCGGGAACGCGCGCCGCACGCGGTCGAAGAGGTCGAGGACGGTCTCGCGCCGTTCCGGAAGATCGAGCTTGAGCCCGAGCTTCTGGTTCACGTAGAAGTCGCTGCAGAACGCCGTGAAGGTCGACATCGACCGTGATTGTGCCGCAAGCCTGCGGAGGTTGCATCAGGGAGGGTCCGAACGGACGGGTTGTCCACGGGCCCGGGGAGTTCAGCCGAGGATCCAGCCCCGCACTGCGGCGAGGTCGGCGAGATCCGCCACCGCGAGGTCGGCTCCCGCGTCGCGCAGGCGCTCGGGCGTGTAGGGCCCCGTCCCGACGCCGATCGCGCGGCAGCCGTGGGCTTTGGCGCAGTCGATGTCGTGGGGGGTGTCGCCGATGATCGTGACGCGCGCGGGGTCGAAGGCGCGGCCGAGGTGGGCGGTCGCGCGTTCGATCGCGACGGGCGTCAGGTGCCGCCGCGAGGGGCCGTCGGCGCCGAACGCGCCGAAGGGGAAGTGCGCGCGGTCGAAGCCGGCGACCGCGATCTTGGCGTGCGCGGTGTGCTCGTAGTTGCCGGTGAGGAGGCCGACGGCGGCGCCAGACTCGCGCAGCGCACCGACGAGTTCGACCGTCCCCGGCATGCGGCGGACCACCTCGGGCGTCAGCGCCCGGGAGAGTTCATCCGCGTAGATCCGCTGGAACGCCGTGTGCGTGGCCTGGTCGGCCGACAGCCCGTGCCGCGCCATCATGCGCGCGAAGAGAAGCCCGTCGAGGGCGCCCGCGATCTCCACGCCCTCGAAGCTGAACCCGCGCTCGCCGTGGAGGCGCGTGAACGCGCGCAGCATGGCCGCGACGCCCGCGCCTTCGGTGCGCAGGAGCGTGCCGTCGATGTCGAAGAGGACGAGGTTGCGCGACGCGTCGGACACCGCGGATCAGCCGGCCTTCCGCACGGCCGCCACGATGCGGCTCGCCGCGTCGGTGAGGTCGGTCGCCGGCTGCATCGCCGGGATTTCCTTCTGCGCGTCGGCGAGGATCTGCCTTGCCGCGGCGACGTTCGTGCCCTCGAGGCGCACGACGAGCGGCACCTTGAAGCCGACGTTCTTCGCGCTCGTCACGATCGCGCGCGCGATCTTGTCGCACTGCATGATGCCGCCGAAGATGTTGACGAGGATGCCCTTCACGTTCGGGTCGCTCAGGATGATGCGGAACGCTTCGGTGACCGCCTCTTCGCTGGCGCTGCCGCCGACATCGAGGAAGTTCGCGGGTTCGCCGCCGTGGAGCTTGACGATGTCCATCGTCGCCATCGCGAGGCCTGCGCCGTTCACGAGGCAGCCGATGTTGCCGTCGAGCGCGACGTAGGAGAGGCCGAACTCGTGGGCGCGGATCTCGGCGGGGTTCTCCTCGGCCGGGTCGAACATCGTCGCGATGTCGGGGTGGCGGAAGAGCGCGTTGTCGTCGAACTGGAACTTCGCGTCGAGCGCGAGCACGCGGCCGTCCGGGTTCTTCTCATCGGGCGGCGTGACGACGAGCGGGTTGATCTCGACGAGGCTCGCGTCTGTCTCGCGGAAGACCTTGCCGACCTTCATCATGATGTCGGCGGCCTGGCCGACCTGCTTGCCCTTGAAGCCGAGGCGGAACGCGAGCTCGCGCGCCTGGAACGTCTGCAGGCCGAGGAGCGGGTGGAGCGGAACCTTGATGATCGCGGCGGGGTTCTTCTCGGCGACGACCTCGATCTCGACGCCACCCTCGGCGCTCGCGATCAGGGTCGCGGTGCGGCGGGAGCGGTCGATGGTGATCGCGAGGTAGTACTCCTTGGCGATGGCCTCCGCGGCCGCGATGAGGAGCTTGCGCACCACGAGCCCTTCGGGGCCCGTCTGGTACGAGACCATCTTGTTCGTGAGCATGAAGGTCGCCGCGGCCTCCGCGTCCTTCAGGTTCGAGACGAGCTTCACGAAGCCCGCCTTGCCGCGGCCACCCGCGTGGACCTGCGCCTTGATGACGATCTCCTTGTGACCCGCGTCGAAGAGCTTCTTCGCCTCGGCAACGGCGGTCGCGACATCCTCGGCCACCGCAAACGCGGGAACCGCAACACCGGCTTGGGCAAGCAACTGACGCGCCTGAAACTCGTGGATCT
>JBIKWD010000187.1:0-6236 GCA_044356505.1 Phycisphaerales bacterium
TTAGGTTGGTTCTAGGTTAGTTCTGCGATCCCGGCGTCTGGCCGGGGGCGCTGTTCTTGCCGGACTCCGGCTTCTTGCTCTCTGACTTCGGCGCGCGCGCGGGCTTGGCAGCGTCTGCCTCGCCCGCTCGGCGGTTGAAACGGTTCATGGCCTCGGTGATGCCCTTCGAGATCCAGCACTCCGCCGCCTCCGACGCAAGCTTGATCGCGTCGTCGACGAGTGGCTGCTGGTCCTCGCGGAAGCGTCCGAGCACATAGTCGCGCTGCGGGATCTGACCCGGCGCGTCGATGCCGATGCGGCACCGCGCGTAGCGGTCGGACCCGAGCTTCGCCTGGATGTCGGACAGGCCGTTGTGGCCGCCGGCGCTTCCCTCTCCGCGGAGGCGGATGCCGCCGCAGGGGAGGGCGATGTCGTCGACGATCACGAGAAGGTCGCGCGTGGCGTCGAGCTTGTAGAAGCGCAGCGCCTCCGCCACCGAAGTGCCCGAGAGATTCATGTAGGTCATGGGCTTGAGAAGGAGGACCTTCTCGCCGCCCGACTCGCCCTCGAGCGCGAGCGCCTGGAAGCGCGCGCGCGGCGACTGCGAGGCGTCGCAGACCTTGCGCGCCAGGCGATCGATGCAGTCGAACCCGACATTGTGGCGGGTCCGCTGGTATTCGAGTCCTGGGTTGCCGAGTCCGACGACGACCTTCATGGTGATCTCTTGGTGCTGGCTCCGTTGGCGTTCCAAACGACTTCCTTGGGGTGAGACCGAAGCGATCGCTTCGTGCCTTACCTCTCGTCTTGCCTCTCGCCTTACTTCTTGTCTTCCTTCTTCTCTTCCTTCTTGGCAGCGGCCGGAGCTGCGCCGGCAGCCGAGGCGGCAGCAGCGGCGGCCGGAGCGGCGGCCTCGCCAGCGGCCTCTTCCTTGACCGTCTGGACGCGGACGATGACAGCGTGCGGGTCACCCGCGAGCTTGACATTGGCCGGCAGCTTGAGGTCGCCCGCGGTGAAGGTCTCGCCCGTCATCGTGGTGAGGTCGACGCGGACGTGCTCGGGGATGTCGCGCACCTTGCAGCTGAGCTGGATGTCGTTGAGCTCGTTCACGATCACGACGCCCGACTTCTTCGCGGCCTCGGGCGATCCGTAGAACTCGAACGACACGGTGACGGTGACGACCTCGTCGAGGTTCACGCGCGCGAGGTCCATGTGGATCACGTCGTCGCCCATGAAGCCGAACTGCAGGTCCTTCACGAGGCAGGTCTCGGTGCCCTTGCCCTCGATCTCGAGGTTGATGACGTGCAGGCCTTTCTTGAGGGCGCTGACGGTGATCTTCTCGTCGACATGGACCGAGAGCGGGTCGCTGCCGTGACCGTAGATGACCGCGGGCAGACGGCCTGCCGCGCGGAGGCGCTTCGAGTAGCGGCTGCCGAGGCGGTCGCGTGTCGTTGCCTGGATGGTGGGGACTTCCTTTGCCATTGCATGTGCTCCGATGGTGAAAAAAGGTTGAGAACAGGTGAGAGACCGACCTACCGCTTCGCGCCGCCGCTGTGGCGGAAGAGGGCGGAGATCGACTGGTCGTGGTGGATTCGGTGGATGGCCTCGCCGAGCAGCGTCGCGACGCTGAGGACCTCGAGCTTCGACTCGAGTTCCTTCGTGCGCGCGCCGCAGGGGATGGTGTCGGTGACGACGACCTTCGAGATCGGGCTCTCGGCGATGCGCTGCATCGCGAGCCCGACGAGGACGGGGTGGGTGCAGGCCGCGATGACGTCCTTGGCGCCGCGCTCGACGACGAGCTTCGCCGCCTCGCACACGGTTCCCGCGGTCGAGATCATGTCGTCGAACATCAGCACCGTGCGGCCCTCGACGTCGCCGATCAGGTTCTTGACGACGACCTTCGAGCCCGACTGGCGACGCTTGTCGATGATCGCGAGGTCGCACTGCAGGACGTTCGCGAACATGTTGGCGACCTTCACGTTGCCGACGTCGGGGGAGACGACGACGACGTCGCCGAGCGACGGGCGCATCTTGAGGAAGTAGTCGGCGAGCACCGGCGACGCGCTGACATGGTCGACGGGGATGTCGAAGAAGCCCTGGATCTGCGCGGCGTGGAGGTCCATGCAGAGCACGCGGTTCGCGCCTGCGGCGACGATCAGGTTCGCGACGAGCTTCGCGGTGATCGGCACGCGGCCCTCGTCCTTGCGGTCCTGGCGCGCGTAGCCGTAGTAGGGGATCACCGCGGTGATGCGCTTCGCGCTCGCGCGGCGAAGGCAGTCGATGAACACCAGGAGCTCCATCAGGTTGTCGTTGACGGGCTCGCAGGTCGAGAGCACGACATAGACATCGCGGCCGCGCACATCCTCGTCGACCTTGACGATCGTCTCGCCGTCGGGGAAGCGCGTGACGGTGCCGAGCCCGAGCGGAAGCTCGAGGTGGGCGCAGATCCCGGCGGCGAGGTCGCGGGTGCTCGACCCGCCGAAGACCTTGAGGTGTTCACGGTCGGCTGAACTCATCGCGTCGCTCCGGCGTGGCGCCTGCGGAGGATCGAGTCGACCTCCGCGAGCTGGGTGGGATCGTTGATCGAGAGGACGTCCTCCGGCGGCACGGCGTCGACGGCGGCGACGGTGCGTCCCGACTCGCGCAGGAGGCCGAACACGTCGGTGATGTAGTACTCGCCGCTTGCGTTCTTGTTGGTCACCCGCGAGAGCGCGTCGAACAGGTCGTCGGCTCGGAAGCAGTAGTAGCTCGGGTTGATCTCCTTGATCGCCCGCTCGGCATCGCTCGCGTCCTTCTGCTCGACGATCCGCTCGAGACGGCCCGCTGCGCCGCGCACGATGCGCCCGTAGCCCTGCGGGTTGTCGATCACGCTTGTCGCGAGCGTGGCGGCCGCGCGCTCGCCGCGGTGGAGCGCAAGCAGCGTGCCGAGGGTGTCGGCGCGGATCAGCGGGCCGTCCCCGCAGAGGACGAACGCGTCGGTGTCCGCCGCGCCGTGCTCGAGATTCGGCTTCGCCATCATCACCGCGTGCCCGGTGCCGAGCTGCTTCTCCTGCAGCGCGAACTCGACGTCGGCCGCGCCCGCGAACTCGGCGCGCAGGAGATCCGCGCCATGCCCGATGACGAGCACGATCTTGGTCGCGCCCGCCGCACGCGCGGCGTCCACCACCCAGTGCACCATCGGGCGCCCCATCACGGGGTGCATCACCTTCGGGAGGTCGGACTGCATGCGCGTGCCCTTGCCGGCGGCGAGGATCACGGCGACGAGGCCGCGGGTCGAACTGGTGGGGAGGTTCTGCATCTCGGCGCGTGTGCGCCGCGACGAGCGAGATGATGTGCCCGAGACCTGAACTGGCCCGCTTGGATTCGAACCAAGACTAAATGGACCAAAACCACTTGTGCTACCATTACACCACGGGCCAAACTTCAGTCAGGCGGGAAATGCATCGGCTGAACCAGCCGTTCTGTCCAGCGGTTTCTTCAACCGAGGATAGGCACCTCGCCCGATGGGTCGGACGGGCAGGTCGGGGGACTCGCTGCGTTGCGGGCGCTTCCTCTGCTTCGGTGCCGTCGCGATCGACGCGACGGTCACGGGACTCTCGACGCCGCGCCCGCCACCGTGGCGAGCGCGTCCGCGGCGAGGTCCCCGAAGTGAGTTCGGGAAGTTCCCTGCGCGCGGCCTGTTCCTTCGAGGCTGGGGCACCGGCGAGGCCGCTTTGGTGCTCCATGCGAGGCCTGCGCGTGCAGTCCTCGACGGCCCATCGATGAAGGGTCGAGGAGGATACAGCAACGCCGCGATCGGTTCAACGGCTGGAGGAACCGCGCCGTCCGAGAATGGTTGGTGCTACGCTTCGACCCATGCAGCAGGCAGCAGGTTCCGACCGTCTGGTTTCGTTCGATCCGGCCACGGGGGAACCCGTCGGCAGCGTGCCCCTCACGGCGCTTGAGGCGATTCCGCGTCTGGTCTTCCAGGCTCGGGAGGCCCAGCGGGGGTGGGGAGCCCTCTCGCACGCCCAGCGCGCCGAGGTGCTCCGCCCGGCGGGCGCGAGGCTCAAGAGCGAGGCGAGGCGGCTCGGCGAACTTTCGTCGCGCGAAATGGGGAAGCCGCTTCCCGAGGCGGTCGGCGAGGCGAACTACTGCGGCGACGGGCTCTCGGCCGAACTCGACGAGATCGTGGCCGCGCTCGCCGACGTGGTGCGTGAGGACGCGCGCTCGACGAGCGTCCTGCGGCACGCGCCGCTCGGCGTCTGCGCCGCGATCACGCCGTGGAACTTCCCGCTCCTGATGCCGCACCAGTCGGTGATCCCTGCGCTCGTCGCGGGCAACACCGTGATCCTCAAGCCAAGCGAGGAGACGAGCCTCGTCGCGTGCGAGTACGCGAAGATCCTCAACGAGTTCCTGCCGCCCGGGGTGCTGACGCCGGTGTTCGGCGACGGCGCCCAGGGCCGCGCGCTCGTCCTCGCCGATGTCAACCTCATCGTCTTCACGGGCTCGCGCGAGACCGGCAAGCGGATCCTCGGCGACGCGGGTCCTGGCCTGAAGCGCGTGATCCTCGAACTCGGCGGCAAGGACCCGCTCGTCGTCCTCGACGACGCCGACCTCGATGCCGCCGCCGCGTTCGCGGTGCGCAACAGCTTCCGCAACGCCGGACAGGTGTGCGTGAGCACCGAGCGAATCTACGTCGATGCACGGATCCGCGAGGAATTCCTGCGGAAAATGGCGGAGCGCACCGCCGCGCTCAAGCAGGGCGACCCGCGCGAGCCGGGCGTCACCATCGGTCCGATGGTGTCGTCGCGGCAGAAGGCGAAGGTCGTCGCGCAGATCGACGCGGCGGTCGCCGCGGGCGCGACGCTCGTCGCCGGCGGAGATCCGCGTGCGGGCAACTTCGTCGCACCGACGATCCTCGCGGACGTCGACCACTCGATGGAGATCATGCGCGAGGAGACCTTCGGGCCGGTCGCGTGCGTCCAGTCGTTCGCGGGCGACGACGAGGCGGTCCGCCTCGCCAACGACACGCCGTTCGGCCTCGGCGCGGCCGTCTTCGGGCGCGACGTCGCGCGCGCCGCGTCGGTCGCCGCTCGAATCGAGGCCGGCATGGTCGGCATCAACCAGGGGTGCGGCGGCGCCGACGGATGCCCATGGGTCGGCGCGAAGGAGTCGGGCTACGGCTTCCATTCCGGACCCGAGGGGCATCGGCAGTTCGCGCAGGTCCGCGTGCTGACCCGCGCCAAGCAGGCCTGATCGGGAAGTCCCGTGTTCCACCCCGTCGGAATCGCCCATCGCTTCGACCAGGAGACGGTCCTCGGCGCCTACGCGCAGGGGCTCTTTCCGATGGGCGACGAGGACGGCACCATCTATTGGCTCGTGTCGAACCCACGCTTCGTGCTGCCGGTCGGCGGGCTCCACGTGCCGCGATCGCTGGCACGGCTCGCAAGGAAGCACCCGTTCGAGTTCCGCGTCGACACCGCCTTCCGGCGCGTCATGGAGGGCTGCGCCGCCGACCGCGGCAACGACACGCTCAACTGGATCACGCCGCGGATGATCGACGTCTATGAAGAGCTCCAGCGCGCCGGCTACGCCCACTCGGTCGAGGCCTGGCGCGGCGGGGTGCTCGTCGGCGGGCTCTACGGCGTCGCCCTCGGCGGGGCCTTTTTCGGTGAGAGCATGTTCACCCGCCGCGACCTCGGTGGATCGAACGCGTCGAAGCTCTGCCTTCTCGAACTCGACCGCATCCTCGCCTCGTCAGGGTTCGTCCTGCTCGACAGCCAGGAGAAGAACGACCACATGGAGCAGTTCGGTGGCGAGTTGATCGCGTTCGAGGAGTACCGCAACCGGCTGGAGAGGGCGTTAGTCCTTGCTCCGCAATGGATTGCGCGTTGAGATCGATCGGGCAGACGTTGGAAACATAGTTCTCGGACGTCTTTGTCGCGCGCTTTGGCCACCCGATTGCGTGGATTCTTGGAATCCTCCCTTGCCTTCCCTCTTTGCGGTGGCACCTTACGTTTCGGAGTGAGGGAACGAGGGCGTGCTATGCGCGCTCAATCGTTCCTGCTTGTGCTTTTGCCCGTTCCAGCGAAAGCCTCCGACGCAGACAATTGAGCCCGACACAGCGCGGTCCGACACCGACGCGTCGAACGTTCCATCGACCGTCGGCAGGCCTGCCCCGACCCGTTCCAGGTCGTGGTTGGCAGCGTGTTTCTGTGGTGTTCGCGGCTTTGTCCTGTTCCCGCCCGCGCGAGACGTGGGCCACATTCCGGAGAGAG
>JBIKWD010000188.1:0-6232 GCA_044356505.1 Phycisphaerales bacterium
GTCGTCCTCGGTCAGTACGCCGTCCTTGTCTGCGTCGAGCTGGTCGAAGCGTCGGTGAAGCGCGGGCGGAACCTCCGACTTCTCGATCCGCCCGTCGTCGTTTCGGTCGAACTGGCGTCGCAGCGCTGCGAACGACGGCGTGCGCCCGTCTGCCGCGCCGCTCACGCGCTCGCGCAGCCCGCCGCGGCCCGGCAGGTCCATCGGGTTCATCGGATCCTCGCCCTCGATGTAGTACTCGATGTACCCGAGCATCATCTCGTCGACGGTCTGCGGGCCCCAGCGCACCGTCTTCGACGGATCGGGATTCGCAGGGTTGTCCGCGCTGTTGTCGTACCACGCGGTGCCGTGCAGCACCGCGCCGCGCGGCGCCTCGAGCGGCTCGCGCAGTTCGTAGCGCAGCTGCCAGTTGAAGTCGTACTTCGGGATGTCGAGGACTGTGCGCTTCGGCTGCCCGGGAAGTTCGAGTTCGTAGCGGTACGCCTTCCCGCGCACATGCATGTGGGGCATGAAGGCGAGGATCCTTGCGTCGGCGGGCACGCGCAGCTGCCCCGTCTCGCGGTGGTTCGCGGCCCCTGGCGGAATGCGAAGCCGGATGTTCGCGACCGCCGCCGTGCGCACGAGATGCTTCGGAGGCGCGTCGGAGAACACGAGTCCGATCTTCATCTGATCGCTCGTCGCCTTCCCGTTCGGCGTGTAGTGGATCTGGAAGAGAAGCGACGAGTTCGCGGGCAGCTTCCGCGCCATGCCCTCGGGCAGCACCATCGAGTCGTTGCCGGGCACATACGCGGCCCAGTATCCGCTTGCCTCGTCAGCGCCGAGGCGACGGCGCGTCGCTGGGTCCTTCGCCGCGTCCTCATCGAGCGCGAACACGAGCACATGATGAACGACCGACGGATCGGTCGGCACGATCTGCACGGCCTTCACCCAGCGGTCCTCGGTCAGGTTCGTGGGCACCAGCACACTCGCGTACGGCATGAAGCCGTCGGCCTTGACCGCGATCGGCTCGGGAAGCTGGAACACCGCGTCGGGCGTCCCGATCTTCCACGCGCTCGCCGCGAACGCGCGCGGCAGTGGGAGATCCTTCGGGTCGCCTTCGGGCTTTCCTGCCGCGATCCACGCCGCGATCGCGTCCTTCTCCGCTTGGCTCATCGCGCGGTCGTTCGACCACGGGCTCGGCAGCGGCGCGTGGTCGGCGCCATGCAGCGGCGCCGCGAACCACGGAGGCATCGTGCCCGCCTCGGTGACGGATCGGATCATCGTCGCGCGGCGCGACACAGCGTCGTAGGTGTCGAGGCGGAACGGACCGACTCCGCCCTCGCGGTGGCATTCGACGCAGTTCGCCGCCATGATCCGCGAGATGTCGCGGGCGTAGGTGACGGAAGGCGCGGGCGCGGCCGCGGTTGAAGCGGGCGCCTTCGCAGGCTCGATCGCGCAGCCGGGCGAGGAGGTCGCCTGAATCTCAGGCGCGCGCCCCGCGAGCGCCGCGTCGAGCGCATCCTCGAGAAACCGCCGCCGTGGCTCGGGCAGCGTGAAGTTCACGCCATACTGATCGTGTACGGCGCCGCGGTAGACAAGCGTGTTCGCCGAGTCGATCACGAAGACCTCGGTCGTGGTCCGCGCGCGGAGCGACCTCGCGACCTCGCCGCCCGCGTCGTTCAGGTAGAGCCCTTCGAGCCCGAGATCCGCGACCTGCTTGCGCATGTCCGCCGCGCTGTCGGTGCCGCTCACATTCACGAACACGAACTTCACGCCGCGCTCGCGAAAGGCGTCCTCGATGCGCGCAAGCGACGGTCCGAACTTGCGGCACAAGGGACACGTGACGCTCGTGAGCGCGACCACGGTGAGCCTTTCGCCGCGCCCGTCGCGCCAGCTGCGTGCGATGCCATCGATCCCGCGCGAAGGCGAGTCGGCGGCGTACGAGCCGACGCCGAGCTCCCGCGCATCCCGCGGCGACGGCGGCGCGAGGGGACTCGGCGGACTCGCGTCCGCGGACGATGCCGCTCGGCTCGCCTCGGCCGCGGGCGGGGAGGGGAGAGCAGGGACGAAGGCGAGTGCGAGTGCGATGTGGGCAAGCATGAACGCTCCACGCGGAGGGTCGGAATTCTCGCAGATGAACGCGAGATGCGCCGACCGATTGCACGGGTTGTTCGATGCGAGAGCGGGAGGGGACAGTGTCCGACCCGCATAGAACCCGCGACCCGACTCGCCGCGCGGCGGCGTCGAGCGAGCGCCTACTCTGCCGAAGCGTCATCCATGACGACGCGGAAGCTGACGCTCAGGAAGTCGAAGCCGAAGCTGTCGAAGTCGGGTTTCGTGGCGGTGCGGTTCGCCGAACGGCAGTACGGCGCGGTGTAGTTCCAGCTGCCACCCCGATAGACACGGTCGGTGCCGTTCGCGGGCCCCGTCGGGTCGACCACGGGGCGGCTCGAATGCTCCACATACCAGTCCGCGCACCACTCCCACGCGTTGCCGTGCATGTCGTAGATCCCGAACGCGTTGGGGCGCTTCTGCCCGACGGGGTGGGTCTTTCCGTCACCGTTCGGCTGATACCACGCGTAGTCGCCGAGCGCCGCGGCGTCGTCGCCGAACGCAAACTCGCCCGCGCTTCCACCGCGGCAGGCGCGCTCCCATTCCGCCTCGGTCGGCAGCCGATACGAGCGGCCCGCGGCCTTCTCCGCAGGAAGTTCCGACAGCCGACGGCAGAACTCGACCGCGTCGTTCCACGAGACGCGCTCGACCGGATGGTTCGCGGTGCTTCCCTTGCTGCGCGGATCCTGGAACTGGCTCGGGTTCTTGCCCATCACCCGCTCGTACTGTTCCTGCGTGCACTCGAACGCACCGATGAAATAGTCGCGGCTGAGCGTGACCTCGTGCTGCCGCTCGTCGAGATCGGCGTTGCGATTGCCTCTCTGCGAACCCATCGCGAAGGTGCCCTTCGGCACGCGCACGAACTTCATCCCGATGCTGTTGACGGCTTCGTTCGCGACACCAGCTGGTTCGCGCGCATCGATGGTCGCGTCGTCTGCGGTCTGGCAAGAGCATGCGAGCATGGCCGAAGCCAGCAGGAGGCAGAATCGTCCGGTAGAAGGAGTCATGGATGTCTTTCGTAGGGAGAGAGCGGCGGAATCCGCGCCACACTGGCCTTCGCGATGATCCGCAATGCGAGAGATCCGCTGCTTCGCGCCCACCTCGCGATCGGATTCGGCCGAGCGTTCGCGCCGTCCGTTCAATGTGTCGCAGGAAGCAGGGCTGGCGCCACGAACTCGATGAAGCTGGGCCGCTGCAACGAAGGGACAGCGCTCCATCCGCACCGACGCACACGGTGCGCAACACCGATGCCCCAGCATCAGAAGTGCGCGGTCATCGCGCCGTATCGCTCTGCCAGGTAGTCGACGATCACCCGTGTGTCGGTCGAGTGCAGCCGGTCGCCGAATCGGTGGAATCGGCTCGCGTCGACGAACCTGTGGTTCGCAGGGTCGAGGATCAGGTTCGGACATCCCTGGTGCGCGTCGCCGACGAGTTCGACGATCTCGCGCCTCGGCCTCGGATACGCGACATAGCGGATGTCGAGCTGGGTGCGCAGGGCAGGGCAGCACGCGAGCACGCCCTCGAGAAAGGCGCAGTCGGGGCAGTAGTAGAGCTTCCCTTCCGCGTCGCGCGCGCTGTCCGTGAAGCCGGGGGAAAGCATGAAGAGGATGTCCATCTGGTGCTCCGGAGGAGTGGCGAGGTGCAGCGCCGATCGGCGCCGTGTGGCGCGGCATCGTACTGCGAGGGGTCGCGTGGCCGCGGTCGCGACCGAAGCGGCCGCGGCCCCATGGCCCGGTTCGGCGGGGGAGCCGGCGATCGTTCTCTGACCGCGCTTGACATTGTCGCAGAGTATGATACAATCGCTCTATGCTCTCGATCTCGCTCGCAAGCCCCGTCCCGATCCACGACCAGCTAGTCGCAGGGCTGCGGGGGATGATCGCCGCGGGAAAGCTCGCGGAAGGCGATGAACTGCCTCCCGTCCGTCAGCTCGCCGCCGACCTCGGCATCAACCTGAACACCGTCGCCCGCGCCTACCGCGAGCTCACCGACGCGGGCCTCCTCGCATCCGTGCGGGGGCGCGGGACCATCGTCATCGCCACGGTCGAGCGGCCGTCGGGCCCGAAGGCCGACGAGCGCAGGCGCATCGAGACGGGCATCCTCGCCGCATTCAACGACGCCAAGATCGCGGGTCTCCCGCGCGAGGCGGTCGAGTCGATCGTCAATCGCCAGATCGCCCGCCTGTGGGGCGAAGCCTAGTTCGCGCACAGTCCGCGTGCGCGACTTCTCATCGGAGCCATCCCATGCAAGACCCATTCATCACCATCGGCCGCATCCTGATGCTTGTGTTTCCGCCGTTCATGATCCTCGTTCCGCTCGTCACGGCACTGCTCGTGCCCCGACGCGCCACGGAGGAGTCGGCGCTCGCGCGGCAGCGGGGGCTTCTCCTCGCGCTCGTCGCAGGCACGCTGCTCGCGCTCGCAGCGTGGGGCGCGTTTGTCCTCCTGACGCCGCGGTTCGGCTGGGCGCCAGTGGCCGCGCTGTGGTCGTGGCCGCTTTTCTTCCCGCTCTGGTTTGGCCTCGCATGGCCCTTGATCCGCGCCAAGAGCCCGCAATGGGAGGGCGCGATGTACGGCGCCGAGGCGGCGTCCGGCGTCGTGCGCACGGCATCGCTCGTGAACCGCGAGCGCCTGAGCCCAGTGACACGCTGGATGTGGGCGGTCGCTGCGCTTGCGAGCGTCGCGGGCGTCGCGGCCATCGCCGCGCGCGGGCTCATGCCGTTTCCGCTCGGGTCGGTCGGGTCGAGCGACGAAGCCGCCGCGACCGTGCAGCGGACGCAATGGTGGATATTCCTCGGCATCTCGCTCATGGTTCCGCTCGGACTCCTCTGGCTTCCGCGCGTGCTGCGCTCGATGCTGCGCGAGCCGGAGCCGATGGACGCAGCGGGCTCGAGCGACTTGGCCGAGCTGTACGCAGCGCAGCGCAGGCGCCGCGTGCTCGGCATGTTCTGGCTCAACGGCGTCGCGGGTCCGCTGGTGATCGGCGGCATCTTCGCGCTCGTCACCTGGTTCCCGAACTCTGGCGCCATTTTGGGAATCATCGGCGGAGTCGGGGGCACGGCCCTCGGCATCGCGGGCGCCGTCTTCGGCTTCATGATGACGGCGGAGCGCGCGAGAATCGCGGAGGCGAGGGCAAGGCTTGAACAGACGCGTTCCGCGTCGGCCGGCTGAGCGTCCATCGCCGCGATTGGTGCCGCGCGGCTACCGCGCGGTACCCGATCGTACCCGCGAGCTACCCGGCACCACCGCCGGAGAAGAGCGCCTCGTAGTCGGCGGGATCGGTTTCGCCGACAAGGTCGACGAGCAGCTGGAGCATGCCGGGGCAACCGAGCTCACGCAACGCCGTGAGCGCCGGCTCGGTTGACGCGGCCCGGCGAAGTGCCTGCCGCACGCAGTCCTGGAGGGAGCGGCTTGCGCGCTCGAATCCATCGGGATCATCTTCGCTGAAGGGCATCTCCGAGGCTGCGAGTTCGAGGCTGTTGATGGAGAGCAGCACGAGGACGCCCGAGCGGGCCAGCCGATCCGTGTCATCGATGAGAAACGCGCCGACGCTGCCTGACTCCTGGCGGACAGTCAACAGCATCGCCGACCAGCGCCCGCCAGCGGTGCAGGGCCTGAGCGCACGCGCTGCAACAGCGAGGAACTCCGCGAGATGCGAAAACTCCTGACCAGAGATGGCTTCGTCGCTCGTCGCCGTCAGCTGCACGCGATTCGTCCGCTCGCGCGCGATATCGATGCCGTCGAGCCGCTCGGCATCGGTCACGATCCCGGGTAGCGAGCGTTGTGGCCCGAACTTGGAGAAGAATGTCGTCCAGTCCATTCGTGGCACGGTAGCGTTGGGAAGGCATTCTTGATCGAGCGAGGCTGCGGATGAGCGCCGTCTTCATGGAGCATGTCGGGCTCACTCTGCACTCAGAGGGCCGTGAACCCGTTCAGCGAGCGCACAACCCCCGCCACGGCGCGGCAGCAGGGGGTTTCACCCGGGGCGGCCTGTAAACAAACCGGTCGGCCTCGCGAGAGGCCGACCGTTTGAACTCCCTGATCGAAACGGCTTCGAACTTTAGATGGCGTTCTGAGCACGCCAGAGGGGGTGACGGGCGATTTCTTCGATACCTCGGCGCGGGGTACTGATCGGAACGACCGGCAAC
>JBIKWD010000189.1:0-6189 GCA_044356505.1 Phycisphaerales bacterium
CGCGTGAACTCAACGAGCGCACGGGCCGCGAGGTCATCGCGCCCGACCGCGTGATGGAGGCCGACAGGCTGATCGACGGCTTCCTCCTGAAGCCGATGAACTGCCCGCACCACGCGAAGATCTTCGCAAGCGAGCCCCACAGCTACCGCGACATGCCCGTGCGCCTCGCGGAGTTCGGCACCGTCTACCGCTGGGAGCAGTCGGGCGAACTGAACGGCATGACCCGCGTGCGCGGCTTCACGCAGGACGACGCCCACCTCTTCGTGCGCGAGGACCAGGTCGCCGAGGAAGTGCTCGGCTGCCTTTCGCTCGTCAAGATCATCTTCTCGACGCTCGGCATGAACGAGTACCGCGTGCGCGTCGGCCTGCGCGACCCGGACGGGACGAAATATGTCGGCGATCCGACGAACTGGGACAAGGCCGAGCAGGCCTGCCGCGACGCAGCGAGGACGCTCGGCGTCCCCTTCAGCGAGGAGCCGGGCGAAGCCGCGTTCTACGGCCCGAAGATCGACTTCGTCGTGAAGGACGTCATCGGCCGCTCGTGGCAGCTCGGCACCGTGCAGGTCGACTACAACCTGCCGATCCGCTTCGACCTCTCGTACGTCGGGCAGGACAACCGCCCGCACCGCCCCGTGATGATCCACCGCGCGCCGTTCGGGTCGATGGAACGCTTCTGCGGCGTTCTCATCGAGCACTTCGCGGGCGCCTTCCCCTGCTGGCTCAACCCCGAGCAGGTGCGCGTCCTCCCGATCAGCGAGAAGAGCGCCGCCTACGCCGACGAACTCCTCGCCGCCCTCAAGGCCCGAGGCGTGCGCGCCACGGTCGACCACTCGAACGACCGCGTGCAGGCCAAGATCAAGGTCGCGGCCGAGGAGAAGATCCCGTACATGGCGGTCGTCGGTCCCCGCGACGCCGAAAACCGCGTCGTGAGCGTCCGCGCGCGCGGCGCGGTGTCTCAGGACGGGGCGAACCTCGGGGAGATGCCCTTCGACGCCTTCGTCGACGGCGTCTCCCGCGAAATCGAGGGGCGGCTGCTGTCGGGCGCCCCGGGAACGGTGCAGTCCTCGCTCGCGAAGTAGCGCCGCCGCCCGACAAGCCGCCCCGCCTGCCACCCCGCCCGATGACCCGCGTTTCCGCCCGCTTCGGGCGGGTTTTCCCTTCCCTTCGCCCTCGAAGGTGGTATCGTTCCGTCATGCAGACGTCTGCCGCCTTCCGAACCTCATGACGACCGGGCTTTCCCAAGCCTCGGGTCCGTCGGGTCGGCTGCGCCGCGCGGGTGCTCGCCTTTCCTTCGCTCTGTTTTCGATTGCGTCTTCATCCGTCGATGCGCAGGCGGCGCGCACGACGGATTCACCTCTCCCCTGATCGCCGCCGGCCTCACGACCCTTTCAAAGGACTCGACCTATTTACCCGCCTCGCCGACCGTTTGGTGGTCCCCGTCAGGATTCTCGCGACTTCGGACCGCGCATCAACGACCGCATCCGGATCTCCCCCGTCCGCCTTCTCGACCCCCAGGGCGAGATGCTCGGCGTCGTGCCGCTCGAGGAAGCGAAGCGACAGGCCTACGACGCGGGCCTTGACCTGGTCGAGATCTCGCCGGACGCGCGGCCTCCTGTCTGCAAGATCATGGACTTCGGCAAGTTCAAGTACGAACAGTCGAAGAAGGAGAAGGCGAACAAGGCGAAGACCAAGTCTTCGGAAATGAAGGAAGTCCGCCTCGGCCGCTCGATGAAGATCGACCCGCACGACGTCGACATCCGCATCGCGCAGGCGCGCCGCTTCCTCATCGAAGGCCACCGCGTCCAGATCATCCAGAACTTCCGCGGCCGCGAGATGGCGTTCCGCTCGAGGGGCGACGATCGCATGGACGACATCATCCAGCGCCTCGCCGACCTCGCGAAGGTCGAGGTGCCGCCGCGCCTGAACGGCCGCCGCATGGGCATGATCCTCGTCCCGGAGAAGCAGAAGGTCGAGGCCTACAAGCGCAAGATGATCGCCGAGGGCAAGCCGGTGCTCCCGACGATTCCCGAGCAGCTCGAGGAGTTCGAGCACGAGCACGACGACGATCACGACGGCGATCACGACGGCGACGGCGGAACCGAGACCTGACCGGCGGCGCGGCTGACAGCTGTGTGCAGCAGCCTTGGATCGGCCAGTGGCGTCCCCAAGCATGGTCCTATATCCCGACTATTCCGCCTGCGCTGTCGGATCGGTTGCCAAAGATCGTGCAACCGTCTGCCATGCCAACGTCTGATTTCCGTTTCCTTTTTCTTGCGGGTTCGCTGATACGACGTATATTCGGCTGTCCGCTACCCATTTCGCGGCGTTGTCGCGTCCGAGTCCCCGTCGGGCGCTGGAAGCAGAGTGACCCCCCATCTTGCAAGGAGCTATGTGATGATGAGACTTTCCCGCCTTACGAACGTGCTGTCGGGCACCGCTGTGCTCGGCTGTGCGTTCTTCGGCAGCCAGGCCTTCGGCCAGGGCTGTACGATCAACCCGAACCCGAACTTCGTCCAGAACGACGGCGGCTGCCCCGTCGCGGGACAGAACGACTCGAACGGCGGCTGCAACTTCGTTCCTGCCGTCTTCCAGGCGACGGGAACCCTCGGTTCCACGGCCTCCTCGTTCACGATCGGTGGCACGGTCGGCGCAGAGCCTGCTCCGGGCACCGGACGTGACCTCGACTGGTACTCCTTCGAAGTCACCGCGCCCTGCTTCGTGAACATCTCGGCATCGCTCACCACCCCCGCTGGCGCGCCCGCTGCCGGCAACCTGCTGCTCTTCACGGGCCAGTTCAACGCGGACGGCACCCCCGACTGCGACAGCCCGGCTGGCTTCTTGTTCACGGCGTGCCCCGCCGAGTACCCCGAGTTCTTCGCGCAGCCCGGCACGTACATGGTGATCATCACCACGACGTTCGCGGGCGATGCCACCCCCGGCGTCCCCTGCGACTCGCCCTACACGATCACCGTGTCGTCGCGCTTCTCGAACTTCCCGCAGTGCGGCTCGCCCGCCTCGGGCGACTGCAGCGTTCCCACCCCGAACGTCGGTGGCTGCCAGGATGCGGGTTGCTGCGACGTGATCTGCGCCGCGAACCCCCTTTGCTGCGACATCGAGTGGGACGCAGCGTGCGTCCAGCAAGCGACGCTCCCCGTCTCTGAGGGCGGATGCGGCGTCTTCCTCTACAACTGCCCGGCCGCTGGCGGCGCTCCCGCCAACAACTGCGCGACCGCAGCGCAGCAGGTCGCGCTTGACGTGACCACCCAGTTCAACAACGCTTCCGCCACCACGGACGGCCCGAACAACGGCCTCTGCGCCGTCGCCAACACCCTGAAGGACATCTGGTACATCACCCAGGCTCCCGCCGTGGGCAACCTGACGCTCGTGTGCAACAGCCCGGGCCAGGACGTCGTCCTCCACGTCCACGCCCTCGGCACCTCGCCGACCGTCGTCGGACAGGACCTCGCCAACAACTTCATCGGCTGCGTCGACGTCCTCGCGCTCGGCGGCGAAACCGTCACCCTCACGGGAACGGTCGCTGGCGAGTACTACCTCTGGCGCGTTGGCCAGTGGGACAACACCGCGGCCGGCACCGCAGGCCCCGGCGACGTCACCTTCTCGTTCGAGCAGGTGGTCTGGACGACCGGCATCCACGAGCCGATCTGCCCGCCGGGCGGCGCGGCGACGAACCTCGGTCTCTCGAGCGGTGCGATCGCGGCCACCCTGCCCCAGCGTTGGCTCGCGGCACCGTTCGTCGTGACCGATCCCGAGGGCGCTCCCACCAAGTGGGCCGTGACCCAGCTCATTCCCGAGGGCTTCCAGCCCGCGGGAACCCTCAACGAGCGCATGAACTGGATCCTCTGGAGCCGCTCTGGGACCACCGCCCCGAACTACGCGACCAACCAGATCGCGAGCGGTTCGGTCCTCTACGGGGAGCTTGGCGCGAATGGCGAGGCCTTCATCGACGTCGACTTCGAGATCGATCCCGGCACCTACTACCTGACCGTGTTCGCCTCGGCCGTGGGCAACCCCTGCCGCCCGAACGACGGCCAGACCGTGCTCTCGAACTACGCGTGGTTCGTCGGTGCGCCGAACGGTCTTGCGTTCAACAACGGCACCAGCTGGTACCAGTGGCGCGGCTCGGTGTTCCCGGGCTCGGGTCCTGCGGATGAGGTCGTCATCGCAGGAAGCACCAACGCCTGCGAAGGTGGCACCGGCACTGGCTTTGCGTTCTACAACGCGCTCAATGGCCAGTTCGTCAACTGCGACACCCAGCAGATCGACCAGACCGTGTACGCACCCGCGTTCACGATCCTCGGCCAGCCGACGGGTGCCGTGGCCCCGTGCCCGACCGACCTCAACAACGACGGCGTGACCTCCTCGGCAGACCTGACCATCCTCCTCAACGGCTGGGGAACGGCAAGCCCGGACCTCAACGGTGACGGAGTCGTGACGTCGGCCGACCTCACGGTCCTCCTCAACGGCTGGGGCGCCTGCCCGTAATCGAGTGCAATCAGGCCCCCGCTGCGGCTTCCACCGCATCGGACGGCACTGACTCGTAAGATTCACGCCCCCCTCGGCTTCTGCCGAGGGGGGCGTTCTTCTTTGCTGGAACCAAAGGGTCCGGTGTCGGTCTACCCACCACCCCTGCCCCCGCCGAGACTCCCATGACCCTCCACAACCGAATCGTCAGCAAGCCCCTCGCCTCAACGTCAACCGCATCGCTGCTCGCCATCGCGCTTGCGGCATCCTCTGCCTCTGCCAACCAGTCGGCGCCGACGACGGTGCGCATCGAGAAGGACAACACCGTCATCGCCACCAGCTGCGTCGTCACGAGCAACGGCCTCCCCATCGCCGACGCCGACGGCAACGGGGTCATCCAGATCAAGGGTCGCGAGGACGGCGAGCGGATCGTGGTCGATCTCGCGGGCATGCGGCTGATCGGCGGAGTCGGCGCGCCCGAGACGCTGACGGGCGTCGGAATCGCGGTGACCGGGCGCAACGTCACGATCCGGAACGGCAGCGTCCAAGGCTTCAAGGTGGCGATCCGCGCCGAGGATTGCGACGGGCTCATCGTCGAAGATTTCGACACCAGCGACAACTACGCCCAGCTGCTCCGCTCGAAGCCGTGGGCCGAAGACGCATCGGACTGGCTCTTCCCCCATGCCAACGACGGCGGTGAATGGCTGTCGCAGCACGGCGCGGGCGTCGCGGTGCGGAACGCAAGCGGGATCGTCGTTCGCCGCGTAAAGAGCCACCGCACCCAGAACGGCATCGTCCTCGACCGCGTCAACGCCTCGCAGATCTACGACAACGACTGCTCGTTCCTCTCGGGCTGGGGAATCGCGATGTGGCGTTCGTCGGGCAACACCGTCTGCCGCAACAGCCTCGACTTCTGCGTGCGCGGCTATTCCCACGGCGTCTACAACCGCGGGCAGGATTCCGCGGGGCTTCTGATGTTCGAGCAGTGCTCGGACAACATCGTCGCGCTCAACAGCGCGACCCACTCGGGCGACGGCATCTTCGGATTCGCAGGCCGCGAGGCGCTCGGAGAGGCGCCGAAGGCCGACGCCGCCCCCGAGTGGTACCGCGAGCGCGGCAACAACCGCAACCTGTTCCTGGCGAACGACCTCTCGTACTCGGCGGCGCACGGCCTCGAGATCACCTTCAGCTTCGGCAACGTCATCGCCCGCAACCGCTTCGACTCGAACGCGATCTGCGGCGTGTGGGGCGGCTACTCGCGCGACACCGTCGTCGTCGGCAACGCCTTCAGCGGCAACGGCCGCGTGATGCAGGGTTCCGAGCGCGGCGGCATCAACATGGAGCACGCGCAGCGGACCGCCGTGCACGGCAACAGCTTTGCGAACGAGCCCGTGGGCGTGCGGTTCTGGACCGACGCGGACGAGCACTTCGCGAAGCTGCCGTGGGCGCGCGCGAACGGCATGGGCGCCTCCGCGAACGTCGTCGCCTCGAACGCGTTCAAGGGCGTCGACAACGCGGTCGAGCTCGAGGCCGCGAAGGAAACCGTGGTCGCGGGGAACACCTTCGAGGGCGCAAAGGCGACCATCGTGGACCAGGGCTCGACGGGTACCCGCGAGGAGGCGTCGGCGCCCGCGCGTCCGGGGCCGACCGACGCGGAGCTCGACGCCGTGCTGGCAAAGCTGCCGGGCGAGCGACCGGCCGTCGGCA
>JBIKWD010000190.1:0-6150 GCA_044356505.1 Phycisphaerales bacterium
CGCGATCCAGGAAGAGCACTCGGTCGAGTTCCTCAAGCACCTCGCGATGGACGCAGGCAAGTCGCAGGCCGAGATCGACGCCATCACCGAGCCGAAGACGCGCGTCCTCTTCATCGCCGAGGCCGTGATCCTTCCTCCCGGCGGGCTTGAGAAGCCGCCCGAACTGCTGCCGGCCGAGGAAGAGCTTCCCGCTGTCGATACCGGCATGACGCCAGCGCCCGCGGCCGCGACCGATGCGGAGCAGAACAGTTGAGTTCGGGAACGGTCCTCTTCCGCAGCGGGCGCATCCTCGACGCGACGCAGGGGATCGACGGCGAGGGCGACCTGCTCGTCGTCGACGGCCGCGTCGCCAGGCTCGCCGTCGGACGGAAGATCGACGCGCCCGCCGGTGCGCGCACGGTCGACTGCGGCGGCAGGCTCGTCACGCCCGGCCTGATCGACCCGCACGTCCATCTCCGTGAACCGGGCGGCGAAGCGAAGGAGACCGTGAAGACGGGCACGGCCTCCGCCGTCGCCGGCGGCTTCGCGACCGTCTGCTGCATGCCGAACACCAGCCCGGCGATCGACACGGCGACGACGGTCCGCTTCGTCCAGCAGGCGGCGCGGGACGCCGCGGCCGCTCGCGTCTTCGTGGTCGGCGCGGCGACGGTGGCGCGCAAGGGCGAGCAGCTCGCGCCCATGCACTCGATGGCGGCCGCGGGCGCGGTCGCGTTCTCGGATGACGGCGAGTGCGTCATGAACCCCGCGATGATGCGCCGCGTGCTCGAGGTCTGCGCCTCGCTCGGCAAGGCGTTCATGCAGCACTGCCAGGACCACCAGCTGAGCGAGGGCGGCGTCATGAACGAGGGCGCGGTCGCGACGCGGCTCGGCCTCCTCCCGTGGCCGCGCGAGGCGGAGGAGATCATCGTCGAGCGCGACGTGCGGCTGAACAAGCCGGTCTGCGCCCGCTATCACGCGCAGCACCTCTCCTCTGGCGGCAGCGCCGCGATCCTGCGCCGCGCGCGCGCAGAGGGCATCCGTTGCTCGGGCGAGGCGAGCCCGCACCACCTCCTGCTGACCGACGAAGCCTGCGAGGGCTACGACACTCAGGCGAAGATGAATCCCCCGCTGCGGACGAAGCGCGACATCGCCGAACTGAAGGCCGCGATCGCCGACGGAACCATCGACGTCCTCGCGACCGACCATGCGCCGCACACGGCCGCCGAGAAGGCGCGCGACTTCGCGAGCGCGCCCTTCGGCATCATCGGGCTCGACTGCGCGCTCCCGCTCTACGCCAAGGCGCTCGTCGAGGACGGCGTCATCGGCTGGCCGCGCATGATCGAACTGATGACGCGCACGCCCGCCGAACTCTGCGGGCTCGATGCGATCGGGCTCGGCTCGCTCCGCGAGGGTGCTCCCGGCGACATAACCGTGATCGACCCCGGCCTCGAGTGGACGATCGACGCCGACCGCTTTGCGTCGAAGAGCCGCAACTGTCCGTTCCACGGCTGGAAGGTGCGCGGCCGCGCCACCATGACCGTGGTGGGCGGGTGCGTCGCCTTCGAACTCGCGACGTGAGCGCGGTCCAGAACATCGGCCGCGCGCGGAGGGACACCCCGCGCGCGGCCGAGAGACGATTCCGTCGGAAGCCTCACCTCACTGCGGGCACTGTCCCCACGCGGAAAGGAGCGCCGCGAGGTCGGTCGCGCCGATGGCCCCGTCGCCATCGATGTCGAAGCCGAGGTCTGCGCCGCCCCACGCGGAGAGGAGCCCCGCGAGGTCCTGCGCCCCGACCGAGCCGTCGCCGTTGAAGTCGGCGTCGCACGGCGCCAGCGGCGCGAACAGCGCCATCGAGCGGTCGAACGCGCGGGCCGCGGCCTGCGAGCCGAGCACGCGGCCGGGGTAGTCGTCGAAGTACGGGTGGATACCGCCGAGAATGCGCGACTGACCCGAGTTGTCGGCCGCGTCGTAGTAGGTCGCCCAGTGGAAGTCGAATGTCTCGCTCGGCCCGTCCTCGAAGACGAGGAACTGGTTCTGGTTGCAGGTGTAGACGCCGAGGCCGCCGGGGAAGTACGCGGTGCCCGTGAGCCGCGTCATCATCTCCGCACCCGCGCGGCTGTAGGTCGAGTGACCGGAGACGTAGCCCGCAAACGGCGGAGAGACGAACGTCGGCCGCTGGTACGGCACCCAGTTGCCGCCGAGCATCCACTTGACGCCCGTGTACTCGTTGTTCGGATCGGCGGGTGAACCGGGCCAGCTCTTGACCGCGATCAGGCTTTCGTAGCCGGCGAGCTCCTCGTGGCGCTCGCCGGGAGCGGTCGTCGCAGGCGTGATCAGCTCGATCACGCCCGGCACGAGATGGATGCCGTTGGGGTTGTAGGAGATCAGGCCCGGATCGCTGCACTGACCGTTCTGCACGAGGGCGCGGATCGCGCCGATCGGACGCATGGCGTCGTAGTAGCCCTTGACGCCCCACGCGCAGATCGCCGCGTCGTGAAGCGCGCCGTTCAGCGCGACGTACATCTTGACGTCCCACTCCAGCGGATCGAGCTCGGGGCCCTTGCCCTCGAGCCGCCGCTCGAACGCGGGGTGCTCGACGACGTGGTTCGCGATCTCGTTCCAGTGGCCGGGCGGCGTGGTCGAGCTCGGACCGTCGGCCCAGAACTCCGCGAGGCAGCGCGCCCAGTCGCCGCGCTTGACGACGTTCGGCTGGTACGGCTTGCCCGTGACCGGATTGATGGTGCGCCCCGGGCTCGTGTCGGTGCCGAGCGGGCTGTTGCCCATCGAGAGCGGCGAGATGTCGATCATCACGCCGTCGTCGGGAGTCAGCCACGAGCTCTTGATGACGACCTGCTCGTGTCCGTCGCGGAAGGTCGCGTCGTCGAAGCCGTTGAGCATCGGGCATGGCGGCGGATTGAAGTACACGCCCGCGCGGGTCGGGTCCATGTCGCCGGCGAGCATTCCATACGGCCGCACGAAGCCCCAGTACGGGGCGAGCTTGGGGGGGAACCCGCCCGGGATGATGTTGCCGTTCTGGTCGACGAAGAAGCTGAGCGAGAGCGGCTGGTAGCGGCTCGGGTTCACGACGCTCGGGTTGAACGGCAGCGCCACCACGAGCGGCGGATTGACGTCCTCGTATCCGGGCGGATTCGCATGGTCGAACTGCTCGCGGGAATTGTCGGTGAGCGCCCACGCGATCAGCTGCGCGGCGATGCGGTTGCCGACGGCGGCCGGCGAGTCGCCGACGGTCGTCGTGACGTTCGTCGGGTAGCCGAGTTCGGCCATGCGCGCGTCGAGGATCGGGTTGATCAGCGCGACGTTCGGGCTGGTCGCGAAGCGATGCTTCATGATGCGGTAGGCGGCGTACGAGACCGTCTCATGCCGCGCAGCCTCGACGTCCTTCGCGGAGATCTTCTCGGTGAAGAAGTATCCGCGCGCAGAGGGCTCGTAGGCCGCCCATGCGTCGTACATCGCGACCGAAGAATGGAAGAGGTTGCGCGCCTGGATCGGCGGACGGACCCGGTCCTTCTTGATCGAGTTGAGCATCGTGTCGTTCCACTTGCGCGCGACCGACTGCGGCCCGTCCGCGAGCACGGAGGTGGAGGCGACGGCGGCACATGACGCAGCTGCAAGAACGGCAAGCGTGCGACCCGGAAGCTTTGTGACGGGGTTCATGGGGGACAAACTCCTCGACTGTGTCCACGGTAGGGGCGGATTCGAAAACCGCAAAAGAAATCTTGGATAAAGTCCTGCGATTGGTGAAACCATACCCCCGGAGATACCCCTCCCACGCCTCTACACTGCCCTTTCCGCCCGCGCACGCTCCCGGATCTTTCGCCCGTTCCGCCCGGAATCCCCCGTGACTTTCAGCATTCGATCACTTCTTGAAGAAAACGCAGGGGGTGGCCACAGGCTCCACGCCGAGCACGTGAACCCGCGCTTCGCGGCGGTGCTGCGGACGATCGGCTACGACCGCGACTACGTGCGCGCCGAGGGCCCGCACCTCTTCGACCGCGCCGGGAACCGCCACCTCGACTTCCTCGGCGGCTACGCGGTGTGCAACTTCGGCCGCAACCACCCGACGATCCGCCGCGCGCTCGAGGAGGTGCTCTCGCTCGACCTCGCGAGCATGGTGCAGTTCGAGGCGCCGCTCCTCTCCGGCCTGCTCGCCAAGGAACTCAAGCGGCGCATCGGACGCGGGCTCGACTACGTGTTCTTCACGAACTCGGGCACGGAAGGCGTGGAGGCCGCGATCAAGTTCGCGAAGTGCGCGACGGGGCGCCCCGCCCTCCTGTACGCGCCGAAGGCGTTCCACGGACTGTCGTCCGGGTCGGTATCGCTGAACGGCTGCGACAGCTTCCGCCAGGGCTTCGCGCCCTTCCTGCCCGGATGCCGTCAGGTCGCGTTCAACGATCTCGCGGCGCTCGAGCGCGAGCTTGCGAAGGGCGATGTCGCGGCGCTCGTGATCGAGCCGATCCAGGGGAAGGGCGTGAACATCCACTCGCCGGGATATCTCGCAGAGGCCGCGCGTCTCTGCCGCCGACATGGCTCCCTCTTCGTCGCGGACGAAGTGCAGACGGGCCTCGGCCGCACTGGCTCGTTCCTCGCGATCGACCAGGAAGACGACGCGAAGGGTCCGGTCGAGCCCGACATGGTCGTCCTCTCGAAGGCGCTCTCGGGCGGCTATGTGCCTGTGGGCGCCGTGCTCGTGAAGGGCGAGGTCTGGAAACAGGTCTTCACCTCGCTTGACCGCGCGATCGTGCACTCGTCGACCTTCCACCAAGGGGCGCTCGCGATGACAGCGGGCCTTGCGAGCCTCGCGGCCTACGACGAGACGAACGCTGCGGAAAACGCGCGCAGGATGGGTGCGCGCATCAAGGCCGGCGTCGAGGCGATGATGCCGCGCTTCGAGATGCTGAAGGAAGTGCGCCAGCGCGGGCTGATGATCGGCATCGAGTTCGGTCCGCCGAGGTCGATGCTTCTCAAGGCAAACTGGGCCGCGACGCACGCGATGGACAAGAACCTCTTCGCGCAGGCCGTGGTGGTGCCGTTGATGGAGGATCACCGCATCCTCTGCCAGGTCGCGGGACACAACCAGGATGTCGTGAAGCTGATCCCCCCGCTCGTGATCGACGACTCCGACGTCGACTGGTTCCTGCGCGCGTTCGAGACCGTGATGGCGAGCCTCCATAGGCCGACCGCGACGGTCGGGCTTCTCGCGCGCCTCGGCAGGAACGCGCTCTTCGGCGGGCGCCGCGAGACGAGCGAGCCGACAGAGGCCGCGCAGCCGTGATGCTGCGGCTCGCTTCGATCGCGACGACGTGGCCCCGCGCCGTGGTCGCCGCGGCGACGGTGCTCGCCGTGCTTGGCGCGTGGCTCGGCGCGTTTCATCTCAGGATCGACAGCGACACGGACTCGCTCATCGCGCCGGAGCGGCCGTTCATGGCCGGATACCGCGCGTTCCTGAAGGAGTTCGGCGATCTCGAAGGCGTCGTGATCGCGGTGGACCCGAAGGGAAACGATGCCGCCGCGAAGGCCGCGATGGACGACATCGCGGAGCTGCTCGTGTCGATGGCCGACGGGCGCACGTTCGTGTCGGCGGCAGCGGCGATTCACCCGTCCGAGCAATGGCGCCTCGCGTCATGGGCGTCGAGCGACGCGGAACTCGAGGCCATGGCGGCCGATGCGCGCGCGATCGCCGATGTCGCGCGCGGCGATGTCGCGGCGCACCCCGTGGTCGCCGCGGCGCTCTCGAGGAAACTCGGGCGCGAGTATCTGCGCGCGCCGGGTGGGACGCTGCTCTTCGCCGAAGCGATGCCCGTGAAGGACTTCACCGAGCTCAATCCGCTCGGAATGACGATCCCGGGGCTCCGGAAGTCGCTTCAGCCGATCGCCATGCGGCACTCCCGCGTCGACATCGGGGTCACGGGAAAGCCCGTCCTCCAGCATGACGAGATGGCGACCGCGAACAACGACATGGCCGAGGCGAGCATCGTCTCGCTCGCCATCATCACCATCCTCTTCATCGTGGTCTTCCGAGGCGTGCGCCGCCCGCTTCTCGCCGTGCTCGCCTTCGGCATCGCGGCCGGCTGGACCTACGGCGCCACGACGCTGCTTGTCGGGCATCTCAACCTGCTATCGACCGTCTTCATGCTCGTCCTCGTCGGCGCC
>JBIKWD010000026.1:0-21931 GCA_044356505.1 Phycisphaerales bacterium
CCCCTGCTCGGGGCGAAGACCGCCCCCGCGGTCCGCGACGCGCTCGCGAAGATCGACCCGGACGGCAGGGCCGGGTACGACACGAACCTCGCCGCGTTCGAGGCCGAGACCGCGGCGCTCGACAAGGAACTCTCGCTCACGATCGGCACCATCCCCGCCGCGCAGCGCACGCTCGTCACCGCGCACGACGCATTCGGCTACTTCGGCCGCCGCTACGGCCTGACGGTGCGCGGCATCCAGGGAATCTCGACCGAGAGCGAGCCTTCGCTCGGCGACATCGAGGCGCTCGTGACGTTCATCGCCGACGAGCGCATCCCCGCGATCTTCATGGAGACGACGGTGTCCGACCGCACCGTGCGCGCGGTCGTCGACGGCTGCGCGGCGAAGGGCCATGAACTGAAGATCGGCGAGGCGCTCTACTCCGACTCGCTCGGCCGCGCGGGTTCGCCCGAAGGCACGTGGGCCGGCATGCTCCGTCACAACGCGAAGGCGATCGCCGACGCGCTCGGAGGCCGCGGTTGAGCGCCACGGCGACGCCCGCCCTCGAGGTCCGCGCGCTCTCCGCGGGATATCTCCGCGACGAGCCCGTCGTCCGCGACATCTCCCTCTCGCTCGCAGGCGGATCGATGACCGCGCTCATCGGCCCGAACGGTGCCGGCAAGAGCACGCTCATCAAGGCGATGCTCGGACTCGTTCCGTTCGTCGTCGCCGAACGGATCGCCTTCTTCGGGACATCCCTCTCCGCCGCGCGCCACAGCGTCGCCTACATCCCGCAGCGATCGCAGATCGACTGGAACTTTCCCGCAAGCGCCCTCGACATCGTCGCGATGGGGCTCTATCCGAAGCTCGGGCTCTTTCGCCGCGTGAACCGCGACGCGCGCGAGCAGGCGCGGGCCGCACTCGCGGCGGTCGGCCTCGCCGACGCTGCGCGTGCGCAGATCGGCGAACTCTCGGGCGGCCAGCAGCAGCGCGTGCTCGTCGCGCGCGCGCTCGCGCAGGACGCGCAGCTCTTCCTTCTCGACGAGCCGTTCGCGAACATCGACGCCTTCACCGAAACGCGCCTCGCCGAGGTGCTGCGCGGCCTGCGCGACCGCGGCCGCACCATCCTCGCCGTGCACCACGACCTGCGCAGCGTGCGCACGCACTTCGACAGCGCGATCCTCCTGAGCCGCACGCTCGTCGCGCAGGGGCCGGTCGCCGACGTGATGACCGACGCCATGCTCGCGCAGGCGTACGGCTTCCACGCGGAGCGCACGGCATGAGCGGCGATGCGATCGGCGCCAACACGCTCGGCGTCCTCGCGGGCTGCGTGCTCTTCGGAGCGCTCGCGGGCGCCGTCGGCACCTTCGTCCTCGCGCGGCGCCGCGCACTCGTCGCCGATGTCGCCGGACACGCAGCGCTGCCAGGCGTCGCGCTCGCGTTTCTCGCGGGCGAAGCGATCGGCCTCGGCGGCCGCACGGCGTGGCTTCTCCTCCTCGGCGGCGCAGCGACCGCGCTGCTCGCGGCATGGTGCGTGCCGGCGCTCGCGCGGCTGCGGCGCGTGGGCAACGACGGCGCGATCGCGGTCACGCTCGCCGGTTTCTTCGGTCTCGGCGCCGTCCTCTTCTCGGTCGTGCAGAGCCACCCCGCCGGCTCGCAGGGCGGGCTGCGCACGCTCCTCTTCGGAAGCGCGGCCGCGATGGGCCGCTCGGAGGTCGTCGCGCTCGCGGTGCTCGCGACGGCGACGCTCGCGCTGCTCCTCGCATCCTTCCGTGGGCTCACCGCGGTCGCCTTCGACGAGTCCTTCGCGCTCAGCGCAGGACTTCCGGTCCGCGCGCTCGACCTTCTCCTGACCGTGCTCCTCGTCGCGACCGTCGTGGCGGGAATGCAGGTCGCAGGCATCGTGCTCGTCGTCGCCATGGTCATCACACCGGCCGCAGCGGCGCGCGCTCTCGGCGGCCGCATCGCGCGCGTGACGGCGACGGCGGCCCTCATCGGCGCCGCCACCGCAGCGCTCGGCGTCGTCGCCTCGCGCACCACGACAGGCGTGCCGACCGGCGCCGCGATGACGCTTGCCGCCACCGCGGCGTTCCTCGTCGCGCTTCCATCGGGACGTCTCCTCCAGAGGCGCACCGCATGACGGCGGCACTCGCGCTCGATCTCCCCGCGCTCGCCGCCGCGCTCCTCGCGACCCTTGCGTGCGGCACTCTCGGCAACTGGCTCGTCCTCCGCAAGGAGGCGATCACGGGCGACGCGATCGCGCACGCCGTGCTTCCCGGCCTCGTCGCGGGGTTCCTGGTGACGGGAACGCGATCGATGCCCGCGATGTTCATCGGCGCCGCGCTCGCCGGCATCGCCGCCATCGCGCTCTCGACCCTCGTCAGGCGCGCGACGCGCCTCGGGTCGGGCGCCGCGCTCGGCATCGTCTTCACGGCGTTCTTCGCGCTCGGCGTCCTTCTCCTCGAGACGCAGGGCGCGCGGCAGGTCGACCTCGACCCGGAGTGCGTGCTCTTCGGCTCGCTCGAGACGCTCTTCTATGTCGCGCCCCAGGATGCGCCGTGGCATGCGGGCGTTCCCGTCGAGATCTGGACGCTTGCCGGGGCCGCAGCCGTCGCCATCGCGTTCAGCGCCGCCTTCGGCAAGGAACTCTCGTCGCTCGCCTTCGACCGCGCGCACGCGCGGCTCGCGGGAACGGCGCCGCGCGCGGTCGAGCGCGCGCTCCTCGCGGTCGTCAGCGTCGCGATCGTCGCGAGCTTCACGGCGGTCGGCAGCGTTCTCGTCCTCGCGCTTCTCGCGTGCCCCGCGCTCATCGCCGCGCCCCACGCCCGCAGCGTGCGCGGGCAGATCGCGCTGAGCCTCGCCGTCGGCGGCGCGCTCGCAGCCGGCGGCTACATGCTCGCGGCGCACGCGGAAAGCGTCTTCGGCGCGCGCTCCGCGCTCAACGCCGCCGGCATGATCGCCGCGCTCCTCGCGCTCGCGGTCCCCTGCTCGCATCTTGTCCGTGCGGCGCTCAATTCCCGGTCGGCGTGAGCGTCCACTCCTTCGACGTCGCTCCGTTCGACCAGAGCCGCATGTCGTCGAGCTCTTCGGGCCGCCTCGCCTCCGCATGGCCATCGGCGAAGCCGACGACCACCGAGCCGCCGTGACGCGCGCTCAGGTTGCCGCACGACGCGGGATCATCCTCGTCGTACGCCGCGGCCCACGTGCGGGTGCTGAAGCACGGCGCCTGGATGCGGAAGAACCCCTCGGTGAGATCGGAGAGCTCGCCGCTCGGCATGCTGTCCTGTCCGCGGGCGCTTGCGAAGACGACGAGGCTCGCGGGACGCTCGATCTCGCCGAGCCGCGTGACGTAGAACTTGCCGTAGAGCCCGAGGAAAGCGCTGTTGTAGCCGCCGAAGTTCTCGTCGCCGCCGACCCACACGCTGTTGAGTCCGAAGCTCGGGAAGACGCTCGTCTGATAGAGGTAGTTCGAGTAGTCGGTCAGCTCGAGCTCGCGGAGCATGCGCTCGTGCTGGCCGAGGTAGAGCGCGTTGAAGTCATGTCCGACATAGGGCGCAAGCCGCCAGACCCAGCGGTTGGCGGTGATGCCGATCGTCTGCGCGGCGATCGGGTTGCGGTTCGCGTCGTAGGCGGGAAGCCCGCTCCGGTAGCCGGGAAGCACAGCGCCCGACGAGTCGTGCGCGTACTGCTGCCACGCGCCCATGAGCGAGCGCGCCGCGGCGATCTCGCGGGCCCGGGCGCTGGCGTCGCGCAGTCGCGAAAACAGGGGGAACAGCGCCGCGAGCACGACTCCGAGGATCGCGACGACGACGAGCAGCTCGACGAGCGTGAAGCCCGCGAACTCCGCGATGCGCCGCAGCGGGCAGCGCCGCACGCGGGAGACGCGGGCGCAAGGCGCAGGAGCGGTGGCGACGGAGTCTGTTGGCACGGGCGCGGATCCCAGTTCCTGCATACGCCCGAAAACCTACGTCGGTCGCGGGACATCGCTCGAATTGCGCGGCTCTTCTGCAATCGACGGGCCGCAGCGGGCGTAGCAGTCTACGCTCTTCGCTCCGTTTCCGCAGCCCATCGCGCCCACAACCAACAGGCTCCGAAAGCAATGAACGTCTTCCGCAACACCGCCCCCGCCTCCGCCTTCCTCGCCTGCGCGATCGCTTGCGCATCCGCACACGCCGACGAGTACGTCGTCCACTACGGCGCACCGGCGCTCGATCGCTGGAACTACGCGTTCAACCCGACGCCGGGCGTGCGCATCACGGCCTCGACGTTCGGCAACGAACCCGGCAGTCCGCTCTTCGACAACCGCGACGGGCAGTTCATCGTCGGCTTCAACACCGGCGCGCAGATCCCGACGGGCCTCGGAGTCTCGACCTACACGGTGACCTCGTGCGTGCTCGAGATCACCTATGCGAACGACTTCGTCGTCGAGTACGACCCGACGGTCGACCCGTACACCGCGTTCCTTCCGACGACCGACCCCGAGTACGCCGACGACGCGGACGCGGGACAGCCTGTCGAGGTGTACGCGACCGGCTTCCGCAACGGCTTCAGCGTCGCGAACTGGGTCGAGACGAGCCCCTACACGGTCGCAGGGCAGAGCACGCTGAACCCGGGCGTCCGCAACGCCTTCGCGACGGGCCTCAACCCTGCGGGCCAGTGGGTCGACGTCTCGAACTCCGTGCGCGAGCGCTGGACGCCGACGCCGCTTGCGGTCGGAACGATCGCCGGACTGAAGCCCGGCAGCCTGATTCCAGTCGGCACGCCGCTGCGCTTCGAGTTCGACGTGTCGCGCGCCGATGTGCAGGAGTTCCTGCGCGGTGCCGTCGACGCGGGGCGGCTTCGCTTCTCCGTCGCCTCGCTGACGAAGGTCGTGCAGCAAGGCGGCAGCTTCCCGTCGTTCTACTGCCGTGAGAATCCGATCGTCACCGCGACCGGCGTCGGCGACGCGACGCTGTCGATCACGGTGACGACGGCGACGTGCGCGCCCGCGGACCTCAACTGCGACGGCGCCGTCAATGCGCAGGATCTCGCTGCGCTCCTTGGAAACTGGGGCGGAACGGGCGTCGGCGATCTCAACGGCGACGGAGCCGTCGGTGCGCCCGACCTCGCGGCCCTTCTCGGCGCGTGGGGCTGAGCGACGACCCGTGATGCAAGACGCTCGAGATCACGCCATCCGAGCGACGGCCCGGCCGTACGTCGGCTGGACGCGCCGGCGCACGCGCTCGGAGATGCTCTCGAGCATGCGTTCGACCTCGGTCGCTGCGATCTCGAGGACCACGGCGATCTCCGCCACCGTCAGTTCCTCGGTGTAGCGAAGCATGAGCACGAGACGCTCGCGTCTCGTGAGTTCCCGGATCAGTTCGGAGACGACTCCCTCGCGCGCGGAGCCCGAAGGCGCTCCGCCGCCGGTCGATCCCGCACCTGCCGAACGAAGGTTCGCAGCAGGCTTGTCCGCCTGCACCGCCGCATCCGTGCGATTCATGTCGCGTTTCATGACGCTGCCTCCCTGCCATCGTCCTTGACGGCGCGCGGAGCATACCCGAAGCCGTGCGGCCGACAAGCCGCCCTGCACGCGGGAAAGAGCCCCATCTGAAAGCCTCGCCTGAACCGTATGTGCAGAGCCCCTTGCCACGCGACCCGAGGGTCGCTGCGACTCACTTCGCGACGACGCTCGAGACGCTGAAGAGCGGCAGGAGAAGCGCGATGGCGACGATGCCGAGCACCGATCCGAAGGCGACGACCAGGACCGGCTCGAGCAGGCTTGTGGCCGCCTTCAGCGCGGTCTCGAGGTCTTCCTCGGCGAAGTCGGCGGCGCGTCCGAGCACCTCGGGCAGCCGGCCCGAACGCTCGCCCGCGGCCACCATGGCGACGACGGTCGGCGGCAGGAGCGACTGGTTCTTGAGGGCGTCGACGAGCGATCCACCGTCGCGGAGCCTCGCGTCGATCGCATCCCAGAAGCGCTCGCTGCGCTCGCTCTTCGAGAGCCCGCGGCAGATGGCGATGGCGTCGAGGAGGTGGATGCCGCTCTGGAGGAGGGTCGCGAGCGTGCGGCACGAGATCGCGATGAACGCGAGGCGGCTGAGCTTGCCGACGACCGGCAGGCCGTAGCGCAGGGCGTCGATCACGCGCGTCATCGCGGTCGACTTCGAGGCGAAGAGGAGCGCCCCGGCGGCAACCAGCGCCGCGACCGAGATCGGAATCGCGTTGTCGCGGATGAGGTCGCTGACGCCGAGGAGGAGCTTTGTGAGCAGCGGAAGATCGGCGCCGCGGTCGGAGTAGATCTTGGCAAACCGCGGCAGCACGAACACGAGGAGCGCGATGATCACGAGCGTGCCCGCGCCGAGCATGAACATCGGATAGCTCGCCGCGGCCTTGATCTGCTTGATGGTGCGCTCGTGGCGCTGCAGGTGGTCGGCGGCGCGGAGGAGCATCGGCCCCATCTGGCCGGTCGACTCGGCCGCCCGGGCAAGCGCGACCACGATCGGCGGCATGTTGCGCGCGCGGCGGGCGAACGCGGCCGACAGCGGCGTTCCGGTGGAGACGTCCTCGGACACCGTCTCGGTGAACGGCTTGAAGTCGGCGCGCACGCCCTCGGTCACGGCCGAGTCGAGCGCCTCCGAGAGCGGGACGCCGGCCTCGGCCATCGTGCCGAGATGGCGGCAGAGCTGGGCGACGTCGGAGCGGCGCACCCGCACTCCGGACGCGGGCGCTGCGGCAGGCGCGTCGGAAGCGGTCTTCGTCTTCGCGGTATCGGTCTTCGCCTTCGCGGAGATGCTCGTGTCGAGGCCGATCGAGAGGACGGTCTTGCCGTCGGCGCGCAGCCGCCGCGCGACCTCCTGCGGGTTGAGCGCGGCCATGGTGCCGCTCGTCTCGCGGCCGTTCGCGTCGAGCGCGCGGTACGCGAACGTGGCGCGCGCCTCGATGCGCGAATCCGACTGCGTGGCGGGACTGGGAAGTTGCTTGCCGAGGGTCGCCATGGGCTCGTCTCCTTACGATGCGGTTGCGAGCACGACTTCCTCGAAGGTCGTCTGACCGTCGCGGATCTTCTCGAAGCCGTCCATGCGCATGGTGCGCAGACCTGCGCCGCGCGCGATCGACGCGAGCTCCTGGAGCGTCGCGCCGCGCGAGATGGCGACGGAGAAGTTCTCGTCGGGAATCAGGAGCTCGAAGACGCCCAGACGGCCCGCGAAACCGCTGCCGCGGCAGCGCGCGCATCCGGCGCCGCGCGCGAAGCTGGCGACGGTGCCGGTGTTCGCCTCGATCTCGGCGCGGATGTGCGGCTCGGGCTCGAACGTCTCGCGGCAGTGCGGGCAGATGCGGCGCACGAGGCGCTGCGCCAGCACGCCGCGGATGACGGCCGCCACGAGGTACGGCTCGATGCCGACGTTGACGAGACGCGTGACCGCGCTGATCGAGTCGTTGGTGTGGAGCGTCGAGAAGACGAGGTGGCCGGTGAGCGCCGCCTGCACGGCCATGGTCGCCGTCTCCGCGTCGCGGATTTCGCCGACCATCAGCACGTCCGGGTCCTGGCGCAGAAGCGCGCGCAGCGCCGACGAGAAGGAGAATCCCGCCTTCTCGTTGACCTGGAACTGGTTGACGCCGGGAAGCGTGGCTTCGATCGGGTCCTCGACTGTCGAGATGTTGTGGTCGCTGTTGTTGAGCGACGCAAGCACCGAGTAGAGCGTCGTCGACTTGCCGCTGCCGGTCGGACCTGTGACGAGCGCGATGCCGTTGGGCTTCTCGATGACCTCGGTCCAGCGCTTGAGGATCTCGGGGTTCATGCCGAGCCGCTCGAGCGGGACGAGCGACGCGCGGCTGTCGATGATTCGGATCACGACCTTCTCGCCGTGGCGGCCGGGCATCGTCGAGACGCGGAGGTCGACGGGCCGGCCCTCGAGCAGCACGTGGATGTCGCCGTCCTGCGGCAGGCGTCGCTCGGAGATGTCGAGGTTCGCCATGATCTTGATGCGGCTCGTGATCGCGGCGGCCATCTTCCACGGCGGATCGGTCTTCTCGAAGAGGCGTCCGTCGATGCGGAAGCGGATGCGGAGGCGGCGTTCGGCGGGCTCGATGTGGATGTCGCTCGCGCCCTCGTGCACGGCGCCGAGCAGCAGCGCGTTCACGGTCTTGACGACCGGCGAACGGCCCGCGACCTCGCGGAGGTCGTCGATCTCGGCGACCTCGCGCTCGACGACCGAGAGCGAGTTCTCGTCGACTTCCTTCGCGAGCTCGTCGATGACGAAGACGTTCGCCGCAGGCACGTAGGCCTCGAGCGCGGCGCGGATCTCGGCCGCGGTGGTCGCCACGATCTGGACGGCCTTGCCCGTGCGGTGGCGGATGTCCTCGAAGAGATAGAGGTTGGCGGGCTCGGCGACCGCGACCGTGAGCACGTCGCGCACCACGAAGAGCGGCAGCACGAGGTGCTCGAGCAGGTAGTCGCGGCTCAGGACCTCGAGCGCCTTCGGGTCGGCGATGCGGGCGATGTCCTTCGCGAACGGAATGCCGTAGCTCTCGGCCACGACCTGCATCACGTCGTAGTCGCTGACGAATCCGAGCTGGACGAGCGTCTCGCCGAGGAGCGCGCGCTGCCCGTTCTCGCGCTGATGCTCGAGCGCGCCCTCGAGCTGCTTCTGCGAGATGAGGTTGCGGGCGACCAGCATCTGCCCGAGCTGGAGCCTGGGAAGCTTGTCGACGATCGCCTGGTGCCGTGGAAGCGCGCTCATGCTGGATCCCTCCGGAAACTCCGACTCAACGCAGGCTTCGCGCCGCCAGCTCGACGCTGTCGGAGCACTCGAACCGGTCCGCCAGCCGCGTCACGCGGAGCGCCTCCCGAACCGTCTGCTGCGGCGCGACGAGCCGCAGCGCGCCCCCGAGGCGCGCGGTCTCCTCCGAAAGCCAGAGGAGGCACTCGAGCGCGACGCTGTCCGCCAGCGTCACGTTCGCGAGGTCGAGCACGACGCTGCGGGCGCCGCGGTCGATCCGGTCGCTGATGGCCCGGCGGAAGTTGTGCTCGGCGTCCGCAGCGAACTCTCCGCTGCAGATCACGAGCGCGACGTTGCCGTGTTCTTCCCAAGAGAGCTTCATGCCGCTTTCCTCCACGGATCGTTGAGACCGGCGCCGTGCGCCGCGTTCATGGCGTCGTACTCGGTGAGGTCGACGCGCAGGAAGTGGGCGAGCATCGCGGGGTCGAACTGCGTTCCACCGAGACGCGACATCTCGCCGAGGACGTCGCCGCGGTCGCGCGCGGTGCGGTACGTACGGGTCGAGCTCATCGCGTCGAAGGTGTCCGCGATCGCGATGATGCGCGCCGACAGCGGGATCTCCTCGCCGGCGAGCCCGTGCGGATAGCCGTGGCCGTCGAAGCGCTCGTGGTGGAAGCGCACGCCGTCGAGGATGGGCGCGAGCTGCGGGATGTCCCGCAGGATGCGCCAGCCGGTCTCGGGATGCTGCTTGATGAGCTCGTACTCGGCGTCGTCGAGCCTGCCTTGCTTGCGCAGGACGATCTCGGGGACGCCGATCTTTCCGATGTCGTGGACGAGGCCCGCGATGTGGACGTGCTTCACCGCGGCCTCGGAGAGCCCGGCCTCGGCGGCGATGTCGCGGGAGAGAAGCGCGACGCGCTGCGAGTGACCGCGCGTGTACGGGTCCTTCGCTTCGATCGCGGAGACGAGCGCGGAGAGCGACCCGAGGAACATCGCGTCGAGGTCGCGGTAGAGCCGCGCGTTGTCGAGGAAGACCGCGAGGTTGCTCGCGGCGGTCTCGACGAGCGCCCGCTCGAAGCTCGACATCGCGCCGTTGCCGACGATGCGGTCGCCCGCGGCGAGGAGCCCGATCGGCTCGGCCTCGCGGCGGACGGCGGAGACGACGAGGTCCTCTCCGACGACCGACGACGTCGCGACGTTTCCGACCGCGTCGAGGATCCGGCGCGCCGCGGCAGGCTCGATGCCGTCCGCGACGATGCCGCCGTTCGAGAGACCGAGGAGCTGCGCCGCCGACCCGCGCACCCGAAGCGCGGTCCATCGGCAGCCGATGGTGCTCCGCACTTCCGAGAGCACGCTCGAGGCGAACACCGCAGGCGATGCGCCGAGCGCCATCTCCTTCGAGATCGAGTGGAGGAGATGCAGCTCCTCCCACGCGGCGCTGAGCTGGACGCCGGCGTCAGCGCTCGCGAGCCGGTCGGCTTCGCTTGCGGCAAGCGCACCTGCGAGCGAGGCGAGGCGCGCGGCGCCGCGGCGGTCCCAGGGAGCGCCCGACGCGACCATGCTCTTCGCGAGCCGCGCGTCGAGCTGCGCGCTCTGCGCGAGGAACTCGATCGTCTCGCATTCGAGGGCGTCGGCGAGGATCGTCGCCACGACGAAGCGTCCGCCTGCGAGCGTGCGCGGCAGGGCCACCGGAATCACGAGAAGCCCGTGCATTGGCTCGGCGACAGACTCCATCCCGGGCGTCCACTCGGAGACGGTCCGCAGGATCGCGGCGCGGGCGGCCGGCGAGCTGCAGAGGAGGTGGAGCATGTCGCCCGGCGACGACGGGAAGACGTCGCCCGCCGCCGAGTCGGTCGGAACGAGCACCGCCCCGGCATCGCGGAGCGACGCGTGGAGCTGCTGGAGCGGATGGCCGAGGCTTGAGACGGTCATGCCGCGTGACGCCTTTCGCCGAGCAGGGACTCGATCTCGCCGAGCAGCATGCGCGGGGAGAATGGCTTGTGCACGACGCGCGCGATGTTCGCGCTGTCCGCCTCGCCTTCGCGGAGCAGGTGGCCGCGGGCCGTCAGCATCATCACGGGAATGCGCGCGAGGCGCGGATCGGCCGCCATCGCACGCGCAAGGCCGATGCCGGTCATGTGCGGCATCTGCAGGTCGGTGACGACGAGGTCGACCGTCTGTCCCTGGAGGATGCCGAGCGCTTCCTGACCGTCGAAGGCGGTGATGACGTCGTATCCGGCGTTCCGCAGCTTCAGCGCCACGACCTGCAGGATGTACGCCTCATCGTCGGCGACGAGGATTCGGATTGGGTTCGTACCGGAACCGGACATGGTTCATGCCGCCTTTCTCGCCGCCTGATCCATCGGAATCGCAAACCAGAACCGCGATCCGACGCCGACCTTCGAGTCGACGCCGATCTGACCGCCGTGCATGGCTTCGACAATATTGCGGCACAGATTGAGGCCGAGGCCCGTGCCCTTCGCAAACTTCTCGTGGTTCTCGACCCTGTAGAACTTCCCGAAGAGCTTCGGCAACGCGTGCTCGGGAATGCCGAGCCCGTTATCGCGCACGCTGACAACGACGGAACGCGCGAGGTTGTCGGTGTCGATCTCGACCGAGACCTCGCCGCCGTCCGGCGTGTACTTGATCGCGTTCGACAGGAGATTGAGGATCACCTGCTTCATCAGCGGGCGGTCGGCCGACGCGATCGCGCCGTGCTGGGAGCGCGTGACGCTGAGCGCGATCATGCGGCGCGTCGCCTCGCCCTGCTGCTCCTCCACGCACTTGGCGGCGAGGGTGGCGAAGTCGACCTGTTCGTAGTTGGCGCGCGACATGCCGCTCTCGATGCGGCCGATGTCGAGCATGCGGTCGACGAGGGTGCCGAGGCGGCCCGACTCCGACAGGATGATTCCGGCGAACTCGCGGCGCTGGTTGTCGTCCTCGACCTCGCCGTCGGCGAGGAGCTCGGCGTACGCGCGCAGCGACGCGAGCGGCGTGCGCAGCTCGTGGCTCGCCTTGGCGACGAACTCGCTCTTCATGCGGTCCGCCTCGCGCTCGGTGTGGACGTCCCGCACGATGACCGACACGAGTCCGTCGGTGTGGCCGACGAGGTTGATGAGGATCACGACGGGCGTCGCCTCGGCGTTGCAGAGCTCCGTCTCGATGCGGCGCCGCTCGTTTCCTCCCGCGTTGATCACCGCCTGCACGGCGCGGAGGACGCCCGATGGCAGCGCCTCGATCGCGTGGCGGGTGCCCGCGGTCGTCGCCGACTCGCCGAGCATGACGCCGGCGGCGTGGTTCGCGAAGCGGGTCTCGCCATGCGAGTCGACGAGGATCACCGCGTCGCTGAGCGCGTCGAGCAGCGCGGTCCGCTCCGTGCTGCGGACCTCGATCGCCCGGACCAGGACGTCGTTCGCGACCTCGCGGGCCTCGATCATGCGGCCGTCGACGGCGATGGTGCGCGGGCCCGTCGCTGCGGCGCCCTCGTTGCGCTGTGCCGCGGCCGGCCCGTCGGCGGGCGCAAAGATCGCGGCGGCGCAGAAGGTCAGCGCGGCCGACCCGGCGGCGAGCATCCACGCGGCCGCTTCCTCGGCGAGGAAGTAGCCGACGACCGCGGCGACCGGAATGGAAGCCATCGCGAACCACGGGATGCCTGACCGTGAAGTCCCGCCCGCTCCGTGCGCGTGGTTCGACTGGCTCGTGTCCGCCTTCATGGTGTTCCCTTCATGCGTTTCCCTTCACCGATGTTCCTGTCGACGCAGGTCCCACCAAGGCCGCCCCGGTCTTTCCGACGTGGTCGTGTCGATCGCGTGTCCCGACGCGTCACTTGCCTTCCGCATCCAATGCCGCCGCGACTTCCTCGAAGCCGGGATCGATCTCGATCGCGCGCTGCAGGTGACGGCGGCCCTCGGCGTGGTCGCCGATGCGGCAGAGGAGAAGCCCGAGCGCCGCTGCGGCGTCGGCGTCCTGCGGGTCCTGTTCGAGCGCGCTGCGGTACCAGCGGACGGCGGACTCGGTGTCGCCGGCCCGCTCGCTCACGAGCCCGCGCAGCGCGTAGCCGGTCGAGTCCGAGCCATCGAGCTCGATCAGCCGCTTGGCGGCAGACTCGGCGCGGCCGAGGTCGCCGAGGGTGATCGACGCGACGGCGAGGTCGCGCCAGGCCTCGGTCGACTCGGGATGGGTCCGCACGTACTCCGCGAACACGGCGCGGGCCTCTGCGTGGCGTCCGAGCACCGAGAGCGACCGGCCCTCGTGGCGGAGGATGTCGGCAGGAAGCGTCGCGACGCGGCCGTCCGCCTTCGCGGTGGCGGCGGCGCGGAGCCGGCGCGCAAGGTCGAGGCACCGCTGCCACTCGCCGGCCCGGAAGAGCGCAGCGAGCAACTTCTCGTCGAGAAGCGGCGCGTTCGAGTCGATCGCCAGCGCGCGCTCGTAGCTTCGCGCGGCCGCGGCATGGTCTGCCTGCAACGTCGCGATGTCGCCGATCAGTTCGTGGAAGGCGGCGTTGTGCTCGAAATGCGCGAGCTTCGGGAGCAGGAGCTCGCGTGCGTCGTCGAGACGCCGCTCCGCCACCATCAGTTCGGCGGCGGCGAGCACGTATGCGATCCGCGAGCCGTCGAGCTCGGCGGCCTTGAGGTACGACGCGATCGCCTTGTCGGACTGGCCCCACCGCTGCTCGACGATGCCGAGGTAGTACCGCGGCTCTGCGAGCGCGGGATCGCACTCGATCGCCTTGCGCAGCGCCTCCGACGCGCGGTCGAGCCGCGACGCCTCGATCTCGATGCGGCCGAGGAGCGACCAGTAGATCGCCTCCTTGTCGCTGCGGGCGAGCGCCGACTCGACCTCGCGCCGAGCCTTGTCGAGATCGCCCGACTCGAACGCCTGGCGCGCCTGGTCGAAGCTCACGACGCTCGTCGTGCGCCGGAAGCGCTCGTCCGCCTCGCGACGGGCCTCGAGGCCCGCGGTGCGGGGAGCGCATGCGGAAAGGACCAGCGCCGAGACGGCGACGCCGAGAACCGCGGGAATGCTGACGTGATGGGAGGGACGGTTCATGCGGTGCTCCGGTTCAATTCATGCGAGGGATCGGAAAATCGCGTCTGCAGTCCGACGCCGAGCCGTTCGCTACTCCGGCGACGCAGGCGTCTCCGAGGCCGCAGCCGCGGTCGTCTGATCGGGCGCAGCCGGCTGCGCGGGCGCGGCGGTCTGCGCGGAAGTCGGCTTCTTCAAGAGACGCCGCATCATGCTGCGCTCGTAGCTGGCGCTCTCGACCGACGAGGAGCCCTTGAGCTCCTCGCGGAGGCGGATCATCTCGGGCTGGTTGCTCGAGAGGCGCAGCGAGTTCTCGACGTGATGGAGCGCGAGCGACCTGTCGCCCTTCGCGAGCGCGTCGAGCGCCTTCTGGTTCTGCGCGGCGGTGAGGCGCTCGCGCGCCCATGGAAGCAGCCCTTCGCGCGCGCCGATCTGCACGGCGTCCGCGAACTGCTCGGCCTCGTCGGCCCAGATCTTCGCGATCTGGTCCTTCACGATCGTGGGCGTCACGAGGAAGATGATCTCCTCGCGCTTCAGCTCGTCGTCGTAGCCCTTGAAGGCGTCGCCGAGGAGCGGGATGTCGCCGAGGCCCGGAACCTGCCGGCGCTCGATCTTCGTGTCTTCCTTGAAGAGGCCGCCGAGGACGAGCGTCTGGCCGTCCTTGACGCGCACGTTGGTCACGATCTCGCTCGTGTCCTCGTTCGGCACCGACTGCGTCGCGCCGGCCGTGGTGGTGAGCGTCTCGACCTTGGCGTCGCTGATGCTCGGCGCGAGCTCCATGCGGATCGAGCCGTCGTTCGAGATGAACGGACGGAAGATGAGCTTGATGCCCGAGTCGAGGAACTCGACCGTCTGCGTGGTCGCGGTCTGCGTCGTGGTCGACGTCAGGTAGCCGACGCGGCGGCCGATGAGGATCTGCGCGCGCTGGCGGTTGAGCGCCATGATGCGCGGCCGCGCGAGCACGGTGGTGTCGGTCACGCTGTCGAGAAGACGCAGGAACACCGCGACGTCCGACGACAGCACGCCGACGCGCATGGTGGCCGGGCGGTCCCACCCCGAGACGCCGGTGTTCACCGAGGTCGCCTTGTTGTCGGTCGGCTGGATGCCGTCGTTCGACCCGAGGAACAGGTCGTTCGCGCCGGAGATCGGGCTCGTGAGGTCGCTGAAGTCGAGGCTTCCGATCACGGAGATGTCGACGCCGAAGCCGTCGTTCTGCTGCACCTTCGACGACACGACGGTCGCCTCGACGACGACCTGCGCGGGCGGCGTGTCGATCTCGGAGAGCAGCTTCTCGATGGCCTTGATGTTGTCGGGGAAGTCGCTGACGACCAGCATGCCCTGGAACGCCCAGCTGTCGGTGCCGCCGTCGGTCGAGGCGGGCTGGAAGCCCTTCTCGACGTCGCCGACGAACGACGCCTTGCCCTGCTCCGAGAGGAGCGGCTTGATGAACTCGTTCGCGTCCTTGGCGTTGAGGTACTGGAGCGAGAAGTTCCGGCTCGTGCGCTTGAGGCGCGAGTTGGCGATCTGCTCCCACTCGGCCGCCGTGTAGACGTAGATGAAGTTGCCGGCCTCCTCCATGCGGAGGTCGTTGGCGCGCAGCACCACGTCGAGCGCCTCGAGGATGGTGACGTCGTAGAGGTTCGCGGAGATGGTGCCGCTCACGCCCTTCGAGGGAATGATGTTGCGGTTGCCCTGCATCGCGAGCATCTGCAGCGCCTGGAGGACGTTCGTCTCCTGGAACTGCACGGTGAAGGTCTCCTGCGCGCCCGAGCCCTTCTCGGCGCGCACGGTCGCCTGCGCGGGCTCCGCCTTCGGCTTCTCGTCCTGCGCGTGCGCGCACGCGGCGGATGCCGCAAGCGACGACGCAAGCACGACGAACGCGCGGAGGGTCGGACGGTGGATGAAGTGGCTGGTGCTCTGCATGTTCATGCTCCCGCTGACAAGTCGCTCGAGGCGGATACCGCTTCCGATTTCTGGTTTGCGCTTCATGGCTGGCCTCCGCCGGGCCTGGGTGTCGGCCTGATCGGCGCGCTGGCCGGCAGCTTCGGCATCTGCACGATGAACTCGCGGCCTTCGATCCCGAGCACCACCGCGCCGTCGAGCACGGCGACAAGCGTGAACTCGACTCCTTCCGAGGTCCGCACCGTCTCGCCGATGCGCACGGCCTTGTCGTCGATCACAGCGCCCTGCAGTCCGGCTCCCGCCGACTGGACGCGCACCGACTCCGCCGCGGCGCGCAGGCTCTCGTAGACCGCCGGCGCTTCCGAGTCTTCGGATTCGCCTGCGGTCGCATCGCCTCCGTCGGAGGACGTCGGACCGCCCTCGACAAGCTCGTGTTCCGGCGCGGCGCTCTGCTCGCGCTCGCTCTCCCGCCGCTCGTTGGCGGCGCCGGCGGCCTTCGGGTCGGGGAAGACCTGCGTGTTGACGCGGAACGGGTCCGGTACATCCGCACGCCACGAGGGCAGGCTCGGATCGAGGTCCGTGATCACCTTCGGAGACGCGCCCGCGGAGTCGACCGGCTCGGCGATCGCGGTCTTCGGAAGGCTGGTCAGGATGCGGATGCGCGCCCAGAGGAGAAGCGCCATCGGCTTTGCGAGGAAGAACAACGCGATGCACGCGACCACCCCGAGGGCGATCTTGCGGCTGCGCGGCGCCTGGCTGATGGGAGCCGGCTTCGGGACGCGGATGTCGAGGCTTCCGATCTTCATGGCTTCACCTCCGCCGACGGAGCCGCGGCGCTGCCGTAGACGGCGTCGAACTCGAGGGTCGCCTTGACGAACGGCGAATCCCAGTCGCTCTCGCGGCGGTTCTCGCGCTTCGACTGCTTCTCGATCGAGAGCTTGATGGCGCGGACCAGCCGGTCGCTTCCTTCGGCACGGGTCAGCAGGTCGAGCACCTCGGGGAAGGTGGCGACCATCTCGACCGAGACGGGGACGGCGCGGTACGGAACATCCGGCCTCGGCGAGGCGGGAACGGAGTCGCCCGCGTTGATCGTCTGCGTGAGCACGTCCGGACTCGTCTCGACCGCGAGCATCCGCATGAGCGAAGCCTGGTCGGTCGCGGTCGGGATGCCGCGCACGATGGTGGCCGCGTCGGCCTGCGCCGCCTCGACGCGCTTTTTGAGCTCGTCGCGCTCGCGCGTCACGGCTTCGATCTGGGCCGCGCGTCCAAGCAGGCGACCGCTCTCGAGGGCGTCTGCCTCTGCCTGACGCAGGGTCGGATACGCGGAGAAGGCGACCGCGAGCCCGAGCGCCACGACCGACGCCCCGAGCAGTGCGAACGAGGAACCCGATGCGCGCATCATGGCGTTGACTCCCCTGCATCGACCGCCGACGCGACTTCGGGAAGCTTCCAGCGCTTCTCGAGGTCGGCGACGAAGGAAACCTTGTATTCACGGGCGTTCTTGCCGCGGAACTCGTAGCTGCGGCTCGACTCGAGCGTCACCTTCGAGAGGACCGGCAGCCTGCCGAGGCCGTCGACGATGGCGCCGACGTCGCGGTCGTCGAGCGCGATGCCCTCGACCACGCAGACGAGCGCGCGCGGCGGCGCGGCCTCCTTGCTCTCCTTCGCTCCCTTGCGCTGCTTGCGGTTGACGCCCTGCACGTTCTGGTATTCGAGCGTGATGCTCTTGATGAGCGCGCCCTTCGGCAGGGTGCCGGCGACCGCGCGGATGACCCCGTTGGCCGGAATGGTGTTGCCGAGCGTCCGCTGGAGCGTGAGCGCCTTCGCAAGGTCCTTCTCGACCGTGCGCAGCGCGGCGACCTCCTGCTCGAGGCGGATGACGGGCGCGCCTTCCTTCTGCGCGGCTGCGAGCCGTTCGCGCGAATGCGCGCCGAGCCAGGTCGACGCCGCGAGCACCGCGACCGCGAGCATGGCGGTGCAGCCCGAGGCGAGCATGACCCTGCGCGTCGACCGGTTGGTGCGGATCCGCGCGACCGTGGTGTCGGGAAGTAGATGGAATTGCCTTCGGCTCATGCCGCCCCCTCGATGGCTGCGAGCACGCGGCTCCGGCATGCGAGGCCGAAGCACGCGACCCAGTCCGCGATGTCGCCGCTCTTCGGCGCGCCGATCCTGGCGAAGTCGGTCGTCGCCGCCGCGGCCGGCAGCTCGTCGTCGCACAGGACCACCGTCGAACGGCACGTCTCCTCGATGATGCTCCCGAGCCTCGGCTCGGCGCCCTGCGGTCCCGAAAGGACGATGCGGGCGGGCTGGCCGCCGCGGAACGTCACGCCGAAGTACCGGAGGCAGAGCGCGACCTCGCCCGCGAGTGCGTCGAGGGTGGCGCGCGTCGCGGCGAGCACCGCCTCCTCGGTCACGGCATCGACCGCTTCACCGCGGCCCCGTGCGAGGGCGATGCGGCCGGCGCGCAGCATCGACGCGCTCGAGACCGGGACGGAGAGACGCGCCGCGACCGCCTGGTCGAGCGCATCGCCGCCCATCGAGATCTCGCGGCAGAACGCGATGCGGTCGCCACGCAGCACCATCACGGTCGAGCCATGCTGCTCGACGTGGATCACCGCGCGCACGTCGGCCGTGTCGCTGTCGCGGCGCGCGCGGCGGCTCAGCGCCCGCGCGACCGCCGCAAAGCGCGGCTCGGCCGCGATCGGCTCGAAGCCCGCCTCGATCAGCTTGTCGCACGCCGCGCCGAGTTCCGCCTCGGCCACCGAGACGAGAAGATGCTCTTCCTTGCCCTCCTGCGAGTTCGACGGCGCTCCGGTCGGCAATCCGTCGGCGACGAGCATCTCGCGCGCCGTGCCGGTGCGCTCCGCCGCCTCCCATGCGATCGCCTCGCGCCCGTCGGGTCCGGCGAGCGATGGAACGCGCACCACGCACATCCGGGCGACGCTCGGCGGAAGTCCGATCACGATCTCGCGACCGACGAAGCCTCCGCTGCGGAGACGCCGTGCGGCCGCCTCCGCGCGCTGCGCGAGGGTCGGCTTCGCGGCGGCGTCGAACTCCACGACCATCGCGGCGAAAGGCGCGTCCGCGCCGGTGCGCAGTTGGAGCGCCCGCAGCTGGTCCGAGCCGAAGTCGAGCCCGATCGGGCTGATCCCTCGATGCCATGGGTAACGTGAAAGCGACATGATCCGGCCTCCGTGACGAAATCGTCACTGTCGATCGTCGGCGTTTCCGTAGGTTCGCTTTGCTCGGACCCTGACCGTTGGTCGGAATTCGCGGTTTGCCACGGCCCTGCCGATCGCAACGCTGCGTCCGCGCGCAGTTACTGCCGAGGATCCGTGTCGCCGGCGACGGCGGCGAGGCGCACCTTGCCGGTGAGGGGCGCGAACTCGATCAGGATCGAGCCCTCGCCGCTGCGGAGGACGAGCGAGCCGCCCGCGGAGGCTGCGCCGGCGGTGTCGACGATGCCTCCCATCGGGTCGAAGGTCAGGTTCGACGACGCGTCGCCCATCGACACCGATTCGATGCGAAGCCCGGCGAACAGGCCGTCGCGACCGAAGTCGACCCGCATCGCGCCGCCGCGGTAGGCGCCCGCGAGCGGGTTCGCCACGAACCGCGCGGACGCAGCGTCGAACGGAGCGTCGAGCCCGAAAGCGTCAAGCGCGAGGATGCACCAGCCCGAGCCGTCTTCGAAGAAGTGGATGCGGCGGAACTCCTGGCGGTTCATGGCGTCGCCTTGGGCGAACGCCATGTCGGTCATCAGGCGGCGTGCCGCGGTCTGCGCGTCGATGTCGCCGCGGCCGCTCAGGACCGGCAGCGCGCACAGCGCGACGATCCCGAGGATCACGACGGTCGCGAGCACCTCGACGAGCGTGAACGCGGCGCGGAGGCGCCCGGGGCGGCGATGGCTGGCGATCGGCGGTTTCATCCGGCTCGTCGGGCCCTCTCCGGTCAGGGCTTCTGGAGCGACTCGCGGAGCTTCGCGTAGTCGATCTCGAGCTTGACCTCGGCAGGCTTGAGGTCCGCGAGATTCGTCACTTCCGTGCGGATTTCCCCGCTCTGCAGGAGCTGCTTCACCTCCAGCACCTCCGCGCGCAACTGCCGGATCTCGGAGATCAGCAGCTCCCGCTGCACGCCCGAGTCGAGCGCGCGCGCGCGCTCCTCGGCTCCGCGCTCTCGCTCGAGGTTCCGTGCGCTCGGCGACGGCGGCCCCGCCTCCGCGCTGCGGACGGCGGTCGCCGCGCCGCTCGACCAGAGGGCCCATGCGCACACCACGGCCGCGATGACGGCGAGCGTCAGGATCAGCCGCGCAGAACCGTGCTCGGATGCGGCGCCGGCGAAGTACGCGCTCTCGTTCGCGCGGGGATTCTCATGCTTCCGGTTCATCGGTGGTCCTCTCCCTAGAGTCCTTGCCTGTCGGCTGCTGCCAAGGTTCCCCAGACCGGCTCGGGGCGTGAATCGAGCCGCATGGATCTCTCCATGCGGCTCGTTGGTGTCGTGCGTCATCCACCCGCGCGCGGGAATGCCGCGGAATCCGCGGCGAAGTCGCGTCGACGGCTCACCAGGAGTCGATCATTTCCTGCGTGATGCCGGGCGGCAGATCGCTGCAGGTCACGTGGATCGTCTCGGTGATGTCGGCGGTGCTCGCGTTGTCGCCGAAGACATATGCCCAGTTGTTCGGCGCGACCGGCTCCTGCGTGAGGTACGGCGCCTGTCCCGCGGGCGGCGCCAGCAGGTCGTCGAAGTCGGCGGGCAGGTCGCCGCCGTTTCGAACCCGGAAGAGCTCGATCTGCCCGCGCAGCGTCTGGAGCTGGCTGCGGATCGAGCTCGCGGTCGCCTCCTGCGAGGCGTTGGTGAACTGCGGGATCACGATCGCCGCGAGGATTCCGAGAATCACGACGACGATCAGGATTTCGATCAGGGTGAAGCCACGATGCTTCCGGCTAGAGCGACGCATGTCAGGTTCGTCCTTTCCCTCAGAGGCGGGCCTTTGCCGCCGAGCGACCCGAGGTTCGGTCGACTCGACGCTTGGACCTTTCCCACGCGGGTCCTCGCGCACACACACACCAAGTGCCGCTGCGGAGGTTTCCCCGCAACGGCTTTGCTCGAATCCCTCCCTACGGCCAGGCCCTCTCCCTCAGAGTGCGAGGCCAAGGATGCGAACATCGGTGGATCGACCGAGCCTGTAGGGGACTTGAGGCTTGTCACGCCTTTTGCGGCGAGTCGGCTTCGGTCCGCGCGTTCCGACGCGGCGTCGCGACCCGCATCGGAGCCGCCCCGAAGGGTTATCGAGTGTTCTCGGTCGCCGTCAGGCAACCGGCGCGTCGTCGAACCGGACGGCGATCCGATGGCGGTCGCCCTTGCGCTCGCAGCGCATCACCACGCCTTGCGAGGGGCGCGCGGCCGGATCGCTGAAGCCGACGCTGACGCGGGTCCCGACGGTCGCGGGCGCGTCGGCGCTGCCGCCGATCCACCAGGGCGATCCATCGAGATGGTCGAGTTCGAGAAGCGTTCCCAGCCCGCTCCCGAGCATGAGGAGCGACGCGGTCCCGGGCACCTGCCATCTCGGGCTCCTGCGGCGCTCGACGCGGAAGTCGCTCGCGAGAAGTTCGACGAAAGGCCAGCCTTCGGCACCGGGTCGCCAATCGGAGGCCCGGCCGTCACGGCTGTCTGCGCTCTTGAGTTCCGTTGCCATCGCGGGAAGGGTGTCGGCAATCGGAACGGGGGGACTTGAGGATGCCCGCCGACTCGGACGATACTGCGTGCGATCCGGTCTCCGATGCAGGCATCAGGCCCAACAACTCCCGACACGGCGATCACGGCCGCGACCCATCTCGCCGTGCCAACCGGGACGGCGGCCGCGACGGTGATCGCGCGGGAGCCGCTCGCGGATCCCGCCATCGACGCGCGCCGTTTCGCGAGGCTCTCTGCGCTTCCCGACATCGCGTTCCGCGCGAACTTCGAGGAGCTCATCGTGAGCGGCGTCTACACGGTGCTCCACAACAGGGTGCTTGTCCTCCGCGTGATCCGCGGAAGCCAGCGCTGGTTCGCCGTGGTCGGCGAGGACCCACGGGGCCCGGCGCCGTCCATTCCACGATCGGGGCTCCGCTGCGAGCACGCCATCGCCGTGGTGCCGGGCGACGTCGCCACCGAGTCCGGCCTCCAGGGCCTCGTCGAGAGCGAGGCGCGGCAGCGGCCGATCTTCCACGGCGTCACCCCCGACGGCATGACCTACTCGGGGTTCTCCGTGGTGCACTCCGAGCCCCTCCTCCGCGCCCTCAACGAGTCGGTTCGGACGTCTCCGGGCATCGTGGGCGGCATCACGG
>JBIKWD010000191.1:0-6129 GCA_044356505.1 Phycisphaerales bacterium
CGACCATCATCCGCGCTGCTTCTCGGTGTGGCTCGCGGGCGGCGGGATCAAGCCGGGCATCACCTACGGGAAGACCGACGACTACTCGTACAACGTCGTCGAGAACCCGGTCGAGGTGCATGACCTTCACGCGACGATGCTGCACCTGCTCGGCCTCGATCACAAGAAGCTGATCTACCGCGCACAGGGCCGCGACTACCGCCTGACCGACGTGAAGGGCGAGCTCGTCAGCAAGATCATGGCGTAGGCCTTCGCCTGCAAATCCGATACAGCCGCGCGGTGCGCGGGGTAGCCACGTCCGCTCCCGCCGAAAGGGTGCCTGGCACGTGCCAGGCAGTGCCAGGCACTGGGCGGCACGTGCCGTGCACGCCTTGATGCACCTCTCGTGCACCTCTCGTGCGCCCCTTGATGCACCCCTTGGCGCGATCGCGACTGGGCCTTTCGATCGAGCCGCAGGCGGAAAGACGATGGGCTTTCCGCGACCACCCGGATCGGCCGCCAGCGGTGCCTGGCACGTGCCTGGCACGTGCCACGCAGTGCCAGGCACTGCACGGCACGTGCCGTGCACGCCTCGGGGACAACCCGGGGCCACGCGCATTTCCCTAACCTGAGCCTCTCCAAGAGCCGATATGTTCGGCTCCATGGCGTCCGCAGAGACCATCCTGATCCTCGACTTTGACTCCACCGTCGTCGCCGCCGAAGGCCTCGACGAGATCGCCAAGCTCGCCCTCGCCGACGATCCCGACCGCGACGCCAAGGTGCTCGCGATCGAGGGCATCACCCGCGACGGCATGGAGGGGCGCATCGGGATCGACGAGTCGCTTCGGCGCCGGCTGTCGCAGCTCTCGATCACCCGCGCCCATGTCGACGCCGTGGTCAGGCTCCTCAAGAAGAAGATCGCGCCGAGCTTCCGCCGTCACAAGGCGGCGCTCCGCCGGAACGCCCAGCGCATCTACGTCGTCAGCTCCGGCTTCCGCGACTACGTCATCCCCGTCTGCGCCGAACTCGGCATCGCCGCCGACCACGTGATCGCCAACGAGTTCCGCTGGTCGAAGGACGGCAAGACCGTCGTCGGCTACGACACGGACGCGCATCTCGCGAAGCCGAAGGGCAAGCCCGCGGCGGTCCGCGCGCTGAAGCTCGCGGGTACCGTCGTCGCCGTCGGCGACGGCGCCACCGACTGCGAGATCCGCGACGAGGGCGCCGCGAAGGAGTTCGTCGCCTACTGCGAGAACATCGCCCGCGAGAACGTCATCGCCCGCGCCGACCGCGTCGTGCGCAGCGTCGACGAACTTCTCTGGATCTACGGCTTCCCGGGCGCGCCGAGCTTCCCGAAGTCGCGCATGGTCGCGCTTCTCCTCGAGAACATCCACGCGGACGCGGCCGCGATGCTGCGCGACGAAGGCTACAAGGTCGAGGCGCTCTCGGACGCGCTTCCCGAGGCGGAGCTCGCGCGCGCGCTCAAGGGCGTCTCGCTCCTCGGCATCCGCTCGAAGACCCGCGTGACGGCCAACGCGCTCGCCTCCGCCGACCGCCTGCTCGCGATCGGCTGCTTCTGCATCGGCACCGAGCAGGTCGACCTCGCCTCGGCCGCCACGCGCGGAATCTCCGTCTTCAACGCGCCCTACTCGAACACCCGCAGCGTGGTCGAGCTCGCGATCGGCGAGATCGTGATGCTCATGCGCCGCGCGGTCGAGAGCGACCGCGTCCTGCACTCGGGCGGCTGGCGCAAGAGCGCGCAGGGCTGCAGCGAGGTCCGCGGCAAGACGCTCGGCATCCTCGGCTACGGCCACATCGGCTCGCAGCTCTCGGTGCTTGCCGAGGCGATGGGCATGCAGGTCCTCTACCACGACATCGCAGAAGTGATGCCGCTCGGCAACGCGCGGCGCGCCAAGAACCTCGGCGAACTCCTGGCGAAGGCCGACATCGTCAGCCTGCACGTCGACGGCCGCCGCGAGAACACCCACCTGATCGGCGAGCGCGAGCTGCGCAAGATGAAGCAGGGCGCGTATCTCCTCAACCTCGCCCGCGGCCACATCGTCGACCTCGAGGCGCTCGCCGCGAGCCTGAAGGCGGGACACCTCGCGGGCGCGGCGGTCGACGTCTTCCCGGCGGAGCCGAACTCCAACAAGGAGCCGTTCGACACGCCGCTCCGCGGGATCCCGAACGTCATCCTGACGGCCCACATCGGCGGGTCCACCGCCGAGGCGCAGCAGGGGATCGGCGTCTTCGTGGCGAACCGTCTCGTCGAGCATGTCAACGCCGGGTCGACCGCAGGCAGCGTCAACCTTCCGAACATCGCGCTGCCGCCGACCCCGCGCGCGCACCGCTTCCTGCACCTCCACCGGAACCAGCCGGGCGTCCTCGCCGAGATCAACTCGATCCTGGCGCGCCGCAAGATCAACATCCTCGGCCAGTCGCTCCGCACCGACGAGGCGGTCGGCTACGTCGTCACCGACGTCAACAAGACCTACGACGACGCCGTGGTCGGGGAGCTCCGCGCCGTGGCCGGCACCATCCGCTTCCGCGTCCTCTACTGAGCAATCACCGCCGATGGGTCCGACTTTCGCCGCCGAGGGCCGAAAGTCCGCGGGACAGGCCACCTCCGCGCCGCCCGAGCGGGGAATCCCCGTCCGAGTCGCGGCCTTCGTTTGACATCGCGGCGAGCCTGAGCGACTCTTTCGGCATGTTCCGAAGCCGTCGCCCGAGTCCCGTCCCGTTCCATGGCCGCAACGGCTTCACGCTCGTCGAGCTGCTCGTGGTCATCGCGATCATCGCGCTCATCGTGAGCCTCGTCATCACGGTGATCCCGCAGATCCGCCGCGAGTCGAACTCGGCGAAGTGCCTCACAAACCAGCGCCAGCTCAACATCGCCTTCGTCAACTACTACGGCGACAACCAGGGCCGCTTCGTCGGCGTCGACACCGACCGGACCGCGTGGGACTGGGTGAAGACTCCGCCGGGGGTCCCCGCCGAAGTCGAGTCACACCTCAAGAACGGCAAGCTGTGGTCGTACCTCGGTTCGTTCGCGATCTACAAGAGCCCGTTCGATCCGTTCCCCTCGCCGCCGACCGGTGCGACGGTGGCGTCGGGCACCACGCGGATGCGCACCTACTCGTTCAACTCGTTCATCTCGACGGGCGAGGGGCCCGACTGGAACGGTCCGCCCAACTGGCAGGTCAACACGATGGGCAAGATTCCACTGCCAACGAAGACCATCGTCACCACGCTCGAGTACGACCACCGCGGCTACAACATCAACGGCTTCGGCATCGACGTGTCGGGGAACGGCATCTGGGTCGACAAGATCGCGCCGTGGCATCCCGGCTTCTGGAACTTCACCATGGCGGACGGCTCGACGTTCTCGTTCCGCCACGCCGCGCTGCAGAAGGACGTCGACTTCTACATGACGCAGCAGATCAACAACGTCTACTGGCCTGGCCCCGACTACCAGTGGATGCGCCGGAGCCTTGCGCCGGGGATGTTCCAGTGACGCCCGCCCGCGCGCGCGGCGCGCTCGCTGCCGGCCTCTGTCTTGCGGCCGCTGCGCTGGGCGCCGCCGGCTGCGGCGAGGACCGCAACTACAACCCCGTCGTCACCGAGGGCGCCGCGAGCGGCGCGGATGCGCAGCAGGCCGCGGCTCCCGCGCGGGTCGCGGGTCCTGCCTCCGCAAGCCCGCGGCAATCTTCTCCGCACGGTGGCGACGCCTCCGCCGCCGCGACGGCGCCGCCCGCCTCGGCGCAGGCGTCCGCGCCTTCCTCGGGCGCGGAAACGTCGGAAGGCACGGTCGACGCCGCGCCGCCCGCGGCGGACTATTTCGAGCCGGACGGCGTCACGCCGACGGACGCCGGTCGCGACGCCGTCCGCTCCGTCGTCGACGAACTGTCGCTGCCGTCGCCGCCGGCGGTCGCGGAGACGCCGGGCGACGAGCCGTTTCAGAAGCTCGCCCGCGACCGCAGGTTCGACGAGTTCCGCCGCAAGTCCGCTCGGTATGTCCAGCTTCGCAAGCAGCTGATCCCGCTCGGGCGCAAGCTCGGCGACGGAAGCGCGACTCCCGCGGAGCGCGCGCTCCACAACCGCATCGAGGCCGCTATCTCGGTCGAGTTCAAGCCGCTCAACCGCTACATGTGGGACGACCGCTGGAGCGAGTCCGACCGGGCGGCGATGGGCTGGATTCTCTTCGTGAAGCCCGACTGAGGCGCCTTTCGCGCAGCGCAACCCACAAACGAACAGCCGCCCCGATTGCTCGGGGCGGCTGTCGCAAAGTCAGAAGATGTGACTCAGAGGATGTCTCTTAAGACAAACTCAGTTCGCGTTCCACGCGGCGAGCAGCGCGGTGAGATCCTCGCCGTTCGTGGTGCCGTCGCGGTTGATGTCGCTGCGGCCGGTGCCGCCCCAGTTGCCGAGGAGCACGGCGAGGTCGTCGCCGCCGACGATGCCGTCGAGCGTGGGCGAGATGTCAGCCATGCTCGAACCGACGCAGGCCGGGCAGTAGAAGGCGTAGAGCTGGCCGCCCTGCACGAGTTCGCCGGTGATGCCGTAATGGGCCTGCATGTTCTGGATGAACCAGCCGAGTCCGAGCATCTCGCGGGCGTCGATCACGCCCGAGTTCTCCTCGTCCTGGTTGAACGGCGCGGTTGCGGCAACGCCGCCCCAGTCGCCGAAGCGGGCACGATCGCTCTCGAGGACGATGTCGAGGGTGTCGGTCGCCACGGTGTAGAGGAGGGTCTTCGCGTTCTGCGGGCTGTTGCCCGGATCTTCCGAAAGGAGCACGCGCGTGCCACCCTGCAGGTCGTTGTAGACGGTCAGGTTGTCGCCCATGTTCATCACATCGGTGCCGTCGAGGAGCGCCTCGATCGTGCCGCCCGCAAGGACATTGTTGATGTCGTTGAAGCGCATGCGGAAGAGGCGCGAGCTGCCGAGCTGCGTGCCGCCGTAGCCGATCGTGTGGATGCGATCGGTGGTGACGAAGTAGAAGTCCGCGGGGTTCGCCGGATCCCACGCGCCGTCCTCGGGACGGAGGAAGCTCGTTCCGGCGTTGCCGGGGACGAGCGTGAAGGTGCCGCTGAAGCGGGGCTTGCCGGCCGAGTTGAAGCACAGCTCGCGGGACTCGCTCGCGATGTTGGTGCCGTTCACCTGGACCTGCACGCCGTATCCGATGCCGTTGGTGAGGCCGGCCTTGTCCATGATCGAGCCGGTCGACTGCTTGGTGCCCTCATAGACGAACACGCGGTTGGCGTTGCCATCCGAAAGCGCGACCACGATGGTCTTGTCGCTCGCCATCGGGCGAACGCAGATGTTCTCCCACGCGCCGACGAGGGTGTTGAACGGAAGCAGCTCGACGCCGATGCGCTCGTTGATGCCGGTGCCGATCACGCGGCCGGGGCCCGATGCTTCCTCGCCCGAGAGGAAGATGCGCTCGGTCGTGCCGAGGCCCGTGGCGGGATTGAAGAGGCCGCTCACTTCCGCGAGGTCGGCCGAGCAGAAGCGCTGAATGGTGTACAGCGAGCCGCCGGAGCCGTTGGTGACGGTCTGGAGGGAGTTCATCATGTCCTCGCCGTTCAGAACGCGGAGGAAGTTCGGGCCCGGGGTGACGTTGATCTTCCACTGGCTGGTGAACGCGCCGTTGGAAAATCCGGCCGGATGATGTGCGCGCGGAACGCCGCCGCCGTTGTTGGTCGCGAGCTCGTGCGCGACCAGCAGCGTCATCGTGCCATCCTGGTTCATGTAGGCGCCCATGCCGTCGGGGATGCCCACGAGGTAGTACGGGGCGCCGTTGGGCTTGTTGTTGACGGTGTCACCGACGGTGAGGATCGACACCACATCGACGGGGTAGTTGTTGAACGGGCGCACATACGGCGAGGCCGACGAGCTCGGTCCAGTGATGACCGACTGCGCGGAGGCGGAGAGCGAGATTGCGAGCACGGCGGTGGTGCTCGCGACGAGCGAAAGACGGGTCTTGATCAATGGGAACTCCAGCTTGAAAGCAAGGCGGGCGTACACACGCGTCGAAGACGGTCCTCGACGCGGGCGAAGCATCGCAGCCGATTGCTCTCGGAGCATCACCGTCGTGTCAAGATCGGACTTTCGCCGATGAAACTACCGTTCACGCGCCGTTCAGGCGATCTC
>JBIKWD010000027.1:0-21852 GCA_044356505.1 Phycisphaerales bacterium
TCTACGCCAAGAAGATCGCCGCGCGCGAGGCGGCGCATCGCGTGCACGGCGTGCTCGACGTGGTCGATGAACTGCAGGTCAAGGTGGCCGGGATCGGCGCGCCCACCGACACCGACATCGCCCGCGCGGTGCGCGACGCGCTCGAGTGGGACGCGTTCGTACCCGACGAGAAGATCACCTCGACCGTCTCGCTCGGCATCGTCACGCTCGAGGGCGTGGTGCCCACGTGGTCGCAGCGCGCCGACGCCGAGCGGGTCGTGCGCGGCCTCGCCGGAGTGCGCGGCGTCATCAACCAGATCACGGTGATGGCGAAGGCCGTCGATTCGAGCCGCATCAGGGCCGACATCGAGGAGGCGCTCGAACGTCAGGCCGAGCGCGAGGCGCGCCGCATCGGGGTCAGCGTCAAGGACGGTGTCGTGATGCTCACCGGCCGGGTCCGCTCCTGGGTCGAGAAGGACACGATCGACCGCGTCGTCGGCTTCGCGACGGGAGTCCGCCGTGTCGACGACCGTCTCATCGTCGATCCGTACACCTGAACCCCATCAACGCCCGTGGCGTGCGGCGGACGCGGATGTTCCGCGCCGCCGCCGCACGCCCTTCCATCCGCCAAGCCACCGAAAGGAACGAACGCATGAGCCTCAGCCTCTTCCGAAGGACTCCGATTCTCGATGAATTCTCCCGCATGCGCGACGAGATGAACCGCATGTTCGGCAACTATGTCGGCGAGGGCCTGTCGCCGCTCCAGGCCGGCACGAACCGGCTCGAGGGGTGGATTCCGCCCGTCGACGTCAGCGAGACCGACGACGAGATTCTCGTCCGCGCGGAGATTCCTGGAATCGCGGCCCGCGATCTCGAGATCACCATCACCGGCAACACCCTCTCGATCTCCGGCAAGAAGGAGGAGAAGGAGGAGATGGAGCAGGAGGACTTCCATCGCTGCGAGCGGCGGTTCGGCGCGTTCCGTCGCGTGATCGAGCTCCCGGAGTCCGCGGACTCCGAGCGGGTCTCGGCCGACAGCGACAACGGGGTGATCTCGGTGCGGGTCGCCAAGAAGCCCGGCCAGCGCGCCAAGCGCATCGAGGTCAAGCCGACCTCGCGCCGCGTGCCCGTTCCGGGCTGAGCCATCCTGGGCTTGCCGATCCCGCAGCTGACTACATCCTCGGTTGACCAAGTCCTCGAATCCGGTCCCGCCGGCCGTTGCATCGCATCCGCGCGATGTGGCGTCCGGCGGGGCCGTCTGACAAGACCGCCCGCGCGGGAACGGTTTCCCGCGATCCTTCACGCGACCCTTCACCTGTATCGAAAGGACCCTCCATGGCCCCGATCGCATCCACCGCAATCCACTCGCTCAAGGACCTGCTCACGGAGCAGCTGCACGAACTGTACGCCGCGGAATCCCACTCCCACACGGTGCTCGTCAAACTCGCAGGCGCAGCGTCCTCGCCGAAGCTGGCGGAGGCCCTGCGCGCGCACGCCGACGAGACCAAGCAGCACATCGCGCGGCTCGAGCGCGTCTTCGGCGAGATCGGAGGCAAGCCACGCAAGCTCGAGACGCACGGGTGCAAGGGGCTGCTCGAGGACTGCACCGAGATCGCCGGACGGACCAAGATCGAGCCGCATGTCCGCGACGCGGCGTTGATCGCCGTCGTCCAACGGCTCGAGCATGACGAGATGGCGGGGTACGGCTGCGCCCGCACCTGGGCTGCGCTGCTTGGCCACGCTTCCGCGGCTGCCGAGCTTCTCAAGACCCTCACCGAGGAGCGGCGCTTCGACGAGGGACTCAGCCGGATCGCGGAGACCCTGAACAAGGCGGCGCTTGAGCCTGCGGGCTCGGCGCGCTGAACGCGAACGGCCGACGTCCGTCAGGCGGGTTTGCGAGGGCCTTGACCGAATGCGTCATGCGCCCTCGCGGACCCGCCGGGTCCGATTGGGCGTGGGACAATCGTGCGCGAGCATGGAACGTCCGTTTGCCGACGTCGGAAGCCGTCCGCCGGCGTGGAACATCCGTCTGCTGGCGTGGAACAATCGTGCGCGAGCGTGGAACGTCCGTTTGCCGACGTCGGAAGCCGTCCGCCGACGTGGAACATCCGTCCGCCGGCGTGGAACATCCGTCTGCGAGCGTGGAACATCCGTCTGCGAGCGTGGAACATCCGTCCGCGGGCGTGGAACATCCGTCTGCGAGCGTGGAACATCCGTCTGCGGGCGTGGAACATCGGCTGCCCGCGCCCGACTCGGTGTGGGGCAAAGGACGACCGCCGCTCACATCCCGAAGGGATACGTATCAGGGTCGCCCTCCGTCCGCGCGCCGCCGATCGCGTCGACGGCGGTCGTCTCGGCGATCCAGATGTACTCGTCGAACTGGGCAGGCAGCGTGGCCTGGAAGTAGTGGCTCACGAGCTCCGTCTCGGGGCGGTAGATCACGCCGATCGCCCGCTCGAGACGTGGACGCAGCAGCTCGTTGCGGACGGCGAGCGTGTTCGGCTTCCGCAGCGGCAGCATGAACATCGGCTTCCCCGAGTCGTTGCAGAGCCGCTCGTAGCTGTCCGCATGCGACGGCCGGATCGACATGACCTGCATCGGAGCATCCCAGTTCGACGCAGCGGCCACGGTGCCGCGGTCGGTGCCGAACCCGATCAGATACGAGGCGTCGCCGAAGCGCTCGCGCACGAGCTGGCCGATGTTGACCTCGCCATGCATGCCCATCTCGGTCGCCGCCGCGTTTCCGACATGCGAGTTGTGCGCCCAGACCACGGCCTTCGAGTTCGGGCCGCGGTGTTCAAGCAGCGCAAGCAGCGTCTCGAACATGTGTCGGTCGCGGATGTTCCACGACTCGCGTGCGCCGCGGTACATCGCGCGGTAGTACTTCTCCGCCTCGCTCACGACGGTGGCGTTGCGGGCGGCATCGAAGAACGCGTCGCCGTCCAGCTTCGAGTAGCGCAGCCGCTCCTCGAGAAGCCCTCTCAGCGTCGTGAGCGCCTGCTGCTCGCACGACGCGAGCCCGCCGCTCGCCGCGCCGCGGCCGTACGTCGCCGGATCGCGCTCCCACGGCGTGAAGCACGCGTACATCTCGCGCGCGGTGAACGCCGCGGCCGGATCGACCCTGTCGAGGTAGTCGAGCACGGCGCCGATCGAGTTGTTGAGACTGTAGATGTCCAGTCCGTGGATGCTCGTCTCGTCCGAACCGGCGGGCCTGGTGGCGTTATGACGGGCGAGCCAGTCGACGAAGCGCTGCATCTCGCGGTTCCGCCACATCCACGTGGGGAACCGCGAGAACATCGGTTCGCGCAGCGGCGAGGCGGGGCGCTTCCGCACCACCCGGTCGATCGCGGCCGTGTCGGGCCAGTCTGCCTCGAGCGCGACGACATCGAAGCCTGCCCGCGCGACGAGCGCCTCGGTGATCCGCGCCCTGAGCGTGTAGAACTCGCTTGTCCCGTGCGTCGACTCGCCGATCAGCACCACGCGGGCGCTTCCGATCCGCCGCACGAGCGCATCGAGGTTCGCGTGCTGGACCGACGTGAACGGCTCGCACGCGTCCGCGATGAGCGTCGCGATCCTCGCCCCCTCCTTCGTCGCGACCCGCAGGGGACGCTCGGCCCGGTGCGCGCCGACGGGCGCGCCGTCGCTCGCCCAGCCTTCGGCGCCGACGAGCGGCACGAACTGGACCCGTCCGAGCGACGTCCGGTCGTACTGATGCTCGGCGGTGCGCACGATGACGAACAGCTCCTGCGACCGGATGTCGGCTCCGACCGGAATCACGAGCCTTCCGCCGATCTTCAGCTGCTCGAGGAGGCTTCGCGGAACCTCGGGGCCGCCCGCGGAGACGACGATCGCGTCGAACGGCGCCTCGTCGGGCCAGCCGAGCGTGCCGTCGCCGCACATGACCTGCGCGTTCCTGACGCCGAGCGCCTTCAGCCGCGCGCGCGCGAGTCCCGCGAGCGCCTCGTGCCACTCGATCGCGTAGACGGCCTTGCCCAGCCGCGAGATGAGCGCGGTGGCGTAGCCCGAACCAGCGCCGACCTCGAGCACGCGGTCGTTCTCGCCGACGTGCGCCGCCTCGAGCATGAGCGCGACGATGTACGGCTGCGAGATCGTCTGTCCTTCCTCGATCGGAAGCGGCGCATCCTCGTAGGCGAGCTCGTGGTAGCGCACCGACACGAACTTCTCCCGCGGCACGCTGCGGAACGCCTCGAGCACGCGCGGATCCTTGACTCCGCGGGCCTTGATCTGCGTGTCGACCATCGCCGCGCGGCGGTCCATCAACGTCGTCATCTTTCGACTCCCCCGTGTGCTCGAATCTCAATCGGACCTTCGCCTGGCCGCGCCCGCGGCGCTCAACCCCTCCGACCGACGCAACGCCGCGTCACGGGCTCGCCGCCGGCCGAAACGCCGCGCTGCCGAGCGCGGCCCGGATCGACGGATGCGCCCCGAGCTCGGCGGGCCGAAGCCAGGAGAACTCGCCGCGCTCGACCGCGACGTCGAGACGGAGCGCCGAGCAGGCGCCGCGCAGGTGTCCGAGGAAGCGTGGATCCGCGAAGGCGACCACCGCGGCTTCGGGCGATTCCGCGGACTTGCGCGCGATCCACGAGGCGACCTCGACGGCGAACCGCCGCTCGAGTTCCTCGCGTTCGTGGCCTCCGCCCGCGAAGTGCTGCGCGGCGTTGGCGCTCGGACCGCGCCCCAGCGCGCTGGGGCGTCCATGCTCGTGAAAGTCCTCCCACGGGCTCCGCAGCACATCCGCGAGCTCGAGACGCACGCGTGGAAGCGAGTCAGCCCGCTCTCTCGAGAGAGAACCGGTGTACAACGACGCCTTGCGGCTGTCGCTCACGACCAGCCTCGCCGGTATCGACGATTGCATGAAGATCCTCCTCGACGGTGTTGACGGCCTCGACGGCCTCGACGGCTTCAACGAACTCCACGGGTTTGACGGATCCAATGCCGGTCCGCGCGGGAGGACGCGGGCCGGCTTCGGCGGACGGCGACGTTGCGGCGCGCCGCAGCAGCGACTCGACGTGGGCGGCCGCCTCGATGCGGTTGAGGACCGCGTTTCCGCCGATCGCCGCCGAAAGCCGCCGGGCAACGGCGTCGACCACCGCGTCGGTGAGGTCGAGCGTCGCGTCGGGATCGCAGAGTGGGCGCACGATGAACCGCATGCTTGGATCTCCATTCGGCCGTGACGGTCCGCGGCAGGGCGCGGCAGACCCGACGGCGTCTTGCTGCATCGGATTGTGGCCGCCCGGAGCCCGGGCACCACAAGCAAGGTTGCGCGAAGGTTGCGCGCGGAGCGCGACAAGCCGACCCGGCGCCCGGCTCTTTCGCGCGGGCAAGCAAACTTCCCAAAGCGGGGAACTCTCCCCGTGTCTGCGACCTAGGCAGGGCGCGGGCGGGCGATACCGTGCGTTGCATGTCGCTTGGACGAATCAATTCTCCGGTGGACGGGGCCTCGCATCCGGGCGAGCGCGTCACGCTCGCGCTCGTTCGCGATTCCTCGGCCAAAGCGGAGAACGCGCCCCGCGCCGCGGCCTCCGACCCGACGGCGGCGCACCGCGGCGCGGGCGATCCGGCTTCGATCCTCGCCGACTGGAGGCGGGTCCATGAGCGTCTCGGCAGCTTCGGCGTCGAGGCCGATCTCTCCGACGGGCTCGGCTGCTGGCTGCGCGTCGGCGCCGAGCCGCTCGGCGCGCTCGGCGGCGTGATCGAGATCGCCGTCGCTCCGTCGTGCGAGATCGTCCGCGGCGCCTTCGGAGTCAGCGAGCGGAGCGCGCATGCCCTTGCGTCCACCGCCATCGGCGGATCAGTTCCGGTCCCCTCCGCGACCGAGCTGACAGACGACATCGCGCTGAGCGCGGTGTTCGGCGGGCTTCTGGTGCATCCGTTCCTCGAGAGCGACGGCGTGCGCTCGGTCCTGTCGATGCCGATCCGGTCGAAGCTGGGAATCTCGGGGGTCGTCCGCTACCTCTTCGCCGAGCGAGTCGCGGCAGACGACGTGCGGTGCACGCTCGCCGAACTTCTCTCGCAGCGGATCATCGATCTCGTGGAGCGTCGGCTGCTGTGGCGGCGGGCCGCCGCGGCGGAGACGCGCCTGCATTCCGTGCTCGATGGCGCAGGAGCGTCGATCATCACGGTCGCGCCCGACGGGCGCATCATCGAGGCGAACGACGCGACCGCCATGGTCTTCGGATACCGCCGCAGCGATCTGCGCGGCCTTCCGCTCGCGAGCATCTTCCCATCGTCCTGCGAGCGGCTGCTGTCGGCCAACGCGTTCGACGGGCGCGCCGAGCCGCGCGCGCTCGAGTTCGAGGCGGTCCGCAGCGACGGCTCGACGTTCGTCGCCGACGTCGTCGTCGGCTCGGGCGCGCTCCAGGTCGGACGCACCCTGGTCGTGCGCGACGCAAGCGCCCGCCGCAGCGCCGAGGCGCAGATGCGCCAGTGCGAACGCCTCGCCGCGGTGGGCACCCTGGTCGCCGGCCTCGGGCACGACCTCAACAACACGCTTCTTCCGATGCGCGCCCACGCGACTGCGCTCTCGAAGCTCGACAGACCGCGTGCCGGAAACACCTGCGCCCCTCACTGGCGGGCGCTCAACGCCGGGCTCGCGCACCTGCAGTCGCTTGCCGACAGCCTTCACTTCCTCGCGATCGATGTCGACGTGCGGCCCGGCGCGTCCACCGATCTCGAGGGGTGGTGGCGCGACGCAGGCCCGCTCCTCGGGAAGGCGCTCGATGGCCGGGCGACGCTCGAGACCGTCATCGACCCGTCGCTTCCGCACGTCCTCCTCGACGAGCGCTCTCTCGCGCGGGTCGCCATGTGCGTGCTCGTGAACGCCGGCGAGGCGATGCCGGGCGGCCGGCCGCGCGAACTCGCGCGTGTCCTCCTCCGCGCCCGCCGCTCCGCATGCGGCGCATCCGTCGTCCTCGAGGTGGCGGACAACGGGGTCGGCATGACCGACGAGGTGAGGCGCCGCGCCTTCGACGCCTACTTCACGACCAAGATGCGCGGCATCGGCACGGGCCTCGGACTCCCGATCGCACGCGCCATCGTCGAGCGCGTCGGCGGCCGGATCGAGATCGACACCCGCGACGGGATCGGAACCACCGTCCGCATCGAGCTTCCCTCCGAATGCGGCGCGCCTGACGGGACGCGTCCGCTCCGCGTCGCGTGCACGGTCCGCGACGGCCGGCTGGCGGCGGCGATCCGCACCGCGCTCGCGGCCGAGGGCGTGCTCGACGTCGCGGGCGATCCGTCGGCCGCCGGCGTCTGGATCGTGGAAGGCGACGCGCTGAAGGCCGCCGACGCCGAACGCTGGCTCGCACGGGGCGCGGCGGCGCGCATGATCATCGTCGGTCCGCCCGCAGCGGACGCATGTCTCACGGCCGCGACTCGGGGAGCGACGCTGCTTCCCGACGCGCGGGACCTTGTTTCAATCACGGCGGCGCTCGCGAACGTGCTTGCGTCCGCAAAGGCAGTCGACATCGAAGAGGAGCAGAACCATGGGTGAGAGCACGGGAACGATCGGGACGGTTGACATCGAGACGCGCGCAGGCGATGCCCCGCGGATGCTCGCAAAGCGGCGGGCGGCCGACTCGCCGACGGCCTCTGCGGCGCCGCGCGACCAGCAGCGCCCGCCGGTACGCGTGGTCTGCGTCGACGACCACGTCATCCTCATCGAGGGGCTCAAGGCGCAGTTCGCCGCCGATGGCCAGGTGCGGTGCGTCGCGTCGCTCGACAGCGCGGAGGACGTCATCGACACGGTCGCCGAGCACCGGCCCGACGTCGTGCTTCTCGACATCGAGATGCCGGGGCCGGATGTCTTCGAGGTCGCGGACCGTCTGCACCACCTGCATCCGGAGACGCGCTTCGTGTTCCTGAGCGCACACATCCGCGACGGATTCCTCGCGTCCGCCTACCGCTGCGGAGCATCCGGCTACTTCGCGAAGGGCGACGACCTCGACGAGATCGTCGACGGCCTCAAGAAGATCGCGCGGTGCGCGGAAGGCACGTTCATCCTTGGTTCGAAGGTCCGCGCCCGCTGCCAGCCGCCGAAGGTGCGCAACGGCCGCGTCGTCGGCAAGGCGGGCGCACGCTCCGATGCACCCGCGAGCCCGCCCGCGACGCTGCTCGACTCCCTCACGCAGCGCGAGCTCGAGGTGCTGCGTCTCATCGGCAAGGGGCTCTCGCGCGGCGAGATCGGCAACGAGCTCGCCCGAAGCCCGAAGACGATCGACGGACACCAGGAGCGCATCATGAAGAAGCTCCGCGTCTTCACGCGCGCCGAACTCATGCGCTTCGCGATCCGCGAGGGCCTCGCGCAGGCCTGAGCGGCGAAGGGCGGAGGAGAGATGGATGCGGCCGCCGCGCGGAGATCAGCCCTCCGCGCGGCGGCTTGCTTGGGGAGTCATCCGCGAAGCACCGCAACTCGCCTCGATTCGCTGGCGTCCGCTCGACCGCGAACCGCCGACCCATAGCATCGCGTCGATCGGCCCGGCGCCCCGCGCGCATCGGCACTCGTGGCGCGGCGGCCGGGCGATCCGCCCATCCATTCATCCACTCATCGGGAGAACTCCATGCGACAGTTGATCCACCGTGCTGCTGCGACAGCGACCCTGGCCTTGCTCCTTGCAGGCGGAATCACGGCCGCACCGGCCGCATGGGGCGGCCAGGACACGCAGGCGCCGAGGAAGGAGAAGGAGGAGCCGCGCAAGAGCGCCGAAGAGCGCCAGGAGACCGCGGCCGAGATCGACCTCGTCGCGCTCGATCGCGTCCCGGAGGCCTGCTGGTCGGATCTCCGCGGCAAGCGCATCTACTTCGCCCACGGGACGCTCGGCGGACAGATCGTCCACGGAGTCGAGACCGTCCTGTCGCGCAAGTCGAGCATCGCGATGCAGGTGCTCTCGTACCGCGGCCAGGAGCGGGACGCGCATCGACGGGAGCGTCGCGGCACGGCCGAGGCCGACGCGTTCGACCGCCCGGGCATCTTCCACGCCCCGATCGGCCACGACGGCGAGCCCGAGGACAAGATCGATGCGTTCGAGGCGTTCCTTCTCTCGCCCGAGGCCGGCAAGGTCGACGTCGCGCTCCTCAAGTTCTCGTGCGCCGACATCGGCCGCTCGACCGACGTCAACCGCGTCATGGACCGCTACGTGCAGGCGGTCGACGCGCTCAAGGCCGCGCGGCCGGGCCTCGTGATCGTCCACTGCACCGCGCCGCTGCGCGAGCCCGATCACGGCGCCAAGGCCGCCATCAAGAAGGCCGTCGGAGTCGGACCGGACGCGGCCAACGCCAACCGCGGCCGCTACAACGAGCTTCTTCGCAAGCGGTTTGCCGACGGCCGGATCTTCGACGTGGCGCGCGCCGAGTCCCGCCGCCTCGACGGCACCGAGGAGACCGTGCTCGTGAAGAACGAGCGCTGGCCCGCGCTCGCTCCCGAGTACGGGCAAGGTGCGCGCGAGCTGACCGAGGCCGGCCGCGTCGTGCTTGGCCGCGAGTTCCTGCTCGCGCTCTCGCAACTGTGCGCGGACTCGATCGAGAAGAAGCCCGGAGTCGCGAGCGTTCCTGTCGGGGGAGACGCGGGCGACGAGTGACCGATGACATCGGGGGAAGCGTGCGCGCCGCCATCGGATGCGGACGCACACGGCGCACCGCGGCTCGCAAGGGCCGCGGTGCCGCGTTTTCGGTCAGGTCCGAAACGTTTACCCCGGGTTTGCGGGCGCGGCGGTTGATCGAGCCGCGCCTCGGTGTACCTTTCGTGGGATGCCCGCGCCGTTCCCGAGGACTTCCTCCGCCACGCGGCCGCGCGGCTGCGCGGCCGCGCTCGGCGCCGTCGTACTCGCGGCCCTTGCGCAGGCGCCCGCCGCAGCGGGCGACGCCGACGGGCGGACCTATCTCGACGTGCCGCGCGTCACGGCGACCGACCCCGCGTACTTCCGCGGTCTCCTTGCCGCCGCGTCGGGCGAGGTCGTCCGGATCGCGCTCTTCGGCGACTCGCAGGAGACGGCGCCCGCCGGATTCGGGCGCCAGTACGTCGCTCACCTCAATGCGCGCTTCGCGAAGGTGTTCGGTCCGGCGACCGAGTCGGTGGTCTACTCGAACATCGACCAGGTCGATCCGCCGCAGTGGCTCGCCGCCACGCAGGCGAGCCGCGCGCTGGCGCCGACGGCGCTTCCCGCGTCGCAGACGCTGCCAAACGTCGTGGTGCATGCGCTGCTCGCAGGTTCCGGCGCGCCGCTCGAGTGGCAGCGCACGCTCTTCCTGCACGACGCCGCGCGCACGACCGATCCGCTCCTCGACGGGGGCCCGTGGTTCGAGCAGCAGGGGCCGTACGTCGCGGAGGTGCTGGCGATCCGCGGCAAGAGCTCGCCCGGTCTCGTCTGGCGGAACCGTCCGACCGATCTTGACGTGCCCGACTGGAGCGCACCGACGGTCGAGGGCGGGTTCCTCGGCTTCGGGAAGAAGACCGCCGTCGGAGCCTTCGCATGGCTCCCGACTCCGCCGCTTTCGTTCGCGGGCCGCGACCACCTGCAGGTCGAGTTCCGCGGCGCGTCGGCGAAGACCGGGCAGGAGATCGCCGGCGTCCGGTTCAGAAGCCTCGCGGCCGACCGCGGCGTCGTGGTGCAGTCGATCGCGCGCGGCGGCATGCGGCTCGGCGACGTGATCGGCGATCACGCCGACGCCGGCCCGATGCTGCGGGCGCTCGCGCCATCGGTCGCCGTCATCCACCTCGGCGCCAACGACGCCGTGTTCGGGCCGACCCGCGACGAGTGGAGGGTGAAGATGCTGGAGACGATCGCGTGGATCCGCGCCCGTATGAACGATCCGCAGTTTCCGATCGTGCTTGCAGCGGAACTCCGCGCCGGAGGCTCGTCGACCGCGTTCGCCGCGATCGACTGGATGCCCGTCGTCGCCCACGACCTTGCGACCGCCGATCCGCGCATCCTCGCGCTCAATCTCCGGCGCATCACCGAGGAGGAGTACGGCTGGGGAAGGTGGTCGATGCGGTACCTCTTCGACACCGCGCACTTCCAGCCCTACGCGCAGAGGCTCGAGGCCGAGGCGTTCGTCGGTGAACTCGCCCGCGCGCTCGACATCGCCGACCCGGGATGCGCCTTGCCCTCGTGGGCGGACTGCGTGCGGAGCTGGGGATCGGTCTGCCTTTCGGGCGGCTGTGCGCCGATCATCGACGTGGAGGCCGCGCTGTTCGGCGTCGAGTGGAACGGCGTCGGCTCCGACTGCGACGACGGCGACGGGGACGGCGTGCCGGACGCGTGCCCCTCGGGTGGCCTCGCCGACATCAACCGCGACGGGTTCGTCGACGGCGCCGACCTTGCGTTCGTGCTCGCGGACTGGGGGCTTGCGGGAAGCGCCGCCGATCTCGACGGAAACGGGATCGTCGGCGCCGGCGACCTCGCGATCGTCCTCGGCGCGTGGAATCCGTGACGGCTTGAAACCGTGACGGCTCGAAACCGGCGCTCAAGCTCGCGCGTCGGCGAGCGTCGGATAGTCGGTGTAGCCCTTCGCCCCGCCCATGTAGAAGGTCGAGGGATCGGGTGCGTTGAGCGGCGCCTTCGCCTTGATGCGTGCCGGAAGGTCCGGGTTGGCGAGGAACGCCGTGCCGAAGGCGATCGCATCGACCGCGCCCGATTCGACGGCCTGCGCGGCCTCGTCGGGGGTGTAGCCCATGTTGGCGACGAGCGGCCCCTTGAACGCGCGGCGCGCGACCGAGAGCACGTCGCCATGCTGCCTGCCGAGGAAGTCGGCGCGCATCACATGGAGGTACGACAGTCCGCGCGGCGAGAGCGCGTCGCACAGCGCGGCCGTCAGCCCGGCGGGATCGCTGTCCTGCATCGCGTTGTAGCTGTTGAGCGGCGAGATGCGCAGCCCGACGCGTCCGTGGCCGAAGACGGTCGCGACCGCGTCGACGACCTCGAGCATGAGCCGCATGCGGTTCCCGACGGGACCGCCGTAGGGTCCGCTGCGCCTGTTGCTGCCGTCGCGCAGGAACTGGTCGAGCAGGTATCCGTTCGCGCCGTGCACCTCGACGCCGTCGAATCCCGCGCGCTTCGCGTTCTCGGCGGCGCGGCGGAATCCATCGACGATGCCCGGGAGCTCGTCGTCGCGGAGCGCCCGCGGCGTCTCGCAGGGCTTCGGCCCGTCGGGCGTGTAGATCTCGCCGCCCTCGATCGCGATCGCGCTCGGCGCCACGGGCTGCACTCCGCCGTTCAGGCGCGAGTGACACGCGCGGCCACCGTGCCAGAGCTGGAGGTAGATGCGGCCGCCTTTCGCGTGGACGGCGTCGGTCGTCTTGCGCCAGCCCGCGACCTGCGCGTCTGAGTGGACGCCCGGCGCCCCCGTGAACGCGCAGTTGTTGGCGATCGCCATCGTCGCTTCGGCGATGAGGAGGCCCGCGCTTGCGCGCTGCGCGTAGGCTCTGTCTGACGGATCCCCGGGACCAAAGATCCGCGCGGCGCCCGGATGGCAAGGAGGTGAAACGAAGCTGTATCCGCAGCGATACAGCGAGGTGAAGCCGACGCCGCCAGCCGGGATGCCGCGTGGATCGACGTCCAGGGGATCCGTCAGACAGAGCCTAGTGCGTGGCCATCAGTTCGCCGGGCACATCGCCCGCCTCGGAGCGGCAGCGGGTGAGCGGCGCTATGAAGATGCGGTTCGGAACCTCGAGCGACCCGAGCCCGAGCGGAGAGAAGAGCGTTGGCATTGGATGGTGGCGGGGAAGGGGGATTCAGGCCTTCAGGGCCGCGCGCTTGCCGTGCACGAACTTGAGGTGATGGTCGACATGCGATGCGTAGAGATCGACGATCTGCCCGAGCGTGATCTTGCCGCGCTGGGTGTGGATCCCCTCGCGCGCGAACGCCTCGGCCGGCAGCGTGCGAAGCCACTGCGCGGTGTAGCGGCGATGCACCTCGAACAGATCGATCGCCACGGCGAAGTCCAATCGATCCGCCGGCAGATTGGCGATGAACGCGTTCTCGTCGTAGCTCACGAGGAGCGGCAGGTGCTCCGCCGCGATCCGCCGCATGCGATGCGTCGCGATCAGGTCGCTGTCGAGGAGATGGACGGCCACCTCCTGGATGCTCCAGGTGCCGGGGGCGATGCGGGTGTTGAGCTGGGCGTCGGAGAGTCCGCCGCAGGCCTCGCGGAGTCGTGCCACGCCGGACTCGTAGGCGGCGATCGATGCTTCAAGCGGGTGCATCGCCGCACTGTAGCTCTCCTCAGGACCGGTTGCCGCGCCGCGCCTCGGCATCCGCGCTCGCCATCGCCTCGTTGTCGCCCACCGTCGCCAGCCATGCGGGCGCACCGAAGATGGCGACCGCCGAAAGGGCGAACGCCGAGCCCGCCACCAGCATCGTGCGGTCGAGCACCATCGCGACGACCGCGAAGGCCGCAAGCCCGATCGCGAGCGCAAGACGCACCGCGGTGCGAACCCCGGCCTTGCGCGCGGCATCGGAGGAGGCGAGTTCCGACCGCACCGCATCGGCCGCGACCCGAGCGCGCGTCTGGCCGATGTCGATCACGACGAGGAGAAGGCACGAGCCCGTGAGCACCAGCGCCGCGGTCGAGACGAGCCGCGGCGCGAAGGCGAGCGCGAGGAGCAGCGACACGAGCGACGCCGCAGCCATGACCCGGAGGACGCGGCGCATCCACCGCAGGCGCGCGGCATCGCCAACCCCTTCGGCAGACGCCCCCGATGGCGCGTCGGGTGCCAGGGCCGGTTTGTGGGTCGCGCCGCTCGGCTGCATCGAATCCTGTTGCATCGTGGTTTCCCCCTCGGGATGCTTGCATCGTCGGCGAGCGGCGGTGGAGGGAAATCGACCCGCTTCGAGCGGTGGGGGAAACCTTCCCGTCCGAGCGGTCGCGCCGTACACTGACCTCCCCTTGAAGGCGGGAACGCGCCTGTGGCGCGCGAACGCAAGACGGGCCTGCACCGAGAGGATCGAACGATGTCCGCCAAGCCCACGATCATCTACACGCACACCGACGAGGCGCCCATGCTGGCGACCTATTCGCTCCTGCCCTTGATCCGCATGTTCGCGGCGCCCGCGGGCATCGAGGTGGAGACGCGCGACATCTCGCTCTCGGGCCGAATCATCGCGGCATTCCCCGAGCGGCTGAAGCCCGAGCAGCGGATCGGCGATCACCTCGCCGAACTCGGCGCGCTCTGCCTCAAGCCCGAGGCGAACATCATCAAGCTCCCCAACATCTCGGCGTCGGTGCCGCAGATGAAGGCCGCGATCAAGGAACTCCAGTCGCAGGGCTACGACCTCCCCGACTTCGTCGACGAGCCGAAGACCGACGGCGAGAAGGATGCGCGCGCCCGCTACGCGAAGGTCATGGGCAGCGCCGTCAACCCCGTCATCCGCGAAGGCAACTCCGACCGCCGGTCGACCAAGAGCGTGAAGGACTACGCGCGCGCCAACCCGCACAAGATGGGCGCATGGGCCGCGGACTCGAAGGCCGCGGTCGCCTCGATGTCCGGCGGCGACTTCTTCGCGAACGAGCAGAGCCTCACGATTCCGGCCGCGACCACCGCGAAGATCGAGTTCGTCGGCGCCGACGGCGCGACGGCCGTGCTGAAGGACGGCCTCAAGCTCTCGGCCGGCGAGATCCTCGACGGCACCTTCCTCTCGCGCAAGGCGCTCGTCTCGTTCCTCGAGTCGACCGTCGCCGACGCGAAGGCGAAGGGCGTCCTCTGGTCGATCCACCTCAAGGCCACGATGATGAAGGTCTCCGACCCGATCATCTTCGGCCACGCCGTGAAGGCGTTCTTCAAGCCTGTGTTCGAGAAGCACGCCGCCGCGCTCGCGAAGGCGGGCGTCGATGTCAACAACGGTTTCGGCGACCTCGTCGCGAAGATCGCGGCGCTCCCCGAGGCCGAGCGCGTGGCGATCGAGGCCGACATCAAGGCCGTCTACGCGAACGGCCCCGCGATCGCCATGGTCGACTCGGACAAGGGCATCACGAACCTCCATGTCCCGAGCGACGTGATCGTCGACGCCTCGATGCCGGCATTGATCCGCGAGGGCGGCAAGATGTGGAACGCCGCGGGCAAGACGCAGGACGCGCTCGCCGTGATTCCCGACCGCTCGTACGCGGGCATCTACCAGAGCATGGTCGACTTCTGCCGGAAGAACGGCGCGTTCGACCCGAAGACGACGGGCAGCGTGCCGAATGTCGGCCTCATGGCGCAGAAGGCCGAGGAGTACGGCTCGCACGACAAGACCTTCGAGGCGAAGGCCTCGGGCACCATGCGCGTCGTCGATGCGTCGGGCACCGTGCTCCTCGAGCACAAGGTCGAGGCGGGGGACATCTGGCGCGCGTGCCAGACGAAGGATCCCGCGATCAAGGACTGGGTGAAGCTCGCCGTCACGCGCGCCCGGCTCTCGAAGACGCCCGCGTGCTTCTGGCTCGACGAGAAGCGCCCGCACGACCGCGAGCTCCTCAAGAAGGCGCACGCGTACCTGAAGGACCACGACACGAAGGGCCTCGAGATCACGGTCAAGGCACCTGCGGAAGCCTGCACCTATTCGTGCGAGCGACTGAAGCAGGGGCTCGACACGATCTCGGTGACGGGCAACGTGCTGCGCGACTATCTCACCGACCTCTTCCCGATCCTCGAGCTCGGAACGAGCGCGAAGATGCTCTCGATCGTGCCGCTGATGAACGGCGGCGGCCTCTTCGAGACGGGTGCGGGCGGATCGGCCCCCAAGCATGTGCAGCAGTTCGTGGCGGAGAACTCGCTCCGCTGGGACTCGCTCGGCGAGTTCCAGGCGCTCGGCGCGAGCTTCGAGCATCTCGCCTCGACCGCGGGCCACGCGAAGGCGCAGGTGCTCGCCGACACGATCGACGAGGCGATCGGCCGCTACCTCGTGAACAACAAGGGTCCCGCGCGCAAGGTCGGCGACCTCGACAACCGCGGCAGCCACTTCTACCTCGCGATGTACTGGGCCGAGGCGCTGGCGGCGCAGGCGAAGGATGCGGCGCTCGCCGCGCACTTCGCGCCGATCGCGGCGGAGATGACCTCGAACGAGGGCAAGATCGTCGGCGAGCTGAACGGCGCGCAGGGCAAGCCCGTCGACATCGGCGGCTACTACCACCCGTGCGAGAAGAAGACCTCGACGGCCATGCGCCCGAGCGCGACGCTCAACGCGATCGTTTCGAACGCGGGCCGCGCCGCCGTGATGGCCTGAGTCGCCGCCCGGTTCCGCGAGATTCTGAGACCCTCGCCCGCCTCGGCTGGCCCACGCAGGGCCTCGTCCGCGGGGCTCCCGGCGAGATGGCTTGATTCTGCGCGGATTGTTGGGACATTGACCGTGGAAGTGTTCGTTCACGGCTCTCGCATCCCCGTGCCGCTTGCGCTGGGCGCGCCTCTGGTCCTCTCGGGCTCGGTGCTCGCACAGTCCGTCGCGCCGTTCACAAGCGAGCACTCCGCGCGCGGCGTGGTCTACAACATGACCTTCGGGCCGCCCATCACGGCGCCGCAGGACGGCTACGGCATGGCGGTCGCCGACCTCGACGGCGACGACGACCTCGACCTCGTCCTTCTCGGCCGCGCCGACGGCCTCGTCGGCCTCTACGCGAACAACGGAAGCGGCGTGTTCACGAACCGAAGCGCGACGAGCGGCATCGCCGCCTCGCCCTCGGGCGCGGGACTCGCCGCGTTCGACTACGACCGCGACGGCGACCTCGACCTCGTCGTCGCGCAGAAGTACCACCCGACGCGCCTCTATCGGAACGACGGAAACCTGTCGTTCGCGGATGTCTCGGCGGCGGCGGGCTTCGGCTTCACCGTGCTCTCGACGGGGATGAGCGTCGCGGACTTCGACGGCGACGGCTGGCTCGACCTCCACCTCTGCACCTACTCCGCGGCCGAGCCCAACAGACTGCTGCGAAACCGCGGCGACGGCACCTTCGAGGATGTCGCGGCCGCGCTCGGCGTGGCCTCCACGGGGCTGAGCTACCAGTCGGTCTGGGCCGACTACGACCGCGACTCGTGGCCGGACCTCTGCGTGAGCAACGACCGCGGCTTTGCCGGCGTCCCGAACCGGCTGTGGCGCAACTCGCTGGGGACCTTCGTCGATGTCTCAGCGGGGACGGGCATGGATGTGTCGCTCTGCTCGATGGGCGTTGCCTGCGGCGACCTCACGGGCGACGGGCGTCCCGACTACTACTTCACCAACCTGCCCGACCCGCAGCCGCCGCTCCTCGGCGTGAATCCGCTGCTTCTCAGCGCGGCCAAGGGACCGTTCGCGCGCGGCGAGGCGGAGTGGGGCGTCGCGAACCTGAAGATGAGCTGGGGCGCGATCTTCTGGGATTTCGACAACGACCGCGATCTCGATCTCTACGTGAACAACGAGTTCCAGCCGAACGCGCTCTACCGCAATCCCGGGGCGCCGCCGATGACGGACATCGCGGCCGCGGCGGCCGTCGCAGGCACGGCGAACCTCTCGTTCGCGTCGGCGGTCGGCGACCTCGACCGCGACGGCGACCTCGATCTCCTCCTCAACAACTACGGTGGCCCCGTGCGCCTCCTGATGAACCAGGAGGGCGCCCAGCGCAACTGGCTGCGTCTGCGCGTGGCCGGCGACGGCCGCGTGCGCGACGCGATCGGCGCGTCGGCCACGCTCGTCGCGCGCGGCGCCAAGGGCCAGCCGCTGCCGCCGCAATGGCGCGAAGTCCTCTGCGGTGGCAACTCGTTCCTCGCCCAGCACGAGACGACGCTGCACTTCGGGCTCGGGAACGCCGCGGGCGTCGACTCGATCGAGGTGCGCTGGCCGGCGGGCGGGCCGACGCGCACGCTGACGAGTCTTCCGATGAACGCCCGGTGGACGGCCTATCCGCCTTCGCGGCTCGGCGATGTCGACGGCGACGGCGTCGTCGGACCGCTCGACTGGGCGCAGTACGCGCAGTGGGGGCTCGGGCCGCTCGTCCCCGGCCGCGAGATGCTCGACTTCGACGGCGACAGCGATCTCGACGGCGCAGATGTCGCTGCTTTCTGGGCGTCGTCGGCGTTCGCGTGCGGCGACCTCGATGCAAGCGGCGCCGTTGGTGGAAGCGACCTCGCCATCATGCTCGGCGCGTGGGGTTCGGCAGGCTCCGCAGCCGATCTCGACCTCGACGGATCGGTGGGCGCTGCGGATCTCTCCATCCTGCTCGGCGCGTGGAGCGGAGGCTGAGCCCGGCCTCACGGCGCCGGAAGCTGCTGCGCGAGCTCGAGGATTCGATCCACTCCGTCGAGACGCGCGTTGAGCCGCTCGCCGTTCGGCCAGCGGACTTCGACCTCGAGCGGCCCCGCGCACGCACCGAGCCCGAAGTGCAGGATCGGGCTGTTCGCATTGCCCTCGCCCGTTCCCGCCTCGACCTGGCGCGACAGCGTGCGTCCGTCGGGCAGCGTGACGCGCGCCTGTGCGCCGATCGCATCGCGATTGACGCGGAATCCGTCGCCGCGAAGTCGCAGGCCGAGCCAGTGCGCGTCGTCCGAACCCTCGTTCATGAAGAGCCTGCCCGCGGTGACGAGGTCGAGCCGCCCGTCGCGGTTCACATCGGCCCATGCGGCCTGGTAGGTCGCGGGCAGCGACTCGAGGCCGGACCCGGCGGTGGCGTCGGCGAAGGTCCACGCCGCATCGCCCTTCGCCGTGCCGTTCCGGAAGAGCACCGGGAAGTTCGGCTTCTTGAAGCTGGCCGTCGCGTACACCGTCGTCAAGAACACGTCGAGGTCGCCGTCGTTGTCGAAGTCGGCGGCGGCTGGCGACGCGTAGGACTCCTGGTACCACACGCCGCACTCGCCGAGATCCTCGAACACCCAGCCCTTCGCAGCGCCGCCGTTCTTCAGGAACCGGCTCTTCGGCTGGTCCCCGCGCGAGTCGACGTGCGCGAAGTTGCCGGCGAAGAGGTCGAACCGGCCGTCGCTGTCGAAGTCGCCGAAGCACGCGCCGATCGAGTGGCCGCCGTCGAAGCCCGGGCTCGTCGCCAGCGCGCCGCGTTTCGCGGCCTCGTTCGCGAACCCGGCCTTGCCGTCGTTCACAAGAAGCGCGTTCGGCTGCAGGCGGTAGTTCGAGCGGTACACATCGAGGTCGCCGTCCTCGTCGAAGTCGCATGCCGTCACGCCGCGCGTGCGGCCATCGGCGGCGGTCGAGGCCACGCGGAAGCCCTTGCCGCCGTCGTTCAGAAGCAGGATCGACGGATAGGTCGTCTGCGTCGGCCAGTTCTCGTAGCCGCCGAAGTACGCGTCGACGAAGCCGTTGCCGTCGAAGTCGCCGACCGCGACGCCGCGCGAGATCGTCGTCGGCAGTTCGGGCAGCGTCACCGGCTCGAAGCGGATCGAATCGCCCTCGCGTATGCCGCGCGCCACCGCGAGCGGCGAGAACGACACGAGGTCGCCCGTGCCATCGTTGTCGATGTCCGCGATCGCGCCTTCGCCCGGCGCGTCGACGCGCGTGAACGACTTGCCCTCGCGGTTGATCCACAGCACGCCGCCCGTCCAGAGGTCCGGCCAGCCGTCGGTGTTCACGTCGCCCCACGCCGCGTGACTGCCGGCTGGCGCGATGCCGAGCGCGGCGGAGCGGTCCACGAACCGCGGCGCCGTGGTCTCGGAGGAGGCGAGGAGGAGTGCGGAAAGCGAAAGCGAATCGACCAACGAGGACCTCTCAGTTCATGCTCCAGATCCGACGCACGGCGACGAGGAGCTTCTCGACCTGCGCGGGCTCGAGGCCCCGGCGCTCGAGCACGCGGCGCGCGAGGGCGATTCCCGACTCGCCTTCCTCGCTGACGACGGTGTTCGCGCCCGCGCGGGTCAGCACCTCGCGCTCGGCGAGGTAGCGCGCGCGCGCCGTGATCTCGATCGAGGGGTTCAGTTCGCGGGCGAGCATCACGAGCGATCCGCGTTCCTCGCTGTTCGGAAGGCTCAGCACGAGGTGCACCGCATCGCGGATTCCCGCCTGCTCGAGCACCTCGCGCCGCGACGCATCGCCGTAGATCGCGATCCGGCCCTTCGACTGGAGCTGCCGCACCGTGTCGATGTTCATGTCGACGATCGCGGTCTCGAGGCCGGCGTCGCGGAGAAGCGCGTCGACGAGACGTCCGACCGGGCCGTAGCCCACCACGACCGCAAGCGGCTTTGTGCGCGTCGAGAGCCGCGTCGCGGCATCGGCGTCGAGCCCCTGGGTGCGGCGGGCGTGGCGCGCATCGAGCAGCCGCCAGAGCCACGGCACCCGCCGGATCGCGCGCTCGAAGCGGTCGAGCGATCGGAAGAGCAGCGGGTTGACGGTGATCGAGATCATCGCCGTCGCGACCAGCATGTTCATGCCGTCGTCCGGCAGCAGGCCATGCTGCTTGGCGACCGACGCGAGGATGAACGAGAACTCGCCGATCTGCGCGAGGCCGATCGCGACCGTGAGCGCGGTGCGCACCGAATAGCCGCAGATCGCGACGATCACGAGCGCCGCGAGCGGCTTCGCGACCAGCACCACGCCGACGCCGACGAGGACGAGCATGGGCTGGTCGACCACGAAGAACGGGTTGAACAGCATGCCGACCGACACGAAGAAGAGCACCGCGAACGCATCGCGCATCGGCAGCGCATCCGCCGCCGCGTGGTGGCTGACCGGCGACTGCGCGACGACGATTCCCGCAAGGAAGGCGCCGAGGGCGACGGATGCGCCGAACAGGCTGGCGCTGCCGACAGCGATCGTGATCGAAAGGACGAGCACCGTGAGCGTGAAGAGTTCGGGCGAACGGAGCTTCGCGACCTGCGCCAGGATCCACGGCACGATGCGCGAGCCGGCGAGGAGCACGATCGCGACCAGCGCGATGAGCTTGAGCACGGCCCAGCCCGCGGTGGCGAGCGCCGAGTCGGCGGCCGCGGCGGTGGGGCTTCCGGATTCGTCGATCGCGAAGAGCGGCACCATCACGAGGAGGAGCACCGTCATGATGTCCTCGACGATCAGCCATCCGACCGCGACATGCCCGTGCACCGTGCCAAGCATGTTGCGGTCGAGCAGGACGCGCAGCAGCACGACCGTGCTCGCGACCGCCATCGCCATCCCGAGGATGAGCCCGGAGCGCAATGGCCAGCCCAGGAGATGAAGGACACCCACCGTGACGACCGTCGCGACGAGGCTCTGCCCGATCGCGCCGGGAATGGCGACACCGCGCACGGCCCAGAGGTCCTTCAGCTGGAAGTGCAGCCCGACGCCGAACATCAGCAGGATCACGCCGATCTCGGCGAGCTGCTGCGCGATTCCGATGTCGCCCATGAACCCGGGCGTGTGCGGGCCGATCGCGACGCCTGCGAGCAGGTATCCGACGATCGGCGAAAGGCCGAGGCGGTGCGTGATCAGGCCGAGGACCCACGCTGCGGCGAAGCCGAACGCCAGCGTGGTGAGGAGCGGCAGGTTCTCGACGCCCGCAGCGAGGGTCAGGATGGGCATGCCATCGGGCATGCCCGAGTCTACCGATACCGCGCGCGCCGGGGTGAGAAGACGACGCCGCCCCCGCAAGTTGCGGAGGCGTGCGTCGTGTTCCTGAGAGGGAGAGGGAGAGGGAGAGGGAGAGGGAGAGGGAGAGAAGGAGAGAAGGAGAGAAGGAGAAAGGGGAGGGAGAGTCGCGGAAAGGGAGTGTCGTTCGGATCAGCGGCGACGGCGGGAGACGCCGAGACCCGCGAGTCCGAGCAGTGCGAGCGCACCCGGGGTCGGAACCTGCACGATGTCGAGGCCGGCGAGATCGACGAATCCGGCGTTCGTGCCGATCGAGGCGTTCTGGAAGGCGACCTGATAGACGAGCCACTGGGTCCCGACCGGGATCATGGAGGTCACGGAGACGGCTTCCCAGGTCTGGGGATTCGCGTCG
>JBIKWD010000192.1:0-6042 GCA_044356505.1 Phycisphaerales bacterium
GACAGCGTCGCTCGACGGTTCTCCCAGCACGACGGAAAGAAATGCAGACGCATCCACCACGATCATTCCAAGCCCTCCCGCGCCAACTTCTTCAACTCCGCCGCACCCAATCCAACGCCCTCACGGCGTCCGTCGCGGCGTCCGTCGCGGCGTCCGTCGCGGCGTCCCTCGCGGCGGAAGATCTCCTTGACCACCGCACGATCCGCCGCTGACGCGTCCCGAAGGCGCCGGAGCCGCGCTGCGAGCGTCGGCGCCCTCGCGCCGTCATCTTGCTCCGTGACGCGATAGGACCGCAGGCGAGCGATGCGCTCGCCATGTCGCACGATCACGAACTCCTCGCCGCGCTCGACGGCGTCGAGGATCTCGGACAGTTTGGCCTTGGCTTCCGTGAGAGTGACAACGCGAGCAACCATGCGTCGATACTAGCATGACTAGTCTGACTAGTCAACAACGAACGCAGTATGTTTCGCGCTTTTTGACCACCACGCCGCGATCAGCCCTCAGAAGCGCTGCGGTCGACCCCCTCCGCCACCCGCACGAGCAGCGCGTCGAGTTCTTCCTGGCTCACGAAGAACGCAGGCCCATCGGACTCGGTCTCGACGTCGCGCTTCGCGACCTTCCGGAACTTGCGCCACGAGAACGACCGCTTGTCCTTCGCAGTGGCGCGCTCGAGCGACACGAGCGGCAGCCCTGCGTCGGCGCCGTCCTCGCGGCCGCGTGGCGCGACCACCTCCGGGTTGCGCGGGCCGTGCAGCCGCAGCACGATCCACTCGCTGCGGGACGCGAGGTCGGCGGCGTCGACGATCGGCGTCCACTCGCTGAGCTTCCATCGCTCGCGCGGGCGCGACTCCGGCTCAAGCGTCGCGATCTCGGCGGGCCAGCGGTACCAGCCGCCGGTCGCCTCGTCATAGAGGAGCCGACTGGTTGCAAATCCATGCAGAAGGACGGTCGCGCCTCCGACCGCAGCGGCCACGATGCCGCAGCACACGAGAAGAACGACGCGCGTGACGGGATTCGGCACGGAAGACGCAAGCCCTGCTTCGAGCGCGCTCCAGTCGGAGAAGAGCGCCCACGCGGACGAGGCGATCGCAGAGCCCCCGCGCACGGCCGGTGCGCCCATCGGCCCACCGCTGGTCCCGACGGCGACGAAGGCGCACAGCCCGAACATCGCGAAGGTGAGGCCGCCCGCGAGGCCGATCACGAAGGTGAACCACGCGGAGCGGACGCGGCCGACCCGCGTGCATGCCGCGGTCACGATCGCGACCGCCGCGATGCAGACGACCATCACCCACAAGATCGACTTGAGCCGCCGGGGCAGTCCTGTCCTCATCGGCGCGAAGTAGCGCTCGCCGAACACGGCGCCCACAAGCAGCCCGGCGCCCGCACCCGCCAGCATTCCCGGAAGGGTCGCAATCCACCAGAGCCCGAGCTCCCCAGACGCCTCGTAGGGGGCCCCGGGCTGCGCAAGGCGGGCGTCGCAGGTCGCCGGAGGCTCGCCTGGCTGCGAGGCAGAATCGTCGCTGCGCGTCGGCATCCGAAAAGTCTACCACAGCCCGCGCCGTCATCGGGCGAAGTCGACCCTGACCGCCTCGCGTTCGAGACCCGTCGCCTCGAAATAGGCGAAGGGCCGCAGCCCGCCGAGCGACGCGAGGACCGAGTGGGGAAACACCGCGATGCGCGCGTTGAACGCCGTCACCATGCCGTTGTAGTAGGTGCGCGCGAGGGCGATGCGCGACTCGGTGCGCACGAGTTCGTGCTGGAGCGCAAGGAAGTTCTCGCTCGCCTTCAGCGCGGGGTAGCGCTCTGACAGCGCGACGACCGACGGTGCGAGTCCCTCGACGCCCGCCGCGCCCTCGCGCACGGCCTGCGGCGCGATCGAGAACTGGGATCGCATGCGCGCGAGGAGTTCCTGCGTCTCGCGCTCGTGGCCGCGGACGCCCTTCACGGACTCCGCGAGGTTCGGAATGAGGTCCGCGCGCCGCTTGAGCTCGACGTCGATGTTCGCCCAGCCCCGACGCACACGCTGCCGCAAGGCGAGCAGGGTGTTGAGGGTCATCACGGCCCAGAGGAGCGCAACCACCGCGAGATAGCCCCCGAGCGCGGCAACGCTGCGCAGGACAAGCTCGGCCTCGGGGGCGTTGTGGACCCCCGCGTGGATGGCCACGCCAGCCACGGCGGCGATGGCGCCAAACACCCCTGCGATCCAAGCCTTCGCCGCATAGCCGCTTGCAACCGAGTCCTCGCTGCGCATCGTGACGAGCGAAAAACGCGCATTGCCCGCATACGCGATCTCGGCCGCCACCACGTCGCTTCGCTCGCGCGCGACACCCATGACGAAGATACCCGCGTGGATCGGTATCGCCTGCTCCGTGAAGCGGCGATCTTCGGTCGAACCCCTCACGCCGTCGGGCGGGCCCTTTCCGTAGTAGAGCGGGTGACGGGACGTGCACTCGAACGAGAAGACCGACGTTCCCTCGACGTCCATGCCGTCCGGCCGGATGAGGATGTGCCCCGAGTCGTCGAGAAGGTAGAACGGCATCTGCTCGCCGCCCGAAGCGACCGTGTCCCAGCCCGTCTCGACCACGGTTCGCGTGCGCCGGTTGCCCTTCGAATCCGTATAGCTCTCGGTGCGCGTTCGCCGCCAGTGCTCCTCGATGCACCAGGTGTAGTACACGCAGCGCGCTTCGGCGAGATAGCTCGTGAGCGGATGATCGCTCTCCGCGGTCCCCTTCAGCTCGACGTCGCCGATGAACACGCCCGCGGCCTTCGACGTCGGCGTGTCGCGAATCTGGCGGAGCTTGCGCGCCATGCGCATGGACACGTAGCCGAGGACCACCCCGGCGAGGCCACCGAGAACAGGAACGAGGATGATCGGCTCGACCATCATGCGCTCCACCTTCCGCCGGACGTCGGCGCGATTTCAGCAGCCGTAGCGCGCCTTGATCTTCGGCACGAGGTACTTCGCGAACGCGTCGTGGAACCCATGCTCGGGCTTCCAGCCCCAGTCGCGGCGCGCGGCGCCGTCGTCGCAGTCCTCGGGCCAGCTGTCGACGATCTTCTGGCGCTCGACGGTCGGCGCGTAGGTGATCTCGGCCTTCGGGAAGAACTCGCGCACCTTGTCGGCGATCTCCTCCGCGCTGGGCGCGAACGCCGACACGTTGTAGACGAGCCGCGTGAGCTTCTCGCGCGGCGCCGCGGCAAGCTCCATGAGCGAGCGCACCGCATCGGGCATGGTCATGAACGGAATGCGCGCGTCGGGGCGCACGAAGCATGCGTAGGGCTTGCCCTGCGCGGCCGAGTGCAGCATCTCGGGGCCGTAGTCGCTGGTGCCGCCGGTCGGCACGGTGTCGGCCGAGATGATGCCCGGGAAGCGGATCGAGCGGAAGTCGACGGCGCAGTCCATGCGGTCGGCTGCGAGCAGGCGGTAGTGGCGCGCGTAGTAGCGGCCCATCTCCTCGACCGCGCGCTTGTTGACGCCGTACATCGTGATCGGCTCGAGGCACTGGTCCTCGGTCACGCGGCCCGCGGCGCACTTCGCCTCGAGGGTCGGCACGCCGTAGACGGCGATCGTCGACGGGAACATGAACTTCACGCTCGCGCCGCGGCGCGCTGCGCTGTCGGCCGCGAGCTTGAGCAGGTTGGCGCTTCCCATCACGTTCACCTTGAGCGCGAGCTCGGGGCTCTTCTCGCCGCGCGTCGAGAGCAAGGCCGCGAGGTGCCACACTTCGGCGACCTCGTGCTTGAGGGCGATCGACTCGATGAGGGCGGGGTCGCTCACATCGCCCGCGTAGGCCTGCGACACATGGGACGCGCTCTCCTTCGGCAGGTCGCGCAGGTCCATCGCGATGATCTCGCGCGTTCCGTGATGGGCGGCCGCGAGCATGGCGAGGAGCGTGTGGCCCATCTCGCCGCCCGCGCCGGTGACGAGGATGGCGCCCGTCTCGGGCGTGCGCGCGCGCTGCGACTTCGGTTCGGTCATCGTGGCCTGGCTCATCTCGTATGGAGTTCCGTGGGGGTGCGAAATGTCGGGCGCGAGTATAGGGTGCGCCCATGCCCGAACACACCATTCCCCTGCCGGAGCGTCCTGAAACCGCCGACGAGATCATCCGTCTTCTCGGCCTCGCGCCGCACCCCGAGGGAGGCTTCTATCGCGAGACCTGGCGGGAGCCGCGCAGCGACGGCGGCCGCGCGTCGGGCACGGCGATCTACTTCCTGCTGCCGGGCGGCGTCGAGAACCGCTGGCATCGGGTGGACGCGGCCGAGATCTGGCACTTCTACGCGGGCGCGCCGCTCGAACTCTCGATCGAGGGCCCCGACGGCCGCGTCCGCACCGAGATCCTCGGCACAGCACTCTTCGACGGCGAACGCCCGCAGATCGAGGTCCCGCCGAACGCGTGGCAACGCGCGCGCAGCCTTGGCCCGTGGACCCTCGTCGGCTGCACGGTGAGCCCCGCGTTCCTCTTCGAGAAGTTCGAGATCCGGCGATAGGCGCGCCGTCGGTCCCGCGGCACAGACTCAGCTCTTCGGCGCTGCGGACGGCTGCGTCTTGCTCGCCTCGAGTCGCGCACGCCACTCGTCAGCCTTCTCCTCGTACCCTTTGCCGGGCTCGGCAGCGCCCCACGCCGTGTAGAGCTCGACCAGGCCCTCGGCCGCGCCGCGCGTGTTGCTGTGCTTCTCGCCGAAGCCCTTCAGGAAGATCGGATGGGCCTCGAGGAGATTCTGCTCGGCGAGCGCGAAACGCGCACTGTCGTAGCCGAGCCCCACGCGGGCCCTCCCGAGCGACGTCAGCAGGCCCGCGAGGTTCACGCGGTTCGACCCCGTGAACGCGCCGCGCGCGGCGTCCTCATGCGGCGCCAGCAGGTCGACCGCCTCCTGGTGCCTCCCCTCCGAGCGAAGCAGGAACCCGAGGCTCAGCACCGTGATGAGCGTGTTCGGATGCTCCTTCCCGAGCACGCGGAGCCGCGCGTCGAGCGCCTCGCGGAAGCACTTCTCGGCTTCGGCGGGCCTCTTCATCGCGACGAGCAGCGAGCCGAGGTTGGAGAGGCAGCTGATCGTGTCGGGATGCTCGTCGCCGAGCGTGCGACGCGACTTCGCAAGCGCTTCGCGCTGGTAGGGCTCCGCTTCCGCGAACCTGCGCAGGTCGCGGAGCAGCGTCGCCATGTTGTTCGTCGCGGTGATGGTTTCGGAATGGTCTTCGCCCAGCACACGGCGGCGGCGCTCGAGGGTCTCGCGATAGATCGGCTCAGCCTCCTCGAACTTGCTCTGCGCCCGGAGAAGCGAGCCGAGGCTGCCGAGCGCGCGGATCGTGGCGTACGCGTCGTCGCCCAACGCGCGGCGACCGTTCGCGAGCGCCTCGCGGTAGTACGGCTCGGCCTCGGCGAACTTCCCTTGCTCGCGCAGCAGGAATCCCATGTTCGAGATGGAGGAGATCGTCAACGCGTCGTCCTCGCCGAGCACGCGCCTGGCTCTCTCGAGCGCCTCGCGGTGGTACGGCTCGGCCTCGGTGCTGCGCCCCTGCGCCTGCAGGACGACCCCGACATCGCTGGTCGAGGCGATCGACTCGCGAGCATCCTCGCCAAGCACGCGCCGCCGGGTGTCGAGCGCGGAGCTGTGCAGCAGAAGCGCCTCGTCGTACAGCGCGAGCTTGTAGTAGATGGTCGCGAGCGCCGACCGCAGCTGGGCGTCGACCGCGGGCTGGTCCTTGAACCGATCGTCGAGCACCTTGACCGCGGGCCCTAGGATGGTGCGGTCGATCATCGCGGCGGCCGCGTCGGTGGCGTTCACCCGCGCGAGCAGGTCCTCGAGACGCCCAAGCTGCGCTGTGCGATCGCCCTCCTCGACGCCGTCCTTCGCGAGCGCCTTCTCGAGCCGCGCGCGCAGGTCGCCCATCAGCTCCTCGCCGGCCTTCACGGTGCTGATCTGGTCGAGCATCGCGGTCTGGAACTCGCTCACCTGCTTCAGTTCGTCGGCCCGTCGGCGCTCGGCCGTCTGCGCCTCTCTCGCGGCAAGCTCGGCCCTTTCGGCGGCCAGCGCCCGCTCGTC
>JBIKWD010000028.1:0-21365 GCA_044356505.1 Phycisphaerales bacterium
GCGCCGCAGCGGTCGACTCTGTCGCGCACGACGCGGGCCCGACTGGCCCGCTTCGCGCTCAGCCGCCCTTCGTCACCGTGGCGGGCTTGCCGGCGTTCGCCTGCGCGGCCGCCTCGAAGTCCTTGAGCGCCCGCGCCTTGAGGATCAGCACCGCAAGCTCGAGCTGGGGATCGATTCCCTGCGTCAGGAGATCCTGCACGTTCGGCCGCGCCTTCTGCTCCGACGCCGCCTTCCACTCCTCGATCACGTCGGCGGACTGGCGGAGGGTGAGCGCCTTCTCGATCTGCTCGGGCATCATCTTGACGACGAGGTCGGGATTCACGCCCCAGTCGCTCGAGCCGGGGCGCTTGTGCACGAGCCGCGGCTCGGTCTCGCCGGGTCCCGGGGGCAGCACGTAGTACTGCGTGGTCAGCTTCAGCTGCGCGTCCGCGCGCTGGTCGCCGCACGGATGCACCGTCTGCACCGAGCCCTTGCCGAAGCTGCGGTCGCCGACCACGACGCCGGCATCGTGCGCCTTGATCGCGCCCGACACGATCTCGCTCGCGCTCGCGGAACCCTGGTTCACGAGCACGACGACGGGCAGGTCGTCGAGCGCTGCCCTGCTCGGGTCCGCGCTCATCTGCCACACCTGCCGGCCGTTGCGGTCCTGTCCCGCCACGATGCGGCCGCGCGACACGAACGCGTTCGAGAAGTCGACGGCGCTCTTGAGGAGGCCGCCCGGGTTGTGACGGAGGTCGAGCACGAGCCCGCGCAGGTCGCGCTCGGCGCGCATCTCCTTCACGGCCGCCATGAAGTCGTCGAAACTGTCGTCGTTGAAGCTCGTGAGGCGCACGTAGCCGATGCCCGACTCGGGGGCGAGGTACCAGTCCCACACCGGCGAACCCTTCTCGTCGAGCGCCTTCTTCCACCATCCGTTCACCGAGCGGATCTTGATCTCCTCGCGCACGAGGGTGAGTTCGATCGGCTCGTCGATTCCGTCGCGGCGGACGGTGAGCTTCACGTTCTCGCCCGCGGGACCGGTGATCGCGTCGACGGCCTTGTTGAGCGTCCAGCCCACCGTCGACTTGCCGTCGACGGCGACGATGCGGTCGTCGCTCTTGACGCCCGACCGCGACGCCGGGCTGCCCTCGAGCGGATTGATCACCTGGATGTCGCGGCGGTCGTCGTGACGGATGAGGATGCCCACGCCGACGAAGTTGCCCTTGATCATCTGCTCGAAGCGGCGCAGCTGGTCCGGCCAGATGATCTGCGTGTACTCGTCCTCAAAGCGCTTCGAGAGCTCCTCGATCGCACCGTCGCCGAACTCGCGGTAGATGACTTCCTCGGGAATGCGCGGACCCGATGCGTTGGCGCTGAGGACGTCGCGCAGCGCGGAGTTGTACTGCGGACGACCGACCTGCTCGCGGTTCATGCGGGCGAGCGCCTCTTCTGCCTTCGCCGCCGCATCGACGAGCACCTTCGCCTTCGCGGGGTCGCCGAGACCGGCGAAGTTCTCCTTGAGCGCCGGCGTGGTTCCGAGGACGCGGATCGCCGAGAGGCCGCCCGCGACGAGCGGCTCCCAGCCGCCCGAACTGATGTGGTCGTTGGCGGCGGTGTTGAGCGCGCTCGTGAGCATGCCCTTCGAGATTCCCTCGAGCGCCTCCTTCCAGTCGTCTGCGAAGGCCTCGTTGAACTCGGGGAACGGCTTGCCCGGCTCCACGCGCTCGGAGTAGACCTTGCGGAGCCGCCACAGCTCGCGCGGCGCGTACTGGGCGAGCAGGACGATGCGCTTGTTGACGACGTCGAGCATCGCGTCGTAGCGACGGAACGCGGCCGCATCGCCCGACTCCTCGAACAGCGTGCGAAGGCGGAACAGGATCTCCTGGGCGACAAGCCAGTCGCCTTCCTTCGCGGCGGCGATCTCGGCGGCCTCCGACGCCTTCACGAGATCGACGATCTCGGGAATCCTGAGCGCCTCGGCCCAGTTGTCGGAGAGGGTCTGGAGGCGCACGGCGTCGGTGAGCGCCTTGGTGATCTCCTTCTTGGCGAAGTTCTCCTTGAGGTCCGCCAGCGCCTTGGCGCGGTCGGCCTCGCGGGTCTTGGTCCCTGCGTCGACGTGCTGCGCGCGCACGGCGATCAGGCTCTGGAGCTCGGCGCGCTGCGCCGTGGCGAGCGACTCGGGCACCGAGGAGAGGGCCGCCTCGACCGCCTTCAGGTCACCGCCCTTGGCAGCGGCCCAGATGTCGTCCGACCAGCGCGTCACCCGCGCGGTCTCGTCGGCCGCCATCTCGGCGACCACGTTGGCCGGAGCAGCGGCCGCCGCGCCGAATGCAGCGCCACCGCCCGCCCCGAGCGAGGCTACGAAAAATGCGAGCGAACCCGCAGCAAGGAGCGAGCGGGTTCGGTTCCAGACGATGGTGCTGGTGGGGTTCTGCATGTTGTCGATCTGCCGGAACAACCATCCGGCGGGGATTTCGCTGCCTGGACCGAACCGCGGGTCACCGAACCGGCGGGACTTCCTTGGGTGAGTTCGACGGGTTGGAGCGGGCGGTTGAAAGTGTCTCACAAATGACCAAAGAGAGGAGTCTCGTCTGTACCGTTTCTATCGGTCGAGGGTTCAGTTGCCGAAAGAACTCCCGAGATTTCGATGACGCAGCCGCAGCCACCCGTGCCCCCCCGAGACGGCCCCGACGAGCGGATCGACCTGCTCGCCCCGGACGGCGCGCCGCCGCCGCGCGAGCGGCCCGTGCGCCCGCGGGAACTCGATGCGATCCCCCTGCTCGATCCGTCGGAGTCCTCGCAACCCAAGCGCGGACCGACCCCTGCCGCGCCGCCCCCCGACCGCCCGGGTGAAGCCCCGCCCCGCGAGGCGGCCGGAAGGCCCTCCACGCACGCGGCCGGCGAACCGGTGGAGACGGCGGTTCCCTGCGCCTCCTGCGGGTACGACCTGCGGGGCCGCCCGAGCGCGCCACGGTGCCCCGAGTGCGGCGCGGAGATCACGGAGAAGGCGCGCACCGCCGCCCTTCCGGTCGACCGCGCGGCCGCGCGCGACGAGATCTTCGACGGCTGGCAGCGCCTCGCCGGATACAGCCTCGTCTCGGTCGTCCTCGCCTCTCCCCTCGTCTACATCCTCCCGCTCGGCGTGGGAGTCGCCTCGTGCGTCGGCTTCGCGTCCGGCTTCCGGCTCCTTGCGATGCGCGGGCTCCGGCATCTCCCCGCCCCGCTCCACGCGTCGCTGCGCGACCGGATCGCGACGTGGTTCTGGCTCGAGCGCACGCAGGTCGCGATCGCAGCCGCCATCACCGTCGGGGGGTTGATCTCGTCGGTCGGCGGGCTCGGCTTCCTCGGCAACGCGGTCGGCCCCATCTACTTCTTCACCTTGGCAGCGTGGTGGACGATCGCGATGCTCTCGCTCATCGCGCAGGTCAGGATCGGCGACCGCATCGCCCAGGGCCTCGTCGATCCGGCCATCCTTCCGCTCGAGGTCGGGCCGCGGCTCGTGCGAATGCTGCGCTGGAACCTCGCCCTCGGCCTTCTCGCCGCGCTTCTCGCCACCTACTCGGTCGTCGCCATCGGCGGGAACCTGCTGCCGGGGGCCGACATCGCCGCCCGCTCGGTGATCCTCATGCTCGCGGCCACCGGCTTCCAGATCGCGCTCGCGGTCCGCGTGCACGCCCACGCCGTGCTCGTCGCGAACTGCATCTTCGAGAGCGACTACTTCCGGCCGGACCCGAACCGCCCGCGGGCGGCGGCGCGCAGCGGAGCCGATGAGCGCAACCCGAACGCCGTCCCGCCCGAGAAGCGTCACTCCTTCACGCCGAAGCGCGAGGAGCCGCGCATCAACTGGACGGATTCGGGCGAGTGACGCCCTCGCCGCCGAAGGCGTGCTCGGCGAGGTCGATCGCGCGGCCGAGCGCGGACGCCTTGTTGACGGTCTCCTGCCACTCCGCGGTCGGGTCGCTGTCGAGGACGACTCCCGCGCCCGCCTGGAGATGCACGGTCCACGGCGCCTTCGCGCTCGACGAGACAGGGATCACCATCGTCCGCAGCGCAAGCGCGATGTCCATGTCGCCCGAGTAGCCGATCGCGCCGATGCCGCCCGAGTAGGGACCGCGGCGCGTCGGCTCGAGCTCGTCGATGATCTGGATGGCGCGCACCTTGGGTGCGCCCGACACCGTGCCGACCGGAAGCGTCGCCCGCAGCGCATCGAAAGCGTCGCAGCCGTCGCGCAGCCGCCCCGTCACGGTCGAACTGATGTGCATCACGTGGCTGTAGCGCTCGACCTCCATGCAGCGCTCGATCTGCACCGAGCCCGTCTCGCAGACGCGGCCGAGGTCGTTGCGCCCGAGGTCGACGAGCATCACGTGCTCGGCGCGCTCCTTTGCGTCGGCGAGAAGCTCGCGCTCGAGCGCGATGTCCTCCTCGAGCGTGCGCCCGCGCGGGCGCGTGCCCGCGAGCGGGCGGTTGGTGACGACGCCGCCGTGCACGCGGCAGAGGATCTCGGGGCTCGACGCGACGAGGATGACGCCCTCGCCCTGCAGGTAGATCTGGTAGGGACTCGGGTTCACGACGCGCAACGCGCGGTAGAGGTCGAACGGATCGACAGCCGTCGCGCGCTCGAGCCGCTGCGACAGCACCACCTGGAACGCGTCGCCCGCCGCGATGTACTCCTTCGCGCGGCGCACGATGCCCTCGAACTCCTGGCGCGTCATGTTGGACGGCGGCATGGCGGGCCGGCGCGCCAGGTCGAGGTCGATCGAACCATGCACGAGCTGCGGGCCGTTCGCGGCAAGCTGCGCCTCGAGCGCGTCGAGACGGTCTACGAGCGCGTTGAACGCGCGCTCGGGCGACGGATGGTCGTCGACCCGGCCGCTCGCGACCGCGTGCATGATCTTCGAGACATGGTCGAAGACGACGATGTCTCCGTAGAGCCCGAAGTGAAGGTCGGGAATCCCGCGGTCGTCGCGCGGCGCCGACGCAAACGGCAGCTTCGCGGGCTCGAGGTAGCGCACGCTGTCGAAGCTTGCGAAGCCCACGAATCCGCCCGTGAACGCGTGCGGCAGCCGCAGCGGCGCGAGCGCGGCGGGCGACGCCGGGCGGTACGGCGCCGCGAGTTCGCGCAGCACGGCGAGCGGATCGGCCGACTCCGAGACGCGCCGCGTCTGTCGGCGGTGGTCGACGACGGTCACCTGCCGCTCGCGCGCCGTGAGCTCCAGCCGGGGACGCGCGCCGAGGATCGAGTGGCGGCCGACGGCGCTTCCGTTCTCGACCGACTCGAAGAGGAAGCTCGGTGCCGTCCGCTCGTCGGGCAGCACCAGCCGCCGATAGGCGAGGACCGGCGACAGCTGGTCGCTCATCAGGCGCCGCGAGAGGATCACGAGCGGACCCTCTCGCACCTGCCGTTCAAATGATTCCTTCAGTTCCTGCACGCGCGGGAGGGTAGCCGATCCTGAGCCTCGGCTACCATCGACGCCGATGCCAGCAGCGTCGCCGTCCCACCCTTCCTCCTCGGTCGCCACGGCCCCCGCGGCCGCACGGCTGACCGGGATCCGCAAGACCTACTACAAGCCCGACGGCTCCGTGCTCGTCGACGCGCTGAGGGGCCTCGATCTCGTGATTCCGCGCGGCGAGTACATCGCCATCATGGGCGCGTCGGGCTCGGGCAAGTCGACGCTCATGAACATCCTCGGCTGCCTCGACCGGCCGACCGCGGGCGTGTACGAACTCGACGGCGCGCGTGTCGAGAGCCTCGACGACGACGAGCTGTCGCGGGTGCGCGGCCAGAAGATCGGCTTCGTCTTCCAGGCGTTCAACCTCATCTCCGAGCTCTCGATCGCGGAGAACGTCGAGATCCCCCTGCTTTATCGCGGCATCTCGGCGGCCGAACGCCGCGAGCGCGCCGCCGAGAGCCTGAAGATCGTCGGCCTCGACAACCGCATGAGCCACCGCCCGCGCGAACTGTCGGGCGGACAGCAGCAGCGCGCGGCGATCGCGCGCGCGCTCGTCGGCAAGCCCGCGATCCTGATGGCCGACGAGCCGACGGGCAACCTCGACTCGCAGACCGGCCGCGCGATCCTCGAGACGTTCGAGGACCTGCACGCGCGGGGCCTGACGCTGATCATGGTGACCCACGACGACAAGATCGCCGACCGCTGCCAGAGGGTCGTGCGGCTTGCCGACGGTGCGCTCGAGAGCGACCGTGACGGCGGCGCGCGTCGGCGCGCGCGCGAGGCGGAGGCGCGGGCGTGAGATCGAATGCGACGGGCGGCGCGTGGAGCTCGGGCGGACGCGAGGCACGCGTCCTCGGCATCGACCCGGGCACCCGCATCGCTGGCTACGCGGTCGTCGACTTCGACGGGCGCGGCGATGCGCGCATCGTCGACGCCGGCGTCTTCCGGCTCGACGCGGACGCCACGCTTTCGGTGCGGCTCAGGCAGCTCTTCGAGGACGTCACCGCGCTCCTTGCCGAGAGCTCGCCGACCCATGTTGCCCTCGAAGCGGTCTTCTCGCATCCCGAGCACGCGCGCACCGCGATCCAGATGGCGCACGGGCGCGGCGTGGTGCTGCTTGCCGCCGAACTCCGCGGCGTTCCCGTCGCGGAGCTTCCGCCCGCGGAGGTGAAGAAGGCGCTCACCGGCAACGGCCGCGCGACCAAGGAGCAGATGCAGCGCGCGGTGATGGCGCAGTGCCGCCTCGATGCGATGCCGGAGCCGCCCGACGTCGCGGACGCGATCGGCATCGCCCTGACCGGCGGTCGCAGGCTGCAGGGAGTCGTGCAGTGAGGCTGCACGGCGCAGGCGCGCTCGTCGCCATCTGTGCGGCCGTGCTTGGCGCGTGCTCGGCCGGGCGGCCGCAGCAGGCGCGCAGCGAGGTTGCGAATGCGGAGGCTCCTGCGCCGACTCCCGACTCGACCCCGGCGCCGACTCCCGCGCCGCAGCCGGCCGCGGCGCCCGCGCCCGCGCCCGCTTCGGCCCCGAGCGCCTGGGTTCCGCTCACTCCGAAGATCCGCGCAGACCGCGCGCGCGGCATCGTCGAGTTCGACGCGGTCGCGGTGCTTGAGGTCGGCTTCCTCGAGCAGCTCGTCTGCCTTGCCGGGACGCGCGAGCACGAGGCGCTCTTCGCATTCGACGGCAAGGCGAGCGACGTGCACGCGGCGCTGCTTCTCGTCGGGCTCGAGCCCGGGGCGCCGGGACACTGGCGCGAGGTCAAGTCCGGCGACGGCTCGCAGCGCATCGAGGAAGTCGCGCCGCGCGGCCCGGCGCTCGACGTCGCGGTGGTCCTGCCTGACGGCAGCGAGCGCGCCATCGACTGGTTCGTGCGCGCCGCGCCGTTCAGTCCCGATCCCGACCGCAAGCCTCCGACGCGCTTCGTCTTCGCGGGCTCGCGCTTCGAGCGCTCGAAGCGCACGGGCGCGGAGCGCTACGTCGCCGACAGTTCGGGTTCGCTTGTCGGCCTCGTCACCTTCGGCGACGAGACGATCGGATGCGTGGACGTGATTCCCGACCAGGCCGCCGTTGCCGCGCCGGTATGGGAGGCATGGTCCGAGCGCATGCCGAAGCCGGGGACGGACGTGAAGATCCGGCTCAGACGAGGCGAGGATCGATGATGCGCCTCGCGCAACGCACCCGGTCGCGGACGCGCCACCGAGACGCTTCGCTGTCGCGAAGCAGAGCGACAGCGCGGGGGAATGAAAAAGGCTCGGCCGAGACAGAGCCTCAGGCCGAGCCCTTCCGGGGGCAAGGATTGGGTGGGAGCGTTCCCACCCCCACAAACTACGGTCTGCAGGGACGAACGCAAGGCCTTCATCGGCAAACCGTCCCAACTTTTTAGATTTTGTCTTCCAGTTTATTGATCCGACCATGCTCCGCCTCTCGCGAACCGTCCGCCTCGCCCTCGGCCAAAGCCCGGCCCAAGTCCCTTCGGGCGGCGGGAACGGTTTGTTCTCGGTTGTTCCCGCCGAAGGCCTCGCGCCCGTCGTCGAGTTCGAGGTCGAGTGCCTCGGTGCCCCGGCGGCGAGCGGCTATCTCGTCGACATCACGGTGATCGACCGCTGCGTCCGCGAACGCCTCGCGCCTGTCCTCCAGGAGGCGCTCATCGAGGAGCTGACGACGGAACCCGGCGGGTCACCCACCGACCTTCGCAGCCTCCTTGTCCGCTGCGCGGACGAACTCGCCTCGGCGCTGCCCGCCCCGCTTTCGATCCTGACCTACCGGCCAAGCCCGCACCGCTCCGCCCTCCTCGAGCGCGGCGCGGCGCACGCCTCTTCAACCGCTGTGAGCGCCGCCATGCCCGATGCCCCCACCATTCCCAAGGCCTTCGTCCTCACCGAGACCTTCGAGTTCGCGGCGTCGCACCGCCTCCACCTCGCGGACGTCTCGGCGGAAGAGAACCGCTCGCTCTTCGGCAAGTGCAACAACCCGAACGGCCACGGCCACAACTATCGGATCGAGGTCGCGGTCGAGGTGGCGCCCGGCGGCGGAAAGCGACTGGATTTCGGCGCGATCGAAGGCATCGTGCAGCGAGAGGTCATGGCCCGGTTCGACCACAAGCACCTCAACCTCGACTGCCCCGAGTTCGCGACCTTGAATCCATCGGTCGAGCACATCGCGATGGTGTGCCACGGACTCCTCGCGCCGCGCTTCCGAGAGGCGGGCGGCTCGCTCCGCTTCGTCCGCGTTTGGGAGACGGAGAAGACAAGTTGCCGATATCCGGCCTGACCGTCAGGTAAAGACCCATGAAGACGATGCCTCGATCGACCGCCGTTCCCCTCGCCCTCCCGCTCCCTGCGTTGGCGCGCCTTCTGGCGTGCTCGGGACTCGCCCTCGCCGCCTTCGCATCCGGAGCCTCCGCGCAGATGACGGTCCCCGTCAACGTGCCGCCCAAGACCGGTCCGTCGTCGCGTACGGCCCTGCCGCCGCCGGTGACCGAGAGCGAGCGCCGCTTCCGCGATCTCTCCGAGTACATCCGCGCCCGCGGCGACATCGACTTCTCGACGCGAGAGGACATCGCGCGCGTGGCGAAGGAACTCGACGACGACCTCGCGAAGCCAGGCAACCCGATCGCCACGATGTCGCGCCTCCTCGCCGCCCGCGTGCAGACGGCGATCTGGCTCGACGACCGCGCCGCACGCGACAGCGCCTTCGAGCGTCTCGCCGCGTTTCAGGCGAACAAGGATCCCGTGCTCCTCGCATGGGCGCGCGAGCTGGTCGCGTGCGCGGACTTCGAGCGCGCGCTCGCGATCCTGAACGAGCACACCTTCGGAGCGGAACGCCTGGTCGACGCGCGAATCCTGCTGGCGAACTGCCTGCTTGCCATCAATCGGTTCGACGAAGCGCAGTCCGCCATCAACACGGCGCCGACCCAGCGCACGCCCGACCAGCTCGCGCAGATCGGAAACCTGACCGGACGCATCACCACGCTTCGCGACCTCTGGAACAAGGAGATGGTCGCGATGGCGAAGGACCAGCAGCGCGGCGACCTCCCGATCGTCGAGATCGTCACCGCGAAGGGGCCGATCACGATCGAGCTCTTCGAGGACCAGGCGCCGAACACCGTCGGCAACTTCATCGAGCACGTCGAGGCCGGAACCTACAACGGCACGCGCTTCCACCGCATCCTGCGCGGTTTCGGCGTGCAGGGCGGCGACCCGGCGACGGCTTCCGGCGGCACGGGCGGCACCGGTTCGGGCGGATGGACGATTCCCGACGAGACCATCAACAGCGGCAAGCGCCCGACGCTCCTCGGGCGTATCGTCGCGGTGCTGCAGCCGAAGGCAGATGCGCCGGGCTCGCCGCAACCTCACTCCGCGGGCTGCCAGTTCATGATCCTCCTCACCCACGCCGAACAGCTCAACCTCGAGTACACGGCGTTCGGACGGGTCACAGACGGCCTCGACCTCGTGCGCGACCTCACCGCCGACGACGAGATCGTGAGCGCGCGCGTGATCAGCAAGCGGAGCAACAAGGAGTACACGGGCGTCCGCTTCAGCACCGAAGCGACCGGCGACTTCTCGATGCCGCAGACTCCGAACGTGGTGAAGCGCAGCCTCGAGACGAAGGTCGAGCGGCCGGTCATGCCGCAGATGACGCCTGGCGCGGGCGGCGCCGCACCCGGCATGCCCGTCATCCGTCCCGCGCAGCCGACCCCGCCCGGCGGCGCGAAGCCACCATCCTCGCCCGGCGGCGTGCTGCCGACACAGAACCCGACCGCTCCCGTCGAGGGGCCCCCGCCCCTGCTGACGCCGAACGGTCCGGTTCCGGTTCAGTTGCCGAAGTAAGGCGGGCCGCAGTCCGCCCGCCGTTCACTGTGCGCCGTCGAGCTTGTCGACGCGCTCGTTCGTCTCACCCGAGTAGCGGTAGACGCAGCCGGGTTCCTCCGCGCGCGTGGGCTTGTGGCTTCCGTCGCAGAACGGGAACATCTTCGAGAGCCCGCAGGCGCAGACGAAGATGGGCTTGTCCGAGGGTTCGACCTTGACCGGTCCGGTTGCTTCGAGCTTGACGATTCGTGCCATGGTGCGCCTTCGTTGAGGGGAGTCGGTGCGGGATGCTGGATACGGAACGATCAGTGCTCGAGATCCGCCTCGCCATGGAGCGTGAAGCCCTTGCGGCGGAGGATCTGCCCGGCGAGGGTGTTGTCGTCGGTCGATAGGACGACCGTCGGATGCCCCGACGCCCGCGGCATGGTCGGATAGGCGAAGCGGATGTTGAGTTCCGCGGCCAAGAGGAACTTGCACAGGTGGTGGAGTTCGTGGTCCTTGCCGAGCTCGGCGACCAGGACCTGCGTCTCGTTCACCGCGAACTCGTGCTGCTCGAGAAGCGCCCTCGCCGTCGCCGGCTTGTCGACGATGAGGCGGATGACCGCGTAGTCCGAGCTGTCCTGGATCGAGATGGCGCGCACCTCGACGTTGCCCTCCTCGCTCAGCCCGCCGAGCAGCTCGAGCAGCTTGCCGACGCGGTTGTCGAGGAAAATGCTGAAGTGGCGCACCATGGGCGGCGCGTAGCCGAGTTCGGTGTCGGGGGGCATCGTGCTCATGGGGCGGCAATGCTAGCCGATCGGAGCGCCGCGGCGGAGGCGGACGGGTACGCTGTCGCCATGCGCTTCTTCAACGCCCGAGCCCGCGGATTCGCGCTTCCCTTCGCCCTCGTCGCGGCGGTCGCCGCCGCCTGCCTCCCCTGCCCGACGCTGCACGCGGCCGGGGCGGCGCCGATCGCCGTCAAGGCGGGCGCGCCCGACGACGACCAGACCCCGACCGAGCGCTTCCGCGCGATCGTGCAGGCCTACGACGACTTCCGCCTGACCGTCTATCCCGAGTACGCCCTGCGGCGCGGCGTCAAGGACCGCGCGGGCGAGCTCACCGACGTCTCGCTCGCCGGGATCAACAAGCGCGCGGCGACCGTCGCGATCCTGCTCGACGACCTGCGCGCGATCGACGCTGCCGCGCTCGGCCCGGACGACGCGCTCGACCACGCGCTCCTCACGCGCGACCTCGCGCTTTCGGTCGAGGGCTTCCGCTTCAACGCGTGGATGATGCCGGTCGGCGGACGAAGCGGCCCCCACCAGGACATCGCGCAGATGGGCGATCTCTCGACATTCGCCGCGCTCGAGGACTACGAGGCCTATCTCAAGCGTCTCGCCGGCGTGCCCGGCATGGTGCTCGGGACCGAGGAGGTCATGCGCGCAGGCATGGAGCAGGGCGTCATGCCGCCCCGCGTGACGATGGTGCAGGTTCCCGCGCAGATCGCGGCTGCGCGGCGGGGGCTGCGCGACGCGCTCCGCAAGCCGTTCATGTCGCTTCCGCCGAGCGTGACCGCGGAGGAGCGCGCCGCGCTCCTCGCGAGGTTCGAACGCGCGCTCGAGCCAATCGACACGGCGCTCGTCCTCTTCGAGGTCTTCGTGCGCGACGAATATCTGCCGAAGTGCCGCGACTCGATCGGCGCGAGCGACATGAAGGACGGCAAGGAGTGGTACGCGCATCAGCTGCGCGTCCACACCACGACCGACCACGGCGCGCAGGACATCCACGAGACAGGCCTCGCGGAGGTCGCGCGGATCCGCGCCGAGATGATGCGCGTCATCGCCAGGACGGACTGGCACGCGGCCGACCCCGCCCGCGCGGCGCTCGACGAGGACGCGCGCTTCGCGGCGTTCATCGCCTATCTCCGCACCGACCCCCGCTTCTACACGAAGAGCGCCGAGGAACTCCTCGCCCGCTACCGCGAGGTCTGCAAGCGGATCGATCCGAAGCTTCCCGCGCTCTTCAAGACGCTGCCGCGCCTCACCTACGGCGTACGCGAGATCCCCCGCTTCATGGCGCCCGCGCAGACGACCGCCTACTACATGCCGGGCTCGCCCCAGCGCGGCGAACCCGGCTACTTCTATGCGAACACCTACGCGCTCGACCAGCGCCCGACCTACGAGTTCGTGCCGCTGTCGCTGCACGAGGCCGTGCCCGGGCACCACTTCCAGATCGCGCTCGCGCAGGAGCTCGAGGGCGTGCGCGAGTTCCGCAAGGACCTCGATTCGACGGCGTTCACGGAAGGCTGGGCCCTCTATGCCGAGCGACTCGGGATCGAGATGGGACTCTTCACCGATCCCTACGACGACTTCGGCCGGCTCCTCTACGAGATGTGGCGCGCCACGCGGCTCGTCGTCGACACAGGGATCCACGCGTTCGGATGGTCGCGCGAGCAGGCGATCGAGTACATGCTTCGCAACACCGCGCTCAGCGAGATCAACATCGCGAACGAGGTCGACCGCTACATCGGCTGGCCGGGACAGGCGACCGGCTACAAGATCGGCGAGCTCGAAATCCGCGCGCTGCGGGCCAAGGCGGAGGCTGCGCTTGGGAAGGACTTCGACATCCGCGGCTTTCACGACGCGGTGCTGCTGAAGGGTCCGCTGCCGCTCGACGTCCTCGCGCGCAACATCGACGCGTGGATCGCGGCGGAGAAGACGCGCTTGAAGTGAGCGCGCGCGAAACCTGAGATTCGTCGTCGTATTTCATGCGGGTCTTCGCGGCGGTGCGTCCAACCGCGCTATCTTCGCGACGCCGTGATCTCGACCGGACACAACTCCGAGCCGCGCAACGAACTCGAGCGGGAAGCCGGGCAGGCGCTCGCGCACGCGCTGAAGGTGGTCTTCGGCTACGACTCGTTCCGGCCGCTCCAGCAGGAGATCATGCTTGCGTCGCTCGCGGGGCGAGACGCGGTCGCCGTGCTGCCGACGGGCGCGGGCAAGAGCCTCTGCTACCAGCTGCCGGCGCTCGTGCGCGAGGGGCTCACGGTGGTCGCGTCGCCGCTCATCGCGCTGATGAAGGACCAGGTCGACCAGATGCAGGCGGCGGGCGTCGCTGCGACCTTCATCAACTCGACGCTCGACGCCGACGAGTTCCGCGCCCGCTGCGCGGAGCTCGACCGGGGCGAGCACCGCATCCTGTACGTCGCGCCCGAGCGGCTGGTGACGCCGGAGTTCCTCGCGCGGCTCGCCCGCTGGAAGGTCGCCGCGCTGGCGGTCGACGAGGCGCACTGCATCAGCGAGTGGGGGCACGATTTCCGGCCGGAGTACCGGCAGATCCGCGCCGTGCGGCGGGCCTTTCCGCATGCGCCGGTCCTCGCGCTGACCGCGACCGCGACGCCCGGCGTCCAGGGCGACATCGCCACGCAGCTCGAGCTGCGCGACCCCGCCGTCTTCGTCGCGAGCTTCGACCGGCCGAACCTCGCCTACCGCGTGGTCGCGAAGGAAGACGCGCGCGAGCAAACGGTCGCGTTCGTCCGCTCGCGCGGCGACGAGTCGGGCATCGTCTACTGCCAGTCGCGAAGGAGCGCAGAGGCGGTCGCCGAGGCGCTCGAGCGCGCGGGGATCACGGCGCGGCCGTATCACGCGGGGCTTGCGGCGGAAGTGCGCGCCCGCAACCAGGAGGCGTTCCTGCGCGACGAGGTGCGCGTGGTCGCCGCGACCATCGCCTTCGGCATGGGGATCAACAAGCCGAACGTTCGCTTCGTGGTGCACGCAGACCTTCCGAAGAACATCGAGGGCTACTACCAGGAGACGGGCCGCGCCGGCCGCGACGGGATCGCGAGCGAGTGCCTTCTCCTCTATTCGCGGGGCGACGTGGCGAAGCATCTCCACTTCCTCAACGACATCGCCGACGACGGCGCGCGTGCGGTGGCGAAGGCGCAGCTCGACCAGATCGTGGCGTTCGCCGAGAGCGCGACGTGCCGGCGAACGGCGCTCCTGCGCTACTTCGGCGAGATCCGCGACGATGCGAACTGCGGCGGCTGCGACAACTGCCTCACCCCGCGCGAGACGGAGGTGGTGACGACCGACGCGCAGAAACTGATGAGCTGCGTGCTGCGGATCGAGCAGAAGAGCGGGTTCCGCGTCGGGCTCCAGCATCTTTCCGAGGTGCTCGCGGGCGCCGACACCGAGAAGATCCGCCGCTGGTTTCACAACGAGCTCTCGACCTACGGCGCGGGCAAGGACCGCCCGCGGGCTTCGTGGGTGTCGCTCGGGCGGCAGCTCCTGCAAGAGGGATATCTCGAGATCGCGGGCGACGGGTTCGCGGTGGTGCGCGTCACCGAGCGTGGTCTCGACGCGCTGAAGAGCCGAAGCGAGATCCGCGTGACGAAGCCTGTCGCGCCGGTCGCGACGGCCGCGGCCGGACGCGCGCGTGACCGCGGGTCGGCCCGAGGCGGCGGCGTCGCGGCGCTCGCAGATGCCGACATGCCGCTCTTCGACCGCCTGCGGGCGCTGCGCAAGCGCCTTGCCGACGCGCGCGGCGTTCCGCCGTATGTCGTCTTCTCCGATGTCACGCTGCGCGCGCTCGCGACCGAGAAACCGCAGACGAAGGACGAGTTCCTCGCGATCGTCGGCATCGGCGAGAAGAAGTACGCAGACTTCGGCTCGGACTTTGCGACGGAGATCGCGGGCGGCGGGTGACCGCCCGGAGACGGGACCGCCCGCCTGCGGCGGGCGCGCAGCGCCGGTCCCGCCCCAAGCACCACAGGTCGCGGCCGCAGCCGCGACCGCTCAAGCAACGCCCCCCGCCCTAACCCCTGAACGCAGCGCCCGCCTTCTTCCCGACGAGCGCCGCCGCCGTCGCAAGCGCGATTCCGAGGAACGCCATCGCCCAGACGCCGAGCGCGCTCGCGACGCCCGGGCCGTCGCCGAGCCGCTCCGCCAGGGTGAAGATCGCCTTGGTGATCGGATAGTCGCCCTCGCGCTGCGCGAGTATGAGGCTGTCGGAGACCTCGAGCATGGCGAAGCAGAACGCGAGGATTGCGCCCGCGGCGAGGTTTGCGGCAAGAAGCGGCAACACGATCTTCCGCGTGACGCGCCAGCGCGACGCGCCGACGTTGAACGCGGCTTCCTCGAGCGCGACCGACGTCTGCTCGAGCCCCGCGGCCGCCGAGCGCACCACGTACGGCAGCCGCCGCACCGCATAGGCGAGGATGAGGAACGGCACCGGATTCGGCATCGGCCCGAGGATGTCGCCGACCGGCTTCAGCGGCGCGTCGGTGAGCCACTCCGCCGCGCCCGCCGGCAGCAGCGAGAAGATCTTCGCGAGGAACTCGGGCGCCTCGCCGTTGAACGGCCAGCGCAGGCTCGCCGCGACGAGGCCGAACGCGAAGACGAGGCCCGGCACGGCGAGGGGCAGCATCACGAGCGCGTCGAGGAGCGCGCGGCCGCGCACGGTTCCGCGGACAAGCAGCCGCGCCACGAAGAGCCCGACGACGACGTCGAGCACCGTCGCGATTCCAGCGAAGATGATCGAGTTCTGGATGGCACCTGCTGCGAGCGGGTGCGAGATCGCCTCGTAGAAGTGGCTCTCGGTGAGACTCGTCGGCAGGAGCGTCCCGTACCACTGCCCGTTCGACGAGAGCGCCGTGCCGATCACCCCGAGGTGCGGCAGGATCGCGATGCCTCCGACGAACGCGAACGCAAGCGCCGCAAGTCCCGCGCGCGCACCCGTGAGGGGCTTGTAGCCGGCGCCGGCGCTTGCCTTCGCGAGCATCGCGTGTCCTCGTCCGCCGAGCAGCAGCTTGCCGATCGTGTAGGAGAGGATGGTCGCTCCAAGCATGACGGCCGTGAGCGCGTAAGGCTGCCGCGACGCCTCCATCTCCTTGATGCCGTTGAATATCTGGACGGGCGTCGTCTTCGTGAACTCGAGCATGAGCGGCGTGCCGAGCTCAGTGAAGCTCCAGACGAAGACGATCGTTCCGCCGGCGAAGAGGCCGGGGCGGATCAGGGGCAGCGTGACGCGGAAGAACCGCTTCCACTTGCCCGCGCCGACGTTGGTGGCGGCCTCCTCCATCGACGGATCGAGGTTCGCGATCGCAGCCACGAGGTTCAGGTAGAGGATCGGGTAGAGCGCGATCGCCTCGAGCGCGATCACGAGGAAGAACCCTCCCTTCCCGAGGAAGTCGATTGGATCGCCGATCAGGTGGAGGTCGAGGAGGAGCGCGTTGATCGCGCCCTCGCGCCCGAGCAGCTGCCGCATGCCGATCGCGCCCACGAACGGAGGCAGGATGAGCGGCGCGAGCACGAGGGTCGACAGGATGGCCTTGCCGCGGAACGTGGTGCGCGCCGAGAGCATCGCCAGCGGCAGCGAGATCACGAGCGCGAGCGTGGTGGTGCCGCAGGCGATGAGGAACGCGTTTCGAAGCCCCTCGCGCAGGACCGGATCGCTGAACACCGTCTTGACGTGGAGAAGCGTGAACCCGCCGTCATCGCCGACGAACGCGCTCGCAACCCCGAGCCAGATCGGGTAGAGCAGCGGAACCCCCACCACGACGAGCAGGGTGACGAGCCAAAGACGCTGTGCCGACGGACGCATTCGCCGCGAATGCTACCGACAGCACGGCCTCGGCGGGCGGCATCCGGAGAGTCCTTCTCCGGATGCGGCTCGACACCCAGCATCCGGAGAGTCCTTCTCCGGATGCGGCTCGACACCCAGCATCCGGAGAGTACTTCTCCGGATGCGGCTCGACACCGAGCATCCGGAGAGTACTTCTCCGGATGCGGCTCAAATCAGTTCCACGCCGAAAGCAGCGCAGCCATGTCCTGCGCGTCGACGATGCCGTCGCCGTTCAGGTCGGCCGTGCCGAGCGTGCCCCACTGGTTGAGCAGGATCGCGAGATCCGCCGCGCCGACGATGCCGTCGCCGTTGAGGTCGGTGCTCGGCAGCGTCTCGGGCATGTACCAGGCGACGACCACCGGCATCGCGACCTGCGTTCCCGTGACGCGCTTGAGCTCGAGCACATAATCGCCGGCCGCGAGGTTGCGGACGTAGAGGTGCTCGGTGTTGTCGACGAGGCTGTTGCTCTCGACGTTGCCCGAAGCGAACACGCCGACGCCTGCCTCTCCCGAGATCGACGCGAGCGATGAGCCGTTCACGCGCCACAGGCGCAGGTCGAAGTTCTGCACCGTGACCGACGTGAACGACGTCGGCACGTTGCGGAACCACGTCGCGGCGACGCTGACCTCGTCGACCGGCGAGTGGACGCGGAACGTGTAGTACGAACTCGCTCCCGAGGCTTGCGAGCCGATGTAGTCCCAGCCCGCGTGCGGCGCGAACGTCGAGACCTGCGGGGTCGCGCTGCCGTTGCGCTCGCCTCCGGTGAAGATGCGGTGGGCGCGGTCGACGTTGAGGAGATCGGCGCCGTAGACCGGGTCGAGCGGGGTCGCGGTGATTCCCCGGCTCGCGCCCGAGGTCGGTGCGCCGTTCGACCATCCCGCGCGGTGCGTCGTCCCGGCCATCAGCGCCGCCTTCACGGTGACGGAGCGGTTCGCGTTCGCGTTCGAGCTCACGGCCGGATCGATGAGCGCGGTGTCGAAGAGCAGCGCGGCGGCAGCGCCGACGACGGGTGTCGAGAAGCTCGTGAACTGGCCGGGCGCCACGATCTCGGGACGACGGCGGTTCGGGCCGTCGATCCCCACTGGCGTCGGGGCGGCGGCGTGGTTGCCGTCGGCGAGTCCGACCGCGAGGTTGTTGTAGGCATAGGCGACGAGCGGCTGGGGCGCGCTGCCGGCACCGTTGTTGACGCCGGCCGTGAACAGCACGTTGTCGCGGTGGGCGACGAGATCCATCCGGCGCAGCGCCTCGTTGTCGAAGGTGGTCTGTCCGAACGACCCGATCCACGAATGGTTGTGGACGCGCACGCCCGTCGGAGTGGCGGCGGGCTGCGCACCCGTGCCGACGCCGAGGTTGCCGCTCGTCAGCCACGCGTTCACGTTCCAGATGAAGGCGGCGTTGATTCCCGGCGCGACCGAGAGCGTGTTGCCGTAGAGCGACTTGCCGACTTCGGTGCCGTGCCAGCTCGGACCCGCCGTGGTGCCGGAAAGCAGCGTGAAGACAGTTCCGGAGAACTCGGTGAGCGTCGTGTTCGGCGCATAGGCGCCCGCAGCGTTCTCGGGAGCCTCGACCTGGCCGACCTTGATGTTGGTGCCCGTCGGAACCGCCGCGCCGAGCCGCGCGACGAGATCGGTGTACTTGATGTCGGAGAAGACGTCCGCGTGCGCGATCGACGTCGAGAAGACGATCAGCGTCGCCCCGACCACGAAGGACCGCGACAGGACGTGAGACTCGTTGGAAAACCGCATAGACGTGTCCTTAGCTTGGGGCGCCTCGACCCGCGCGCGGCCTCCCCGCGACGGCCGGGTCAGGCTTGCGCAGACCCGGAAGGGAAAAGTCCCGAGTGTTCATTCCTACCACCACTTCCCCTCGATTCAAGCCTCGATTCAAGCATTGATCCCGAAAGACACCCGCCAAAGGCTCGGGGGTCGCAGTTATGGCGACCGCGTCACGCCCGTCGCCGCCGTGCCGCCCGTGCGTGCGCCCGACGCCGCGGTTGACGCGTCCGCGGGACGAGCGGGTCGCTTCGGCTCGCTCGCAGCCCCGCGCGCACCCGGCGCGGGCGCGTCGGCAGGTGCGGTTCCTCTCTGCTCGCGTGACTCGCCCGGCTTCGTCGCGCCTCCGGCATCCGAGGGCGCCTGGTTCGATCGGCTCGGCTCCTGCTCGCCGAGGTTTCCCGTGCCGGCGACGCCGGCATCGCTCGGACGCTTCACCGGTTCGCGCGACTGCGCAACCTCGTCGAGGACGCGCACCTCGACGCGCGCGTTCTTCGCATCGGCCGCGGCATCGTCGGGGAACGGTTCCACGCGCTCCCCGCTTCCCGCGGCGACGACGCGCAGCCGCCACCAGTCGATTCCGCCCGCCGCCAGCCGACGCGCGGCCGCAAGCGCGCGGTCCGAAGCCAGCGTCATCGCCGCCTCCGGATCGCCGTAGGCCTCGCTCACCCCGACGTGCCCGCGGACCTCGATCACCGTCGCCTGGCCGCGCAGCTGCTTCGCGAGTTCCGCAAGCGTCTTGCCCGCGGACTCCGAGACGGCTGCGCTGCGCGGCGCGAACAGCACGCTCGTCCCGCGGCCGAAGTGGTCGCTCTGGCGCACGCTCTGCACGTTCTGGTCCTTGCCCTTGGTGCCCTCGTGCTTGCTCTCGCCGGCTCCGCCGTGCTGCGACTGAAGCACGCGCTGGATGAGAAGCTGGTCGCGCGGATCGTTCGACGTGACGTCGACGTCGTTGTGGAACGCCTTCCGCACCGCGATCGCGAAGTCGATCATGTCCGGCTGCGCCGCGACGCCGTCCGACTGCTCGCCGCCGCCGCCGGCGTTGCCGCCCTTCGGCTGCACGTTGAGCGCGAAGAGGATCACGAAGAAGCCCATCATCAGCATCACCATGTCGGCGAAGGAGATGAGCCACTCGGGCGCGCCCTCGTGCCCTTCCTCGTGGCCGCCGCCGTGACCGCCGTGATGCTTCTTGTGCTTCTTCTTCTTGCCGCCGTGACCGTCGCCGTGGCCGTCGCCACCGCCGTGCCCGTGACCTTCGTCCTTGTGTTCAGCCATGTCCGGCCTCCTCGTCGGGGTGAAGGTTCACGCGATCAGGCCGCGATGTTCATCTTGACGCGCACGTTCTGCGGGATGAAGGCGAGCATCTTCTCCTGGGTGGCGCGCGGGTTGTCGCCGGCCTGGATGGAAAGGATGCCCTGCAGCATCATCTCGCGTGCGAGGATCTGCTCTCCCGAGCGCGTCGCCAGCTTGTCGCCCATCGGACCGGCGACCGCGTTCGCGAGCACCGTTCCGTACATGGTGGCGACGACCGCGATCGCGAGCATGGAGCCGAGCGTCTGGATGTCGCCGCCGAGGTTTCCGAACATGCCGACCTGTCCGATCAGCGTCGCGACGAGGCCGTAGCCGGGGGAGTAGAGCTTGATGAGGTCGAAGAACTTCTTGCCGTTCTTGTGGCGCTCCTGCATCGCCATCACCTCGAGGCGCAGCGTCGTCTCGATGATCTCCTCGTCGGTGCCGTCGACCGCCATGCGGAGGCCCTTCGAGAGGAAGGGATCCTCGATCTTCTCGATCTCGCTCTCGAGCGCGAGGATGCCGTCGCGACGCGCCTTGTCCGAAAGCGTGCTCATGATCTTGACGGTGTCGAGCGCGCTGAGGCCCTTGTTGAAGAAGAAGGCGCGGCAGTAGCCGGGGATCGCCTTGATGTTCTCCATCGGCATCGCCATGAAGATCACCGAGATGGTGCCGCCGAACACCATGATGAAGCCCTTCGGCGAATAGAACATCAGCAGGTTGCCGCCCGACGCCATCACGCAGACGACGGCGCAGCAGAGAAACCCGATGATGCTTCCGATGAGCGATGCCTTGTCCATGTCCTTTGCCTCCTCGCGAGGGCGGTCTCCCGCCCTGCCGACCGTGCGCGGGAACGACGCACGGAAACTCCGTTCGCCGACGAGATCGGCACAAACCGCACGCGTCATCCGCATCACTTCCGCGGAACCAGATGACAAAGTCCGTCTGTGCGGCCTGGGCCGACGGTCGCGTCTCGGGGGGCTTCTGCGGCGTGGCGAAGTCCGCGAAGAACGCCTATCGTGACCCCTTCCGCACCTGTTCCGTCTGAACCGAGCCCAAATGGAGCCGAATCCCGCCACCCGACTTGCCCGCGACCCGGCCGACCGCCGGCCGCTCGTGGTGGTCACGGAGCACCTCGCCGACGAGGCCGCCGAGTGGCTGGCGGAGCGGTTCGACGTCGTGTTCTGCGGCGTGCACGACGACCGCTTCGGCGAGCTCGCGGCCGAGGCGGAGGCGCTGGTGGTGCGGACCTACACCAAGGTCGATCATGCGCTCCTGTCGCACGTGCCGAAGCTGCGGGTCGTCGGGCGCGCGGGCGTGGGCATCGACAACATCGACGTCGAGGCGTGCAAGGCGCGCGGCGTGCAGGTGGTGTCGACGCCCGACGCGAACACGCAGGCCGTGGTCGAGTACGTGCTCTGCCTCGTGTGCGACGTGCTCAGGCCTAGGCTCTTCCTCGAGGAAGCGGT
>JBIKWD010000193.1:0-5983 GCA_044356505.1 Phycisphaerales bacterium
GAGCCATGCGTGCGCGCTGCCCGGAATCATGAGCGCGCGGCTGATTCCCGATCCGAAGGACAGGCTCGCGACCATCCTCGTCGCGCCCTTCATGAGCTGTTCGGCGCGCGTCGGTGTGTACGTCCTCCTCGTCAGCATCCTCTTTCCGGATTCGGCGCTGCTCGCGGGCCTTGCCTTCGCGGGCTGCTACGCGCTCGGCGCCGTCGCCGCGCTCGTCACCGCGGCGATCTTCCGACGCACGATCCTCAAGGGGAAGAGCCGTCCGATGGTGCTCGAACTGCCGCCCTACCGGCTGCCGAGCCTCCAGTCCGCGCTGCTGACCACCTACGACCGCGCGCTCGTCTTCCTCAAGAACGCAGGGTCGGTCATCCTTGCGATCTGCATCGTCATGTGGTGGCTGTCCGCCTATCCCAAGGTGGCGACGCCCGACGAGGCGTTGGCGCTCGAGACCCGCGCGGCGGCGCTCGTCGCCGAGTCGGAGGCGGCGAGCGAGCCGGCGGCCAGGGAAGAACTCGCCGTCGAGGCCGAGGGGCTCGTGGCCGAAGCGGAGGTGCTCGCCTCGCGCGCGCAACAGCAGCACTCGTTCGCTGGGCGGCTCGGCAACGCCTTCGAACCCGCGTTCGCGCCGCTTGGACTCGATGAACGGCTGACGGTCGCGGTGCTGACGAGCTTCCTCGCCCGCGAGGTCTTCCGCAGCACCATCGCCGTCCTCGCAGGAAGCGGCGACTCCGACGACGACATGCAGGTTGCGGACGAACTCAAGCAGGCGACGCGCGCCGACGGGTCGCCGCTCTTCGACCGCCCGACGAGCGCGGGCCTCCTCGTCTTCTTCGTGCTTGCGATGCAGTGCCTGCCGACGCTCGCGGTGACCCGCCGCGAGACGGGCTCGTGGAAGTGGCCCGCCGTCCAGTTCGTCTGGATGAGCGCCGTCGCGTACCTCGCCGCGTGGATCACGCGGGCCGCGGTGCTTGCGCTCGGGAGCGGCGCGTGATCGCGAGCATTCCCCACGACGACTGGCAGTTCTGGGTGGTGACCGCGTGCGCAGCGCTCGCGGTGCTGTTCCTGACGCGCCCGCTGTGGAAGCCGCTCGTGGGGCTCGGCAGGCGCAAGCAGGCGAACTGCCCAGGCTGCCCGAACGGCGATGCGGACAAGCCCCCGCGCCCGAAGCACGTCGACCTCACGATCGGCGGCAAGCGCGTGCGGAGTTGAGGGGCGGAGGGTTTCCCGCCGCAACCGCCGCTCAGCGCATCAGTGCGCGGACGACCTGCAGGTCGTCCTGCGAGGTGATCTTGATGTTGCGCGCGTCGCCTTCGACGACGAGCACCGTCTCGCCGAGGCGCTCGACGACGCTCGCGTCGTCGGTGGTGCCGGCGAGATCGACGGTCGCGTACGCGCGCCGCAGCAGGGCCGCGTCGAAGACCTGCGGCGTCTGGATCTGGCAGAGGCCCGTGCGCGGGACGGTCTCGAGGACGCGGCGGCCGCTCGTCGAGCTCTTGCCGAGGTCACCGAGGATCAGGTCCGCGATGGCGTCGTCGGCGGCGGCCGTGACCTGCTCGTCCGCGACGCGCTTCAACGTGTCGCGCACGGGGATGCCGGGAATCACCGCCGGCGCGACCTCGGCGGCCGCGAAGACACGGCTCAGGAGTTCGGTGCCGATGCATGGCCGCGCGCCGTCGTGGACGGCGATATGGGTGATGTCGTCGGGCAATGCGGAAATCGCGCGCGCGATCGACTCCCAGCGCTCGGCGCGGCCACCCTCGACGATCTTGGCGCCGTTGAAGCCGAGTGCCGGCCCGAAGCGCGCGCGGAACCCCTCGATGTCGTCGGGCGGCGCCGCCACCACGATGGCGACGACCTCGTCGCGCCTGGTGAAGGCCTCGACCGTGCGCAGGAGCACCGGCCTGCCTCCGAGGTCCTGTGAGAGCTTGTCGCCCGCGCCGAAGCGCGTGCTCTTGCCTGCCGCGGCGATGATGACTCCGACTCGCATGCGGCGATGGTAGCGGGCCGCACGCATCGCGCGCGGCGGCTGCCGGCGTCAGGCCGACTTGCGCTTCATGAGGGACTGGAGGATGTGCTGCGCGAACACGTCGGGCTCGACGGGCCGCAGCACGAAGCTCACGACGCCGGCCTTCATGGCCTCGACCACCTTCTTGCGGTCCGCCTTGTCGTCCATCATCAGGATGGGCGCCTCGCCACCACGCTTGTGGTAGCTCTTGACGAACCCGAGGCCGCTCATGCCGGGCATGGTGTGCTCGACGACGATGAGCTCTGGACTCGCCCCGAACACCTTCGACATGGCGTCCTGGCCGTCGACCGCCTCGATGACGTCCTCGTAGCCGAGCTTCGCAAGCATCGCGCGGTGCGACTCCCGGGAACCCTTGTCGTGATCGATGAGCATCACCTTCATGCGGTCCTCCTGTACCCGAAGGCACGGCCACGTTCGAGACAAGCACAGCCGACCGCGCCCCGGCTCGGGGCTTGCAGTCAGAAAGAGAATCGACATTGGAATGGGCCGTCTCGCCCAAATCCGCGGCGAGACGCCGTCAGGGCAGAGCGGGCTGTGCGGGTTGCGCAGGCTGTGCGGGCTGCGCCGCCTGTGCGGGCTGCGCCGCCTGTGCGGGGACGACGGCGGCACGGCCCCCGCCGGCCTCCGCGAGCGCGAGGACGCTCATCGCCGTGCCGAACGACGCGCTCCGCGGAAACACGCGGTCGTTCCACGTGCCGTCCGCGTCGCGCACCTTGAAGAGGAGCTCGCGGAACTTCTCGCGCAGCGCGAGGCGGTCGGCCTCGGGCAGGAACTCGATCGCCTGTGCCGCATGGGTGAACGCATAGAAGAAGTAGTACGGCGCCACCCCGTACGGCGCGACGTGCGTGCCCTGCTTCTTGCGACGCTTCTCGAGCTCTGGCCAGAACTCGAAGAACTTCTCGACCGCGAAGCGCAGGCGCTTCTCGTCGCCCTTCCCCGCGCGCGCCAGCGCCGCCTCGAGGGCGCACATGCGGCCGACGGCGCCCGGGATCTGCCCGGTGTCGTCGCGCGTCGGGCGCGATGCGTTGTAGGCGACATAGCCCGACTCGCCGCGGGTGATCTCGAGCGCCTTGACCGTCCGCGCGATGAGCTCGTCGGAAACCTCGAGCCCCGCGTCCTTCGCCTCGAGCAGCGCCATCAGGCACGGCGCCGTCATGAAGGGCGAGGTCGGGCACGGGTTCTGGAGACCCGGGCCGCGGGCGTACTGCCAGCCGCCGACCTGAGGGATCTCGGTCTTCTTCAGGGCGTCGAGGTAGAACACGATTCCCGCCTCGACCGCCGGCTTCTGCGCGTCGCCCACGGCGGAGGCCTTCTTCGCGGCGAGCAGGAACCGCAGCGCGTAGCAGTGCGCCCATCCGCGCACGTCGTAGTTGCCGCCGTAGTCGGGCGAGAGCAGCGGCTCGTCCTTCGACTTCGCCACGAAGTCGATGGCGCGCGAGACGGCGTCCTTGCGCGCGGCGTCGTCCGCGAAGCCCGGCGCGGTCAGGAGCGCGAGGCCTGCGATCGAGGTGCCGCCCACGCGATAGCCGTACGGGATCTTGCCTCCGACGCGGTAGACGCCTTCGTAGGGCCACTCCGCAGCGATCTCGGCGCCGGGGCCCTTCTCCTGCATCGCCACGATCTTGGCGACGCCGACGGACATCGCCTCTGCGTCGGTCGGCAGCGCGGACGACGGCAGCGGGGTGTGAAGGAAGACTCCGAGCGCGGAGGCGAGGGTGATCGGCAGCATCGCGACAATCTACCGCATCGGACGGCGGTTTCAGCGGTCGCGCAAGGTGCGGACGAGAAACTCCGTCTGCCGGTCCTTGGCGTCGGCGGCGAACCTGCCGAAGCCGGAGTGTTCGTGCGGCGCGCCCGTCTCGCCGTACTCGTGCATCTCGACCTCCTTCGCGAGGCCGCGCGCGCGCAGCGCCTCGGCGAACTCGCGCTGGCCTTCGACCGCGACCCATGCGTCGAGGGTGTTGTGGAGGATGAGGAGCGGGATCGCTCGCCATGCGTCGAGGTGCTGGATCGGATCGAGTCGCGCGGCGCGCTGCGGCTCGAACATGGCGCGGTGGCGCTGCCACGCGAACGAGCCGGTCGTGCACTCGACGCACGCCGCGCGGAACGGATGTGCGCGGCAGAGGCGGACGAAGGCCGCCATGCCTCCGGCGCTCATCCCGCCGAGCGCCATGCGGGCGTCGTCGAACCAGCCGGTCGCGAGCGCCGCCTCGACGACGGCGTCGATCTCCCCCGCCATCTGCTCGACCGCCTCGAGCGTGCGCTCGGGCGCCTGCAGCGCCATGTCCTCGCGCGCGCCGTGGCCGGGAAGGTCGAGCGACACCGTCGCGATCCCAGCGCGCACGAGGCGCAGGAAGCGGCCCGGATCGAGTTCCTTGTTCGCGGTGCGGCCGTGCATCCAGAAGAGGACGGGCGCGCGCGAGACCGAGCCGTCCGCATCGGGCGCGAACGACGGATGGACGACGAGCGCGGGCACGCCCGCGAAGGTCGTCACGCGCGACTTCTCGCGCACGCTGGCAGGAAGTCCGCCGCCGATCTCAGGCATCGGTCTTCTCCGCAGCCGCGCCTTCCTGCGAATCGGGCATGTAGAGGTAGACCCACATGTCGTCCTTGTACCGGTGGCTCTCGGGACCCTTGAAGCCGGGAAGCGTGCGCTCGGCGTCGTCGAGATCGACCGGCGTGCGGAGGATGAGGAAGCCCTTCGGCGCGAAGAGTGCCCGCGCGCGCGCGGCCTGCGCGAGCACGAGCTTGCGCGACGCCTCGTCGATCATCAGCGCGTACGGGGGATCCATGAACACGAGATCGACCGGCTTCGGACTGCGCGCGAGCGCGGTCGGGCCGAGCGCGTCGGCCTGGACGGCCGTCACGCGGTCGCCGCACTTGATGGTGGCGATGTTGTGCTCGAGGTAGCGGAAGACCTCGCGGTCGCGCTCGATGCAGACGACTTCCTTCGCGCCGCGGCTCGCGCACTCGATGCCGACCGTGCCGACGCCCGCGAAGAGGTCGAGAACGCGTGCGTCCTTGAACCATCCGTGGAGCATCGCGAAGACGGATTCCTTCACGCGCGCCGTCATCGGCCGCGTGCGGTCCTCGCCTTCGGGAGTGAGAAGCTGTCGCGAGCGGTACTCGCCTGAGATGATCTTGAGCACGCGACGAGTGTAACGGTCGCGTCAGGACGCGGGTGCCGGCGATTGTGCCGGCGAAAGGACGGGCGACTCGCCGCGCCAGATCCGCTCGCCGTTTCCGCGTCGGACGAGGGCATTCACGAAGGCCTCGTACTCCGCCGAGATCGCGGCGATGTCCTCGTTGAAGTACTCGCGCAGGACCGCGGGGCCCACCTGCCGCCCGATCGCCATCCGCCGTTCATTGCGGCTTCCCGCGCGGCTCGACGCCGCGATCGTGCTCGAGATCCGGCCCTCGACCGCGTCGCCCAGCAGCCGCTCGAGGCCCGCCCGGTAGCGGCCACCCTCGCCCTCCATCAGGAAGTGGACGAGCGCCCAGGTCTGTGCGTAGTAGCCGAGGAGCGTGTTGCGGCCGTCGCGGAGGTAGTCGTGCGGGGTGCCCTGGATCAGGTCGGCGAGCGAGACGAAGCGCTCGCGCGCGACGACGTCGCGCAGCTCGCCGAACCGCTCGAAGTTGCGCCAGGGAATGAAGGTCGGCGGCGCACCGTTCGGGTTGCCGCGCACGCCCTCCATGTAGCAGGCGATTCCCTCTTCGAGCCAGACAGGCAGCGGATGACGGAAGACGCGCTGCGTGTAGGCGTGCCAGCCCTCGTGCGCTGCGATCGTGAAGGTGTCCCAGCGACCGATGTCGTAGAGCACCGCATCGCCCTCGATCGTGTAGCCACCGCGGCCGAGGCGCTCGTACATCGAGGCCTCCTGGGGAAGGCGCTCGTGCGTGTAGGCGATCCAGTCGCTGCGCGTGCCGAAGAGGTAGACCTCGATCGGCCCATCGGGC
>JBIKWD010000001.1:0-80421 GCA_044356505.1 Phycisphaerales bacterium
TGCGTTCGAGGCCGCCATCAACAGAGGTGATGCCACACGGCACATGCTGCGAAGTCGTCACCAACTCGCTCGCGCTTCGCTGCGCTCCGCGCTCGGCGAAGCCCTATCGCAACAACCCGCGAAGCCACCATCTCCGCGAATGAAAAAGCCCGTGCTCGCCGAAGGCGACCACGGGTTTTTCGTGAGCGGAGAGGGTGGGATTCGAACTTCGGCCCACGGCCGAAGTCCGCAATCCCGGAGACGCGGCCAGCGGCCGCGGATCCGCGACGCGGAGCACAGCGCAGCGGCGCAACCATCTCCGCGAGCAAAAAGCCCGTGCTCGCCGAAGGCGACCACGGGCTTTTTGGGAGCGGAGAGGGTGGGATTCGAACCCACGAGTAGGATGAACCCACTACTAGTTTTCGAGACTAGCTCCTTCAACCGCTCGGACACCTCTCCGGATGGCTTGGCCCTTTCGGGCTGAGCGGGGTCGGAAGTATGTCCCAAAGCCGACCATCTGTCCACCCAGAGGGCCGCCTTCGCAGCAGATTTCGCAGGGCGAACGGGCCAGTTGGCGCGTTATCGTGGTTGCGCCGCCGCAGCGGCGCCGTCTCCGCGCACCGCGCCCCCGCCACCGGTGGTCAGGATCACCACCCCCGCCACGATCAGGGCGACCGCGATCGCCTTGCGCGCGTCCATCGACTCCCCGAGGACGATCCACCCGAGCAGCACCCCCACCGCAGGCGCGATCGAGAACGCGATCGGCTTCACGACCGAGACCTCGCCGAGCGACAGCGCAGCATAGAAGAAGATCATCGCCATCGCGCCGGCGACGAGGCCTGAGCCAAGCACGAGTTTCGCCCATGTGGCGCGATCGGCGTCGACGATCGACGGCTCGACGCGCAGCCCCGCGACGCCGCGGGTCATCATCCAGAACACGAACAGGAGCAACGGTATCGCGACGAGCGACCGGACCGTGATCGCTCCGATCGGACCGATGCGCCCGCCGTGCAGGGCGCTCCGCGTGCAGACCTCGCCGATCCCCCAGCAGAGACCGGCCGCGATGGCGAAGAGCGTTGGCTTCATGGCGCGCATTCTGCCATCGGTCGGGAAACCGCGCCCGAAACGGCGCGGCGCGCCGGACAAGCCGACGCGCCGCGGGATTCCCGTCAGTATGCGGAGCCGATCGCGATCAGCCCCACGCGCTCAGGAGACGCGCGAGGTCCTGCGCGTTCACGATGCCATCGGCGTTGAAGTCGGCCGCCGCGTTGCTCGTACCCCAGGCGCTGAGGAGCGCAGCGAGATCCTGCGCGTTGACCACTCCATCGCGGTTGATGTCCTCGGGCCGACCCGCCTCGCACGCGTCCGCCTGGCCATTGCCGTTGGCGTCGGTGCAGGTCGTGCCCGCGCCCTTCCAGACGGCACCGGCGGCGGCGGCCTGCGCCTGCGTCAGCACGAGGCAGAAGCCGTTGGGGAAGCAGGATGCGCCGGTGGGCTCCGGACAGAGACCCGCCGTGCAGAGCGTGCCGTTCCCTTGGAAGACGCCGCCCTGCGTGGTGCACTGCGCGGGACTCACGCCGCCGACGCAACTGCCGTCCGGCAGGCAGCACGCGCCGATCGGGAAGCAGACGTATCCGGCGCAGGTCTGCCCCGACGGGCCCGCCACGCCGCCGGCGGCGACGCAGTTCTGCGGGGTCAGCGTCAGGCAGCCGCCGGTCGTCGTGAAGCAGCACGGCGCAAGCGAGGACGAGCAGGTCGACGCGGTGCACGTCGTGCCCTCGCCGACGAAACTACCCCCTTGGGCGACGCAGTTCGACTGTGTCGACACCTGGCAGGTCCCGTTGGTCAGGCAGCACGCGCCCGAGGCCTCGCAGGCGAACGGGGTCCAAGTGACGCGCATCACCCAGTCGCCGGATGGACGGCAACCGGTCGGAAGCTGCGAGAAGTTCTTCCAGCCCGCGGGGCAACCGAACGGCCCGCAGTTCAGGAGGAACAGCCAGTTCCGCGACGGCTGCTGCAGTCCACCGACGTCCGTCGTCGGAAAGGCATTGGCGTTGCTCGGCGGGGCGACAAGGCAGGGATCGGAGGTCTGCTGGTTGTGGTCGTCGATGCGATAGCCGATGCTGAAGGTCTGCGTGCCGTCGTTCTGGATCACGATCTGCTCGGGATCGCTCGGGTCGATGCCGAACTGCACATTGGTTCCATTCGTGCCGGGCTGCATCTGAAGGTGCGGAAGATCGATTCCGTTCGACGAGAAGACGTATCGCAGCGTTCCTGTTGCGGGCGTGCCTTCCCAGACGAGCACGGACCACTTGGTCGTGGTGGGGACGGTCGCGTTGCTCGTCGCGAAGATCATCTCGCAGAGGTCGATGCGCAGCGGAAAGTCGGCGGCGGTGAGCGTGTAGGAGCACGCCGCGATCTCCTGCTCCGCGAAACCCGCCTGCACGATGAACTGCCCGCCCTCGAAGCTCGCGTTCGTGTGGGTCGAGATCACGGGCGGGCACTGGCCGGCGACTCCCCCGTCGCCGGAACCCTCGCCGGCGCCATGCGAGGGCCGCGCGATCAGCCAAGGCGTGTCCTTCACACCGATCAGATCCTCGATGTTGCGGCCGCCGGGAGCGGTCGGTGCGACCTTGCCAAGCTTGGCGCTGCGCGCCTGGATCTTGACCTGGGCCGGCTCACCTGGCTTCCCCCTCCCCGACTGCGGCTCTGCAGCGGTGGCGAAGGTCGAAGGGGCCAGCATCATGGCGGCGAGGACACAGAGCGGCCGGAAACCGGGCGCGGAAAGGCGGCGCGGTGTGCGAAGCGACGTAGAGTGCATGGATTTCACGGGGGTCTCCGGAGTCGGGCTGCGTGGCGAAGAGGCGTCGGCGAATACGCAAGGGATACGCAAGGGACACGCAAGGGACACGCAAGGGACACGCAAGGGACACGCAAGGGACACGCAAGGGAAATGAGTCGGGCGATCCGTCGCCCGGCTTTCCCTTTCGCAGCCTATCCCGTGTTTGCGGCAGGGAAAGCGGAATCGCGCCCCCGTCCGCCATTCGGACAGTTGGGCGACCGCATACCTCCTCGGCCTGGATGCGGAACCGCCTGGAGTTCAGTTACCGAGCACCTTCGGCCTGGCGGGCTCCCGCCCCGCCAGCGCCGAGACGACGATCTCGAGCAGGGTGTCGGGCTCGGGAAGGCGCCCGGCGCCGACCGATCGGCACGCCTGCCAACCCGATGCAGGGTCGACGACGCGGAACCCATCGCCTCGCAGCGTCTCGACGTTGCGGACGGTCGACGGCTGGCGCCACATGACCTCGTTCATGCTCGGAGCAAGGACGACGGGCGTGCGGGCGCGATCGACCGACGCGGCGAGAAGCGACACGATGTCGTCGCATCGCCCCGTGGCAAGCTTCGCGAGCATGTCCATCGTGCACGGCGCGACGATGAAGAGGTCGAGCGCGGATGCGGCGCGGATGTGCTGCGGATCGGCGGGCGTCGCCGACTCCCACGCGGACGTCAGCACGGCCCGTGCGGAGAGCGACTGGAACACAAGAGGCGTGACGAACCGCTGGGCGTCGGGCGTCATCGCGACGGTGACATCGGCGCCGGCCTGCGCCAGCGCGCTCACGACGTTGCAGACCTTGTACGAGGCGATGCCCGCGCAGACACCGACGCAGATCCGCCGGCCAAGCACGAACGGCTTCAGGCGCTCGACGCGCTCGGGACCGTCGCTGCCGGGCGTCTCGTCGGTCTGGCCGTCCTGCATGGGTGCCTCGCCGGGGGCAGGCGGCGCTCAGCGCTTTCGCGAAGGGCTGCCGCGCATCTTCTCGATCTGCTCGGGATCGATCTCGAGCGTGATCTTCTCCTGCATGATCTCCTCGATCACGACCTCGAGGTCCGACCGTCCGTTGCGCTCGACAAGCGGGCGCGCTCCGTCGATGATCTCGGCAAGACGCCTCTGGATGAGGGCGGTCAGCTTGAAACGCCCGCCCAGCTTCTCGACGATGTGGTCGCTCTTCAGTGCTTCGATCATGGTGTCGGCCTCGGTCTGACTGTCACGCCCGGGCGGTGAAGCGGTGCTTCAAGCCGCCCGGGGGAAGAGAGTTAGTATAGCCAGACGCCGCGATCCTGCCCAACACGCGATGACCGACGCCTCTCCAGCCCCTTCCCCGCCGGAAACGCCCGTCGGCGGCCTCAGCCGCTGGCAGAGGCTGGTCCGCAGGACTTCCCGCGGGCTGTCGCGCGTCGGCCTCACGCGCGACCGTCGCCTGCTCCTTTGGGCGGCGGGCACCGGAATGGCCCTCGCGGTCATCGCGCTTGCGTTTATCCGTCCCATCCAGTGGCTCGAGCACGGCGCCATCGAATGGGCCCGCGCCAATCCCGAGCAGGTGCCGATCGCCGTCGCGATCGTGCCGGTGCTCGGCGCGCTGCTCTGCGGCGCCATACAGGCGATCTTCAAGGTGAAGCTCCGCGCGCACGGCGTGTCGAGCGTCCTCTACGCGATCCACCGGAAGCGCGCCGAGATCTCCCCCGTGCTCGCCGTGCGCACGTGGCTCGGCTCGACCGCGATCATCTCGAGCGGCGGATCGGCGGGGCCCGAGGGGCCGATCGTCACCATCGGCGCGACGCTCGGATCCAACATCGCCCGCTTCCTGCGCGCCGATGCGAAGACCGCGACGACGCTCGTCGGTTGCGGGGCGGCGGCGGGAATCGCGGCCGTCTTCAACGCGCCGATCACGGGCATCTTCTTCGTGCTCGAGGTGCTCCTGCGCGACTTCTCGCTGCGGACCTTCACCCCGATCGTGATCTCCGCCGTCTTCGCGGCCGCGACGGTGCAGACGCTCATCGGCACGCAGGAACCCCTCTTCGGGGTCGGGGTCGATCTCTTCGCAGGGAGCGGCGAGGGGCTCACCATCGCGACGACGCCGGCGTTCGCGATGCTCGGCATCGTCTGCGGGATCGCAAGCGTGTTCTTCATCCGCACGCTCCAGGCGTCGGAAGCCGCCTTCGCGAAGCTGAAGATCGCGCGCTGGATGCTGCCCGCGACGGGCGCTGCGATCCTCGCGCTCCTCGGCGTGCTCCACGTCGCGATCGCGAAGGACATGCCCGACTTCGGCGACGCGTCGCTTCCGCCCTTCTACGGCAACGGCTATCCGGTCGCTCGCGCCGTGCTCGAGCCTTCGTTCTACATGCGCGAGACCGCGCTGGTCGCGGCGGCGCTCCTCCTCGGACTCGCGGTCGTCAAGTGCGTCGCGACGAGCCTCACGCTCGGCTCCGGCGGGATCGGCGGACTGTTCGCGCCGGCGCTGCTCGTCGGGGCGCTCGTCGGCGGCGCGTTCGGAAGCCTCGGCGAGATGATCCCCTTCGTCGCCGACGTCGGACCAGCGCGGCTCGCGCTCGCAGGCATGGCAGGCGTCGTCGCGGGCACGACCCACGCTCCCCTCGCGGGCGCGATGCTCGTCTACGAGCTTTCGCGGGAACCCTCGATCCTGCTCCCCGTGATCCTCGTGGCCGCGCTCGGCACCATCGTCGCGCGTCTCCTCGAGCGGCACAGCCTCTACACCGCCGAACTCGCGGCGCTGGGCGTGCGGCTCGGGTCCGCATCCGACCTTTCGGTATTGAGGCGGCTCCGGGTCGGCGACGTCAGGCTGCGCAAGGTCGTCACGGTTTCCGGTTCCGCACCCGCCGGCTCGCTGATCGAACTCGCGGGACGGAACGACGACCTCGTCGTGCTCGATGACGATGGAAGGCTCGAGGGAATGATCGGCGCGCGCGACCTCCGCATCGCGCTCGTGAACCGGGAGGCGCTTCCGCTCCTCCAGGTGCGCGACATCGCGAGGACGGGCGTCCGCTCGCTCGACCGCGATCTTCCGCTCGACCACGCGCTCGACCGCATCGACCGCGGGCCGCTGCCCGTGCAGGACGACAAGGGACGGTTCATCGGCGTGCTCACGCGCGGAAGGGTGATGCGCGCCTGGCGGCGCCACATGGAGCAGGACCGGTGAACGCGGCCCGCTTCGGCTTTCCCCGCTCGCGCCGCCTGAGCGGCCAGGGCGCGTTCAAGGCCGTGCTGGATGCGCGGGTCCGCGCCGATTGCCCTGCATTTTCGCTGCACAGCGCGCCGTCGACGGCTCCCGACACGCGCATCGGCATCTCGATCGGACGGCGCGTGGGCACCGCCGCGACGCGCAACCGCATCAAGCGGCTCGTGCGCGAGGCGTTTCGCCTTTCGCAGGAGCTGCATCCGAGGGAGAGCCCGGCACCGTACGACCTCGTCGTCGCCGTGCGCCCCCACCAGGCGATGCCGCTCGAGGAGTACCGGCGGCTCCTGCTCGCCGGGCTCGCGCATGTCGACGCGGTCTGGCGCAAGCGCGCGGCACGGCGCGCGGAGCAAGAGGAGGGCCCGCCGTGAGCGTGGGCGGCACCACGCGGCGACGGTCGATCGCGGCACGGGCCTGCATCCTCTGCGTGCGCGGATACCAGAAGGTGCTCGGGCCGCTTCTCGGCGGACAGTGCCGGTTCTCGCCAAGCTGCTCGTTCTATTCGATCGAGGCCTTCGAGCGTCACGGTGCACGGAAGGGCCTCGCGCTCACGCTCCGCCGTCTCGGCCGCTGCCACCCATGGGGCGGGCACGGGCACGATCCCGTTCCGTGATTCGAGCCGGTGATTGGAGCCCGTGACTTGGGCCTGTGATTTGGGCGCGATCGACGCCAAAGGCGGCTGCCGCAAGCAGCCGCCGCGAACGATCACGCCTCCCGCACGCGGTTCTTCAGGTGACCCACGCGCGGGATCTTCACCTCGATGGTGTCGCCGTCCTTCAGGAAGAGCGGCGGCTTTCGCCCCGCGCCGACGCCGGCGGGCGTTCCCGTGAGAACGACCGTTCCCGCGAGCAGCGTCATGCCCTTCGACAGCTCCGCGACGAGGTAGCGGACCCCGAACACCATGAGCCCCGTGCTCGCATGCTGCACGCGCTCGCCGTTGAGGATCGTCTCGATCTCGAGGTCCTGGGGATCCGGCACCGCCGACGCGGGCACGAGGTCGCTCATCGGACAGAACGTGTCGAAGCTCTTGCCCCGGCAGAACTGGCCGCCCGATCCGGTCTTCTGCCACCATCGCGCGCTGACGTCGTTGGCGACGCGGTAGCCCGCGATCACGGAGAGCGCGTCGGCCTCGCTCACGTCGCGGCAGTCGCGGGCGATCTCGAACGCGAGCTCGCCCTCGTAGTCGACCTGCGGACCGCCGTGACGGCAGATCGGCGGGATCACAATCGTGTCGCCGTTCCCGCATGCCGACGCGGGGTTCTTCATGAAGACCATCGGCAGCTCGTCGGTCTTGCCGCCCATCTCGGCGGCGTGGTCGGCGTAGTTGCGTCCGATGGCGAGGATCGCGGGTGGCGTGCGCATCCGCCGAGTGTAGCGGCGCCCGAGGACTACTTGCGCTCGGCCTCGCTGCGCGTCGACTCCTCCTGCTCGGCCGCACGCCGCTTGGCGCGCTCGGCGAGGGCCCGGCGCGCCTCGGCGATTCCGGGCGGCTCGGGGCAGAGCTCGCTGAACTTCATGCCGGTCGCCTGCAACCGGCTGTTCTGGTACTCGGCCTCGAGCTGGCCCTTGACGCGGTCGTAGACCAGCGCGCGGAGATCCTCGGGCGCCTTGCGATAGATGACGAGCCGGTCGAGCAACGGCTGCTGCGAGTCGAGGATGATCTTGGTGAGGACGGCGGGAACCGAGTCCTCGAGCTGGCCCATGAGGTCCTTCATGCGCCCCTCGCCGAACTGGTTCACGAAGTCGTTGAAGCGGACCTCGCGGAAGAACCGGGTCAGGTCGCGGGCGAAGGCGAGCGCCTCCTCGAGCACCTTCTCGTTGTCAAGCAGCAGTCCCTCGCGGAATCCACGCTCGAGGACCGAGTACACGTCGCTGCGCGCCACCTCGGGCTGCATCTCGTACTCGCCGAAGGTGACGCGCTGGACGAACTGGTCGAGGGGCAGGGAGTAGTCGGAGTTCTGGAGCACCGCCCCGGATCCGTAGAGCCGGTCGAGCCGATCCAGGACCTCCTGCGCGCCCTCGATGTCGCCGGTGCGGTAGAGCTCGCGGACCGCCTGCTTCATGAAGTTCTGGTGGAAGTTCATGAACGTCTCGCCGCCCGCGCCACGCGTGTCGTAGTGCTTGGTGTAGAGCCGGTCGAACTCGCGGTCGATGACCTTGATCCACCGCGGGTCGTTGAGCCGAGTGACGTTGTCGCCGCTGAAGATGTCGAAGGCGACGAGGCCCGACCGCGCCAGCGCCTGCATCGCCTGGATGTCGGTGCGATCGTTGTTCATGATCTTGGCGACGTCGTTCACGTCGGTGATGCGGTGCTCTCCGAGCAGCGTTCCGCGGCGCGCCCAGTAGAGCGCATGCGCGGCGGGATGGCGCCAGTCGAGCGGCCCCGTGTCGCGCGTGAACTCGTACATCAGCTTCGGGTCCATGTTGTAGCCGTCGAGCAGTACGCGCTTGCGCAGGTACGCGATCACGGCGGCGGCCGCGCGCTGACGGTTCGCGTCGCCGAAGGTCGCGCCGAACGGCTCGGAGAGCTTCAGGTCGTCCTCCGTCACCGCGCGCCGGCCGAGCAGCCGCGCGTACGGGGACGACTGGATCGCGGCCCAGCGGCCGATGTCCGAGAGGAAGCGCTTGTCGGCCGCGAACTGGTAACGCGGCCCGAGCGGCTTGAGCCGCGCGTCGAGGTCTTCGAGGAACGCCTTCGTCTCGGGCACCTTGGCGTAGAGCTCGTCGAGCGTGCCGGGCGCGTCGGCGATCGACTTGATCCACTCGATCCGCTCCTTGTGGTCCGACGGCGGAACACCGAGCACGAGCTGCCATTCGCGGGCGAACTCGCGCTTGTAGAAGAGGTGCGCGTCGTCGGCGACGCCGTCGATCTTGTGGGAGAACCAGAACGCGAGGTCCTTGCAGAGCTCGAGGTCGTTCGGGTTGGCGCGGATGCCCTCCTCGCGGACGAGGGAGATCCCCTTGTTGACCCACTGCCACCGCTCCTGCGGCGTGTTGGTCTTCACCGAGATGTTGTACGCGAGGTTGTGGCCATGGAACGACCAGACCTCGGGAAAGCGCGGCTGCAGCTTGGTGATGAGCTCGGTGTCCTCCTTGACGGAGTAGAGGAGCCCTTCCTCCTTGTTGATCGTGACCTTGATCCACAGGTAGTCGACGATCAGTCCGCGCAGCGCGCCGATCGCCGTGCCGACCGCGACGAACCACGGCGCGCCCTCCACCGAGTTGTCGGTGTAGCGCAGCTGCTCGCGGTCCGAGATCTCGAGCATCCGCCCCTGCAGCATGCCCGCGGTCGCGACGCTTCCTGCCAGGACGCAGACGGCTCCGAACTGTACAAGCCTGTCGCGCACGTCAGCCTCCCTGCCCGCTGTAGATGGCGAGCTCCTTGCGGCGGAACACGGCGAATCCGAGCACCAGCATCACGCCGCTCCACGCGACGCCGATCAACAGGAACGTCCACGCGACCATCGACCACGGCACGAGACGGCCCTCGACCAGCGGACCGTTCGCACGGGCCTCGCCGAAGGCGCGCACCGAGAACTCGACCGCGCTCGCGATCGACCGTATCACCGCCTCGACCATCTTCAGCGCGCCCGACTCGGTGCGGATCCGGTACTCGTCGATGCTCGTCGCGAGGTACGGCGCGATCGAACCCGAGGCGAACACCGTGAACACCACGAGGCACGCCACCGGGAAGCTGAGGAACGACGACAGCGTCACCGCGATCATCGCGACGAAGGACAGCTTGAGAAGGTTGACGAGCTGGGCGCGCAGCAGGTTCGGCCCGAAGTCGCCGACCTTGTACATCAGCTCGAGGCCGTCGGGGTCGAAGATGATGCTCGACCCGCCGGGGAAGAACATCTCCTGCCCGCCCGGCGCGTTCGGGTCGTAGCGGAGGTTCGCGACCCGGACGCGCAAGGTCCCGTCGGGAGAGACCTTGTCCGCCGGGACGGTGATGACGTTGGTCTGCGCGGCGACGAACTGCCGGTCGACCCAGGTCTCCTCGCCTTCCGGGCCGAGGAAGAAGATCACCGGGTAGAGCGCGTGCGGATCGCTCGAGCCGGCGTAGAACTTGTAGCGCAGCGACAGGTTCGCCTTGGCCTCGCGGGCGTAGTCGAGCCCCTTGAACAGGTAGACCTGCTCGGTGCCGGGCGGCACGATCCGCTGAAGCTGCATGTGCTCCTCGCGCACGGCGCGAGCGAGCGTCCTCTGCACCTCGATCTCCGTGCGTCGCCCCTCCTCGATGTCGGCGCGGAAGTTGGGATCGGCGCGGATGATCTCGGTCACGCGGGCCTTGACCTCGTCGGGCGCGAGATCGTCGTACACCGGCCGTCCGCCGGAGCGGGCCACGAGCACCTCGTCGTAGACGGCGGCGCCGTCGATCGGGTCCATGGGCGGACGCGACCGCACCTGCGCGAGGAAGGACACCATCGCGAGGGTGCAGACGCCGAGGATCGCGGCGTTGAGCACGACGAGGCCGAGCCACTTGCCCGTCAGCCACGAGAGCCGGGAGACGGGCTTCGTGAGCGTGGTCCACGCCTGGCGGTCGCGGATCTCGAACGCGACGGTCGCGCAGCCGAAGAAGATCGTGAGGAACGCGCAGACGAGATACATGATGTCGAGCGAGCTCGACAGGTACGTCTGCACCTGGTAGCGCAGCTGCGAGGTCTCGTCGATCCAGTGCGGGATGAGCGGAATGACGACGATCGCGACCGCCGCGAAACCGACCGCGATGCGGAGGCGCATCGCCTCGCGGATGACGCCGCTCGCGACCGCGAAGACCGGCGACGAGATGCCCAGCAGGAACAGGAGGACCTGTATGAGCAGCGCGAAGGCGAACACGAAGGCGGGTATCGCGGCGAGGCTCGCCGCCAGCTCGGCCTTGCCGGCCCAGAGCGCGGCACCGCCGAGCAGCGCGCTGGCGGCGGTCACGCCGACAAGCTGAAGCGCAAGCCCGGAGAAGCACGCGAAGTTGACGACCGCGATCGCGACCAGTCCCAGCACCAGCGTCAGCGACGGCTCGTTGAGCAGGGCGGTCGGCATCCACTCGGGAATCTGGCCGACCACGAGGAGGTCCGCGGCGTTCCACGACTGCTCGAGCCTGCCCTGCTCGTTGAAGAGCCGCTGGAAGACGGGTGCGAACGCCTTGTCGCCGAGCACCAGGCCCTGGTAGTCGAGCGTCCCCTGCTCGACGAGCTGCTTCGCCGCCGGATCGCCCTTGGAGCGGTCGAGGTTCGCGAGGATCTCGCGAACTCCCTTGCGCGTGTCGAGTACGCGCGAGGACTCGCTGTAGGTCACGAGCGCCGCCGCGCCGATCACGACCGTCAGGATCGCCGCGACCGCGATGCGAAACCACCGGCTCTCGCCGAGCGCGGTGAAGGAGCGACGCGTTGCGTCGGTGAAGCTCACTTCTTCTTCCCCCCGTCGCCGGAGCCGCTCCCGTCGCCGGAGCCTCCGCCGTCGCCACCGAGCAGCGAGTCGATGACGCCGCGGTCGGGACCGCCTCCGCCCGAAGCGTCGCGGCTCTCGCGCGGCCCGGGCTTCACGGCAGGCGCGGGCGGCTGCGTCTTCGAGGGTTCGACCAGCGCATCGAGAACCGACGCATCGGCCCCGCGTGGAGCTTCGGGAGCCTTCGCGGAGAGAGCGGCGGCGGCGGCGGGTGCGGGCCTCTCGCCCGCGCGCACCAGTTCCTCGACCACCGACGCGCCTTCACCGCCCTCCTCGCCCTGGAGGAACGACGCGATGCGGCCGCCCGACTGGGCTCCGCTGGTCGCGAGCTGCTCGGCCCGCGCGCGCTCGACGATCTCGAGGAAGAGCGACTCGAGCGACTGTCGCGGAGCCTCGACGCTCTCGATGCGGACGCCCTGCGCCGACTCGAGGGCGCGGCCGACCGCCGCAAGCGCGTCCGCGCTGAGCCGCGGCGTCCTCAGCAGCGTGTGCTGGGTGTCGGTGAGCAGTTCGGCGCCGGTCCCGGCGGCGCGGATCCTTCCTCCGTACAGGATCACCATCCGGTCGCACACGTCCTCGACGTCGGCGAGGAGGTGGGAGGTCAGGAGGATCGTCTTGCCGCGGCGGCCGAGCTCGAGGATGAGGTCCTTGACCTGCCGCGTTCCGAGGGGATCGAGGCCCGAGGTCGGCTCATCGAGGATCAGGAGCTCGGGATCGTTGATGAGCGCCTGCGCCAGGCCGAGGCGCCGCGCCATGCCTTTCGAGAACTCCCCCGCCGCGCGGTGCGCGACGCCTTCGAGGCCGACCATCTCGAGCAGCTCGCCGGTGCGGCGCTTGCGCGTGCGACGGTCGAGACCGAAGAGCTTGCCGTAGTAGTCGAGCGTCTCGGTCGGGTTGAGGAAGCGGTAGAGATAGGTCTCCTCGGGGAGGTAGCCGATCTTCCGCTTGACCGCGACGTCGCTCGGATCGCGCCCGAACACGACGAGCCGTCCGCGGGTCTTGTGCAGCAGGCCGAGGATCATCTTGATCGTCGTCGACTTGCCCGAGCCGTTCGGACCAAGCAGTCCGAAGATCTCGTGGCGGTCGATGTGGAAGTCGATCCCGTCGACCGCGCGCGCGGTGGAGCGCAGCCAGAAGTCGGTGAAGGTCTTCGTCAGGCCGACTGCGTCGACGATGCGGTCGCTTGAGCCTTGCTGTGCGTTCGCCATGCTTGATCCTTGCCTGCAGTTGGGGACGTCGGGGACCTCCCACGCGCCTACGTCGCCGCGTGGACCGGGTTCAGTCCTTTCCGAGCGCGCCGCTCGCATCCCGCTTGAGAAGACGTCCGGCCTTGTCGATCGCGATCTGCTCCGAGTTCGGCGCGAAGAAGCCTCCCGCGTCGCGCGCGGCCTGCTCCATCTTCTGGCGCTCGATCTCGGCGCTGCGCCGCTTCTGCATGATGTCGTTGGAGCTGGTGAGCCGCAGCGCGATCATCCCGAGCGCGTTCGGGCCGGCGTAGATCTCTGCGAGGGGATCCTCGAGGACCTCCCGCACGGCGTTGATCCAGAGCTGCCGCACGACCTGCCCGCCGGAGTCGCGGAAGCTCGGCGCCAGGCTCTCGAGCCGGCGCAGCTCGCGCTCTAGGGTGGCGCGGAGAAGCGCCTCGGACGCCTGCGCCCTCGCGACGATCTGCGCGACCTCGCCGCCGATGTCGGGAGCCTCCATCCGTCTGCCGAGCTCGACGAGCTTGGCCTCGGCCTCGTCCATGCGGCCCGCGCCGAGATGCTCCTCGTACTCGCGGATCCGGGCGAGCAGCTCGACATAGACCTCGCCGCCAGCGACGGCGGTGAGCTGCTTCACCGCGTCCTGGCGCGCGCGCTCGACGGTGGCCTTCGCATTCTCCCTGCCGATCTGCACCTCGCGGTAGCGGTTCTCGACCGCGAGCGGAGCGATCCGGTCCGACGTCGTCACGCTGGTCAGCCTGATGCCGAGCCCAAGGCGGTCGAGCGTGCGCTGCGCACGCTCCGCGATCGCGGGACCGAGCAGGTCGCGCGTGTCCGTGAACTCCGCGAGCGTGAGCGTGCTCGCGGACTCGACCGCGGCCTGGCGGATCGCAGCGCTGACGAAGTCGAGCGTGTCCGCGGGGTTGATCGCCTCCACGTACTCGACCGCGTCGACGATCTCGAACGAGTAGTCGAGGCTCGCATGCGCGATGTCGCCGTCCTTGGTGAGGAGCGATCCATCCCCGCGGCCCGCGGGACCCGGCTTGAGGCCCGCGTTCGGGTCGGCGGCGTCGATCTGCTCCTGGAGCGTCTTGAGACGCTGGTCGCCCTGCTTTCGCCTCGCGGGCCAGAACTCCTGCGTCATCGGGACGCCCTTCGTGCTCTGCGGGAACATCACGAGCTCGCCGATCGGGTAGGGCCAGAAGGGCTGGAAGCCCGGCTGCAGCTGCTCCTCGCCGTCCTCGCCATGGATCGCGCCGAACAGCGTTCGCACGCCGGTGTCGCCCTCGTTCACCGACTTGAAGCCGGAGAGCAGGAACGACGCCGCAAGCACGACGATGCCGAGCTGGAGGATGCGGTACGAGAGCTTGAGCGCGTCGCCAAGCGAGTGCGTGGCGGGATCGAGCGCCTCGCGGAGGGTCTCGCCACCCTGCTGCGCGACCTCGAATCGGGCGCTCGCGGCACGGCGCGGTGCGTCGGATGCGGCGCCCTCGGGCGAAGCCTCTTCCAAGCCCCCGGGGGAGTCGTCGAGCGGATCCTTCGGATCGGTGCTCATCGCGGCTTCTCCGTTCGGGCTGCGGAGTCCTTCTCGTCGCGTGGCTGCGGAATGCCGCGCGCGTCGACCGGCGCGTCGAGGTCGAGGAGATGGAAGGGAGCGCGCGTGGTGTCGCCGATGTAGGTCGTCGAGCCGCGGAGGCCGGCCTTGAGGGCGTCAAGCCACGCGAGGAAGGTGGCGAGATCCGAGTACTCCTTCATGCGCTCGTAGTAGGCGGTCGCCTCCTCGCTGCCCTTGCCCTCGATGCGCGAGGCCCACTGGGTCGCGAACGCGACGATCGTGTCGGCCTGGCTCTTCGCCTGGCTTTTGATCGCCTCCGCCTGCGAGGCCGCCTTCGCGGCCTCGAGCTCGCGAAGGGTGTTCTGCACCTCGGCCATGCGCGAGAGCACGCTGACGGTCGTCTTCTGCGGAAGCACGACCTGCGAGAGGCCGACCGCGACGGGCTCGACGCCGACGGTCTTCGCGCTCTTCACGCCGGCAAGGATCGCCTGCTCCGCGTCGGCGAGGCGCGCGTTCGGGCCGACCAGCTCGTCGAACTTCAGGCCCGCCACCGCCTTCACCGCGCCCGCAAGCGTCTGCTCGAGGTCCGCGCCCGCGTCCTGCAGCGATCCGCCGTAACTGACGAAGAAGTCCTGCGCCTCCTTGTCCGAGTCCTTCACCCGCCAGAAGAGGTACGCGCGGACCACCACCTGGAGGCCGTCGCTCGTCTGCACCGTCTGAAGCGGGCTCTCGACGAGCTGCATGCGCCGGTCGATCCTGGTGACCGAGTCGATGAAGAACGGGTACTTGAAGTGGAGGCCCGCCTCGCGCTCGACGCCCGCGGGCACGCCGAAGCGCGTGCGGATGGCGAACTCGTGGAAGTTCACCGTGTACGTGGTGCTGTAGAGGACGAGGACCAGCAGGATCGTCAATCCGAGTGCGAATGCCGAAGTGCGCTTGTTCATGGATGTCTTCCGTGTCGTTCGATCCGGCCGCGGCCGAACCGTCATTTCGCTTCAATCACCAACCAGGTCCGTCGCGGCGACAGGAGCTCAGCCGCCGCCCTCGTCAGGCTTCCTCTCGAGGTACTCGCCGAGGTTCAGGCCCGCACTGGCCTCCTGCATCTCGATGTCGAGCTGCACGCGCTCCGCATCGGGAAGCAGCATGTACTTGACCCGCACCCCGGAGAGCGCCCTCGAGAGCGCCTCCATGGTCTTCCGCGTCCTGTAGAGCTCGGGATCGACCTTCCACGCGGAAGCCTGCCCGAGCACCTGCTGCGAGACGGCCTGCGCCTCCATCAGGGTCGTCCACCGCGCCGCACGCGCGTTCGAGATCACGCTCGCCGCGCGGGCCCGCGAATCGATGACGATCTGCTCGAGCCTCGCCTGCAGCGCATCCGCCTTGGCGCGCGCGTCGGGATCGGTCGCCGCCTCCGCCTCGAGCCTCTTGAGCTCGTCGATGCCGCGCACGAGTTCGTCGGCACGCTGCACGTCGCCGATCATCATGCTCAGGCTCGTGCTCACGGTGCTCAGTTCCTTCTCGATCTGCCGCCGGCCGTTCTGCCGCGCGATCGAGAGCTCCTCGAACTTGCCGCCTTCGCCGCCGGGCGGACGGAGCCTCGGCATGCTGACGCCGACGACCTCGACGCCGCAGTCGAGCGCGTCGTACGCGGCCTGGATCGACCGCGCCAGCACGTCGACGAGGGGCTGGTCGATCGGGGGCGACAGCACGGCGTCGAGCGACCGCGTGCTCATCACCCGCGTGACCTCCCGCATCGCGACCGACCGCAGGGTGCGCTCGCGCATCCCGAGCTGCTCGCCGCGGATGCGGGAGTCGCCGGAGAAGTCGAGGAACTTCGAAAGCTCGCCGTTGCGCACGCGGTACTGGAGCACGATGTCCGCCTCGACCAGCGCGAACTGATCGGTCGCCTGCGCCTCGGACGCTCCACCGCCGATCATGAACCCGGCCGCCGATCCCGATGCGGGAGACGGGCGGGCGCCCGCTCCGACGAGATAGAGGTTCGAGTTCTTGTCGACCTCCGCGGTCTCGGATCCCCAGGTGATGACGTCGTCGCTCGTGACCGGCTGCACGACGCCGAGCGGAAGCTCGCGGACGCGGTTGACGTCGAGCACGAGCGCCGTGTCGACCGGCCACGGAAGCTTGCCCATCGGTCCGCCCTGGTAGACGTCGCCGACACGCTCGCCGAACCTGAGCCGAACCGCCTGCTCCTGGGGCTGCACCACCACGAGCGTCGTCAGGCCCAGCACCACGAATGCGCCGATCGCGACGAGCCTGATGAAGTTGCGCAGGAGGAGCTGGTAGCCCCACGAGCTCGTGATGTCGAAGCCGAACTGGTAGTTCACCGCCTCGTTGATCGAGCGAACGATCGAATCGGGCGCCGCGAAGAGGCTCAGCACGCGGGAGTCGAACGCAGGCCGCGGGACCTCGCCGACCCGGCGCGGGCGGTAGAGGTTCAGCACGAAGCTGAGCAGCGTCTCCGAAGCGACGCCGATCATGAAGAACGAGATGCCGTAGGCGATGCCCTCGAGCACGCGGGTCGCGTCGCCCGGCTTCTCCTCGAGAAGGACGAACACCGTCCCGACCCCGAGCGCCGAGCAGACGAGGGCGTTGCCCACCATCACCGCCGCGCCGCCGCGCAGGATCGACCATGCCTTCTGAAGCGCCATGCCCGCGACGAAGCGCGAGAAGATGAAGGCGATCAGCGCGGAGCCGAAGGCGACCGCAAGCTGCCAGCCCGGAAGCTCGGTCACCCCGAACCTTCCGGCGTCGGTGCCCGGCGTGTCCTTCAGGCCCATCCACCAGAGCGTCGCCCACGCGAAGCCGACCAGCATGGCCGCGTAGACCAGGCTGAGCGCCGGCATCAGGACCCGGTGCATGAGATCGAGCCGGCGACGCGCCACGCGTGCCTCGTCGACTGCGAACATGCGCCCCTGGTCGTCGGTGCGCGGCCCCGAGTCGAACTCAAGCGACTCGAGCCGCTCGAGCTTGTGCTGGTGGAAGACGAGGATGAGTCCGAGCCATACCACGAGGCCGGCGAAGGCCCACGCGGACGCGATCACGCTCGCCGAGTCGCTGAGCGACGGCGGCGGCGGCTGGCCGGGAAGCACCGACGCGGGGTCCCCCACCATCGGCCCGGTCGTCTTTCCGAAGATGAGAAGGAGGAGGGCGATCGCGAGCTGGACGGCCAATCCAGCTGAGGCGACACGCGTGGCCCTTTGGTAGGCGTGGTGATCGATGCGCATCGGTCAGGCGTTCTGATTCAGGCTCGGACGGTGCCGGCGCCATGCGGACTGCACCACGGGCGCCGACGGACGGAAGTGACCAGCCGAAGAGGCTGGAGCGGTACTGTAAGGTACGCGCGTCGACCGTGTGGAAGTTCGAACGCGTTTCGAATCCTCCGCGTAGCGCCTCCCGCCGTACCCTCTCGCGGTCGCACTGCGGCCCTCGCCGCCGACGGACCGCGCGAGACTCGGCGGCATCAGCGGGATTCGCCGTGGATCGCGCGGGGGGACGCCGCAGAGACCGCCCCGAACCTCGGCCCGGCCCCGGGCGCAGCAAGCCCACGTGTCCGAACGCGTGTCCGAACGCGCGCGCCGTTCGCGAGTACTCTTCCGAAGCCGACCGCCCGGACGGCGCTTCCGTACGGCTCGTCCGTGCGACCGAACCCTGTGTTCCAACCAGACGCGTCATGTCGTTCCTCGACCAATTCATCGCCATCGTCCGCAACACCTTCCTCGAGTCGGTGCGCCAGCCGATCCTGCTCGTCGTGGCGGGGGCGGCGACCCTCCTGATCGTGCTGTGCAATCCGTTCAGCGCATGGACGATGAAGGACGACCAGAGGATGCTCATCGACCTCGGGCTCGCGACGGTGTTCCTGTCCATCACGATCCTCTCCGCCTTCATCGCCACCAGCGTCCTCGGCCGGGAGATCGACAACCGCACCGTCCTGACCGTGGTGTCGAAGCCCGTTCCGCGCCCGATCTTCATCGTCGGCAAGTACGTGGGCGTGTCGCTGACCATGTCGCTCACGCTCGTCTACATCGGGCTTGTCTTCATGATGGTCGAGATGCACGGCACGCTGCAGACCGTGCGCGATCCGCTGCACATGCCCGTGATCCTCTTCGGCCTCGGCGCGGTCCTCGCGGCGGTCGGCGTCGGGGCGTGGATGAACTACTTCTACAACCGCAACTTCGCGGCGTGGACGATCGGTCTCGGCGTCCCCTTCCTTTCGTTCGCATACCTCCTTGCGCTTCTCTTCGACGCGGAGTGGAACTCCGTCCCGATCGCGACGCAGTTCGAGCCCGAGATGTGGAAGGCGCTCTTCCTGATCGGGCTCGCGGCCCTGGTGCTCAACGCGGTGGCCATCACAGCGAGCACCCGCTTCGGGCAGGTGATCACCCTGCTCGTCGTCCTCGGCATCTTCCTGCTCGGCCTGCTCTCGGACTGGATGCTGGGGTCACGCCTCGCCTCGGGCGAGGCGCCCGGCGCGCTCGCGAAGGCGTTCCTCTCGACGTGCCGCGCCGCACTGCCCAACTTCCAGGTCTTCTGGCTCTCCGACGCCCTCACGCAGAAGAAGTCGATCCCGCTCGACTACATCGGCTACACCGTGCCGTACACGCTGGCTCTGGTGACCGCGCTCCTGTCGCTCGCGACCGCCCTCTTCCAGCGGCGCGAAGTCGGCTGAGGCCAGTCAGAGAGGGTTGTTCGCGGGGCGTCGCCACGAGTCGACCTCGGCCTTCACGAACGGCCGGGTGAGGACGATCGCCATCACGAAGGGCCACGTCGCGAAGAAGATGCTGGCGATTCCGATGCCGCGAAGCGCCTGCGTCTCCGCTTCGGCTCGGTCGGGAATCGGCGGCAGCTGATCCTCGCGGATGGCCGGGTCCTTGCGCATCTGCTCGCGCACCGAGGCGACGATCTCGATCTGCCATTCGACCTGCGGCTTCAGGGTCAGGACCGCGGCCCCGAGCCCGAGGACCACCAGCAGGAGCCGGGCCACGACCCACGACAGGATCAGCGCCCGCCCGCGCGGATCGCGACGGAGCAGCATCGCCGCGCCCACGATCAGCATCACGCCGAGGACCGTCAGCAGGCCGAACTGGACAACCGTCAGCCAGAGCACCGTCGGCGGCGGGCTCGGCACCGTGAAGCCGGATGCGGCCGACGCGCGGTCGCCGAACACCACCATCGCGGCGCCGATTCCCTGCATGCAGAAGCCCATCACGCCGACCACGAGCGAAAGGCTCGCGAAGACGATGCGCCAACGCGACTGCCTCTCGCTCCGATCGTCGGGATAGGGCGCGTAGGGGCTGCTCTCGGACACGGATGGTCTCGCGTCGGCTGGGTCCATCGCCGCATCATGTCTGACGCAGGGCGAAAATGAAAGCCGCCCCGCCTGGCGGGCGGGGCGGTCTCAGCTCGATAGTCGATGGTCGCTGGTCGGGAGCCTTGCCGACGCCGCGCGCGGCCCTTACGGGCGCTCGCGCTTCTTCAGGTCGGCGAGGTCCTTCTTCAGGCGCGCGAGCATGCGCTTGAACTCCTCGGGCGCCTCGTTCTCCGTCTCGCTCGGCGGGAAGAACCTCGGTTCCTCGTAGACCATGCCCGGGTAGCAGCGCTCGTACCACTTGTTGATCTCGGTCAGGGTGCGGATCTGGAACCCGAGCATCTCCTCCTCGGTGGATCCGGCGGGATTCTGGAGATCGTTCGCGAGGCGGACCTTCTCCTCGATGCAGCGCTTGAGCAGCCGCTGCCAGTTCTCGGCGATGCGGCGGCCCGCCTTCTCCTCGGTCCAGTCCTTCAACTGGAGGAGCGCGGCGAGTTCCTCGACCGTGTCGGCGGTGCCGTCGGAGAATCCGCTGTGAAGCGCGTTCGATGCGTTGAGCGTCAGGTTCTCCTTCGCGTCGGAGAGCTTGTACTTGCCCTGCATCGTGCTGTACCAGGTGACGTTGCCGTCCTCGTCCTTGTCGTAGCTGCACTCGATCGGGTTGGTCACCATCGCCTGCGCGACGATCGGCGGACGTCCGCCCATCTTGGCGACCTCGGCGATCTTCTCGAGCCACGCATCGAGTTCGCGGCCCGAGATGGCGGTCGTGCCCGCGAACATCGTGATCGAGCCGAATGCGCCGACGCGCATGAAGTAGATCTCGTCGCAGTGCAGCGCCGTGAAGGCCGCGGCGGAGATCGCCTCGCGGATCCACGCGATGACGCGGTGGCGCTTCTTGACCTCCTTGAGCGTGGCGTGGATCTTGTCGCCTTCGATCACGAGGCCGCCGCCGCTCTCGATCAGGAGCACGATGATCTGGCCGTCGCCGAACTTGTCGGCTTCCTTGGCGACCGCCTCGATCTCGTTGTGGCGCATGCCGGTGCCGACCGTGCCGTTCATCGGAAGGACGAAGATGCGCGGCTTCTCCGCCATCGGCGAGGCGGACTTCTTCGGGCCTTTGCCGCGGGCCGGCGTCGTCTGTCCGCCCGTCGTCGACTGAGACTTCGACGCGGAGGCCTGGGAAGCAGGCGCCGCGGGGGACGGCTCCTTCGCGGAGCCTCCGCCCGATGCATCCACCGCATCCGAGATGGTCTCGAGCTTGCGGAGATCGAAGGAGACGATCGTGCGCCGGACGGTGCGGCCGTTCTCCTCGACCTCGATCACGACGAGATTCCTCTCGGCCTTGACGACGGTCCCTTCGACCGTGAGCTCGCGGCCGTTCTGAACATAGGTTGCGCGGACCGTGGCGCCCACGTCGCCCTTCCAAACGGAGCCGTTCGAGAGACGGACGTCCGCCGCGTAGGACGGCGATGCCAGGAGGAGGATGGCCACGAGGATCGCGGCCGTGCGGGTGAGGGTTGCGAGGTTCATGTTCTGTTCAACCAATCTCTGTGTGTTCAGCTTCTGCCTGCGTTCGCGCGGGGCGCGTTCTTCGCGGATGTCGGCTCGTCCGTCGGCCGGGTTCGAGCGGAGCGGGCCGTCAGCGACCGCCGCCGAGCCCGCCCATGCCGCCGCCGCCGCGACCGCCGCCACCGCTTCCGCGGTTGCGCTTCTCGGCTTCCTTCATCCGCGCGATGTCCTTCTTCAGGTTGTCGATCAGCAGCTCGAGCTCCATGCGGCTTGGCATCCGCTCGATGCGCGCCTTGTACTCGATCGCCGGGTAGCGCTTCATCGCGTCGACGATGTTGCCAAGCAGCGACACGCGGCGCGCGAGGCCGGCTGAGTCTTCGTCGGTCTCGATGGCGTCGCGGAGCCAGTCCCTGCAGCGGTCGAACGCCTTGCGCCAGTCCTCGACGTAGCTCTTGCCGATCTTCTCGCCGTTCTCGAGCTTGTTGTACTCGCGGTAGCCGAGAAGGAACATGAGATCGCCGAGGTCGTCGGCGACGCCCTTGGCGAGACCGGACTCCTCGGCGAGCAGCGCCGAGAAGTTCGCGACCTGCTCCGGCGAGTTGTCGACGATCCAGACTCCGCTCGCGTCGGGCATCCACACGACGTTGCGTCCCTCGAACTTGATGGAGAGCGACTCGCTCGGCGTCATCATCGCCTCTCCGAGGACCAGCGGGTATCCGCCCTGCTCGAGGAAGCCGTTCGCCATGCCCTTGATGGCGCGGTCCATCTTCGACGCCACGTCGGGGTCCTCCCAGCCGCCCGCCATCTGTCCGACCCGCGACAGACCCATGATGCGGCCGTCGCTGCGGATGTAGAGCTCGGGCCACGCGAGCGCGATCAGCGAGCCGAACCCGACCGAGTCGCGCACCCACATGATCTGGGGGATGTCGCGCAGGTCCTCCTGGAAGCGCTTTACCATGCCGCGGTAGTCCTCGATGAGCCCGAGGCCGAACTCACCGCGGTCGTCGTCCTGCAGGTAGAAGTTCTGGTTGACGTCGGCGCTGAAGAGATCGATGACGATGATGTCGGGCTTCGTCTTCTTGATGTCCTCGATGTAGCGCTCGAAGAGCTGCATGTTGATGTCGGTGCCCATCTGGCCCGACCCGCCGTCCGGACCGGCGAGCGGCACGACGTACACGTTCGGGGTCGCAAGCGTCGATGGCAGCGGCGCACGGCTCTGCGCGACCGCTTCGCCTCCGAGGGCGAGCGAGAGGCTTGAGGCAAGAACGGCGACGGTCGAGGTGATGGTTCGCATGGCGCGCGTGACCTGAGGTTGGGTTGACCGAAAGGATGAAGTCGAGGGTGCCTGTCTTCCGGCGGCTCGGCGGGAAAGCCAGACCGACCCACCCGAGACCGATCGAAGATCGGCTCGCGCGGCCCGGTTCGGGGATAGTACACCTCCGAACGCAGCGGTTGCGAGTCCTGCCCGCGAAGCCGAGCAATTCTCGGCCGCCGCAACCGCGGGAGCCCGGCCGTCGTCGGCCTTGCCCCGCCCGCAGGCGCTATCGCACCCCGCCCGCAGGCGCTATCGCACCCCGCCCGCAGGCGCTATCGCACCCCGCCCGCAGGCGCTATCGCACCCCGCCCGCAGGCGATACGCCGCAGCGTCAGGGGCGGTTCTCGGCATCCCGCACGAGGCGAAGCGCGTCCTCGGCCGAGGAGATGCGCCCCTCGAGCTGGGCGTCCATGGCGAGCCCGAGCCACTCCTTGAAGCTGGGTCCGGGCCGATACCCCGCTGCGATCAGCGCGGCTCCGTCGAGAAGCGGATGCGGGAGCGCGCGCGCTGGAAGCTCGCGGTCGGCGCGCTCCGCGATCTCGCGGCCGCGTTCGGGCGCCTCCGCCGCGACGAGCAGGACCGCGCTGTCGAAGCCGGGCTCCGCGATGAGCCTCGCCCGCTGCGCGACTCCGAGCCGGTCGAACTCCCGGAGGAGCGTCCCGCGGATCGAGAGCGCGTGGGAGATGGCGTCGGTTTCGTCGTTCGACAGGACGAGCCGCCGCCGAAGCATGGAGATCAGCTCGGCCTGCGCGTCTTCCCCGGCGTCGCCCCCCACCCGATCGAGCCACCACGCGGCGAGTGCGGTCGTCCACCCCCCGAGCGGGACGTCGGACGGCAGGCCCTCGATCCGCCGGCCGGCGCGCACTCCGCGAACTCCGAAGACGGCGCCGTCGAGCCCGAGCGCCTCGACGAGGTCGGCGGCGCGGGCGCGGTTCGGGTGCGCGAGCATCTCGCGCAGCTCCGCGCCGACGCGCTCGGCGCTGACGGATGCGAGCTCGCCGGCGTGGACGGCGACCGCGTCGAACGTGGCACGTTCGATCTCGAAGCCGAGCCGCGCCGCGAAGCGCGCCGCGCGAAGCATGCGGAGCCGGTCCTCGCGGATGCGTTCGTGGGGGTCGCCGATCGCGCGGACGAGCCGCGCGGCGATGTCGCTCTCGCCGCCGACGAAGTCGACCGTCTTTCCGCTCGCAGGATCCTCGAACAGCCCGTTGATCGTGAAGTCGCGCCGTTTCGCGTCGTGTTCCGCCGTCGAGTAGCTCACCTCGCTTGGCCGCCGGCCGTCGTGGTACGGGCCGTCCTCGCGGAAGGTGGCGACCTCGAAGGTGTGACCGCCGTGGCGCACGAGCATGACGCCGAACGCCTCGCCGACGCCGCGCGCCTTCGGATAGACGGCCTTGACCTCGTCGGGCCGCGCGCCCGTCGCGATGTCGTAGTCCTTCACGGGGCGCCCGAGCAGCCGGTCGCGCACGCAGCCGCCGGCGAAGTAGACCTCGTGGCCCGCCCGGGCGAGTCCGTCCGCGACCGCGCACGCGGCGTCGCGCAGCGGCATCGCGGGATCGCGGCCGTTCATCGCGCGTCCCCGCCACGCCATGCGGTCAGTTCGGCGCGCGCGTCCGCGAAGGCGGCCGAGACCGCCGCATGCATCGTCGCGAGCGCCTCTTCCTCGGGCATGGCGGCAAGCGCCGCGCCGTCGAGGGGCTCGCCGCACGAGCAGACGACCTTGCCGCGGAAATGCGGGAGCTTGCGCGCGCGCGGCCAGGCCTCGAACGCGCCGTCGACGCCCATCGGCAGCACCGCGGGCTTCACCTTCTTGACGAGCAGCATGACGCCTCGCTTGAAGGCGAGCATCTCGCCGTCCTGCGAGCGCGTTCCCTCGGGATAGAGGATGACGACGCGACCTGCCTCGAGTTCGGCGATCGCGACGCGCATCGCCTCGAGGTCGCCGCCCGAACGCTTGATGGGCTGCGCGTGCACGGAGCGGATCAGCCAGCCGAACGGGCCGACGAAGAGTGTGTCGCGCGCGAGCGCCGTGAACTGGCGGTCCCACACCGTCACGCCGTTGATCATCGGATCGAGGAACGACTGGTGGTTGGAGATGACGAGGATCGGTCCCGTGCGCGGCACGCGCTCGCGGTGGATCCGTCGGAGTCCGTAGCAGAGCTTGAGCGCGCTCCAGCAGCAGAAAGCGCAGAAATCCCACCACGCCGTCGCGACGAAGCCCCGTCCGGGCACGCGACGCCGATGGTCGAACGGATTGGGAAGGACGGGGACCCGTGCCGCTGTCACGGCGCGCTCGCCCCGCCGCCCTTGCCGTGCGTGGGGCGCGCGCTCGCGGCGAGCGCCTCGCCCGCGCGGGCGCGCACGATCGCGGCAAGCCGGTCGATCACGTCGGGAACGTCGATGTCGCTTGTGTCGACGATCTCCGCGCCGCGCGGGCAGACGAGCGGTCCATCGACTCGGGTCGAGTCGATTCGGTCGCGCTCGAGGATCTGCGCGAGCACCTCGTCGTAGGTCGTCCGGATCCCCTTCACCGCGAGCTGCTCGACGCGTCGGCGCGCGCGGATCTCCGGCCGGGCGTCGAGGTAGATGCGCACGTCCGCGTCGGGAAACACCACCGACCCCTGGTCGCGGCCTTCGGTCACGAGCCGGGGATGCCGGCGGGCGATGGCGCGCTGGGCGCGGACCATCTCGGCGCGCACCTCGGCAATCCGCGCCACGTCCGAGACGGCGCGCGTCACCTCGGGGGTGCGGATCCGCTCTCCGACGACGCGGCCGTTCACGAAGAGGTCTGGCGGATCGTGCTTCCAGTCGAACGACAGGTCGAGGGCCCGCATCAGCTCGGCGACGCGGGCGCCGTCGGCCGGGTCGATGCCGCGGTCAAGCGCCTCGAGCGCCAACGCGCGGTACATCGCGCCCGTGTCGAGGAACTCGAGCCCGAGGCGCTTCGCGAGCGAATGCGCGACGGTCGACTTGCCCGTTCCCGCCGGTCCGTCGATCGTGACGATGAAGGAGAGCGCGGCAGGCACGGCGAGCACTCACTCCTCCTCTTCGTCCAGCGCGAGCTCGGGTTCCGAGCACGCGGCCTCGAGCGCCTCGCGGGCCTTGATCAGGTCGCCGATGATGTCGACCCCGGCCTGCTTGTTCGACGCCTGCTTCTTCGGCGCCTTCTTCGCGGCGCCGTCCGTCTCGCGGCCGACGAAGTCGAGCGCGAGCGTGTTGCCGTAGCCGACGCTCTGCACGCACTCGACGCAGGTCGCGAGGCTGTACCCGTCGTGCTCGCCGGTCTTCCCGTCGAACCCGCGGACGCTGGCCGCGATCGCGGGCGCGTACGGAGCGAGCTTGCGCAGCGTGTTCTCGAGATCGCCCGAGGCGAACGCGTGCGCGAAGCTCGGATAGCTGCCGATGCGGAACCCGCCGATCTTCTTGATGAGGTCCGTGAGGCGCGCCGCCGTGAAGGTGAGGCCCTCGTGCGGCGCAAGCAGCAGGTTGAGCTCGTGGCGGTCGAGTTCCCTGAGCACGGCCTTCACGCCCGCGGCGGTCGCTTCGAGCGCGGAGTCTGTGTCGGCTGCGTGCACGCGAACGGCGATCGACGGGCAGCCGAGCCGGCTCGCCGCGATCCCGAGACGCTTGATCCGGTCGACGGACTTGACCCAGTTCGGGCCGCGCTCGGTGAAGTCGATGGGCGGCTCCTCGTAGAGCAGGAGCACCGGGCAATGCGCGCGGTCGGCGGCGTCGCGGAGCTTTTCGACCTCGCTGAGGCCGAAACCCTTGAGCAGGTCGGTCGGCAGGTTGAGGCCCCGAAGCTGGAGATCCGTCGCAACGAACTCGGGAACCTCGAAGACGTTCCGCGGCAGCCGCACGTTGGCGGACGCGAAGGACTCGGGGCTTGCCAGCAACGGCCTGACGGAACCCGCGGAAAGCGTGAGGAGGATCTCTGGTTGCACGGGAGAGGGACTTCGGGAGGCCGCCGATCGGACGGCGGTCGTGGCTCGATCCGCCGCAGGGCGCAGGAAACAGGTGTGCGGGCGCGAACACCGCCGCGCCACAGCGGGAGTCTACCACGTCGAGGCGACGAGCCGTTCCCCCGCCGCTCGGTTCTCGGACGATTTCCACCCCGCCGCCGACGCTCCGCCCCGCTTCGTTATCATCGCGCCCCCTTCCCCGGGGCCGCGTTCATGGAGCGCGGCGTTCGAGTCGCCCGCATCGAGTCCCGCTCCCTGGATACCGCATGTCCACCCCATCCGATTGCCGAGTTTCCGACACGCATGAATGGTTCCGAGTGAACGGCAGCACCGTCACCATGGGGATCACCCAGCACGCGGCCGACGCGCTCACCGACATCACGTTCGTGGAGATGAAGCCGGCCGGCACCAGCGTGTCGGCGGGCGGCGTCGTCGGCGAGGTCGAGAGCGTGAAGACAGCGAGCGAGATCTACTCGGTCGCAGCCGGCAGGATCGTCGAGGTCAACCCCGAGGCCGCCAAGGACCCGTCGCTTCTCAACAGCGACCCCTACGGCAAGGGCTGGCTCATCAAGCTCGAGGTCGGCGACGCATCCGCGATCCTCGCGCTGCCGAACGGCGCCGAGTACGACAAGCGGCACGGCCACTGAAAGCGGCGTGTCGCGGGCGTGGCCGCAGCCGATGCGGCGCCTACGCTCAGAACCCGACCGAACCCATGCAGGCCGCACCGCCGAGCATCATCTGTCGCGGCGTGACGAAGTCCTACGACCTCGGCGCCCGCTCCGTCGAAGCGCTTCGAGGCGTCGATCTCCGCCTCGAGGGCGCCGGTTTCTACGCGGTGATGGGCGCGTCGGGGAGCGGCAAGAGCACGTTGATGCATCTCGTCGCCGGCCTCGATCGCCCGACGTCGGGCACGGTCGAGGTCGCGGGCGTGCGTATCGACACGCTCGGCGAGAAGGAGCTCACGATCTACCGCCGCCGGCGGATCGGCATCGTCTTCCAGCACTTCAACCTGCTTCCGTCGATGACCGCGCTCGACAACGTCGTCCTTCCCGCGCTGCTCGACGGCATGTCGCGGCGCGACGCGGAGACGCGCGCACGCGCGCTGCTCGACGACCTCGGCGTCGGCGCACGCGCCGACCATCGCCCCGACGCGCTCTCGGGCGGCGAGCAGCAGCGCGTGGCGATCGCGCGCGCCCTGTTCTTCGCGCCGCCGGTCGTGCTCGCCGACGAACCGACCGGCAACCTCGACAGCGCGGCGGGCGCGCGGCTCTTCGCGCTCCTTCGCGCGATCGCGCGCGAGCACAGCACGCTTCTTCTGATGGTGACGCACGAGGCCGCAGCCGCCGCGAACTGCGAGCGGGTGATCGTGCTCCGCGACGGACGCGTGGCGGGCGAGTTCGAGACGGGAACCCAGTCGAACGAGGAAGGAGCGCTCGATGCGGGGACTCTGGCCCTTCGCGCGCAGGAGCTTGCTCGGCCGACGCGGTAGGACCGCGCTCCTCGTGTCCGCGGTCGCGCTCGCGGCGAGCCTCGTCGTGGCCGTGACGAGCGGCATGCGGACCGCGCAGGCGAGCCTCGAGGCGTCGATCTCGAGGGCGATGGGCGCGACCGACGCGCGCATCGTGCACCGCTACGCCGAGCCGTTCGACGCGTCGCTTCTCGACGACGTGCGCTCGTGGAGCGGCGTCGAGCGGGCGGCCGGCCGCCTCTCCGGCTCGATCACGCTTTCGAACGAATCGAGCCGCGACGACGCGGGGCGTCCGCGCCGCGCCACCGTGCAGGCGCGCGGCATCGAGCCGAGCGAGGACGCGTTCTTCCGCGAGGTCGAGATCGAGAGCGGCCGCCGCATCGAAGGCGCGAACGAGATCGTCCTCGACCCGGGCACCGCCGAAGCGCTCCAGGCGGAGCCCGGCGACACGCTGCGTGTCGTGCGGTTCGGCAAGCCGCTCGAGGTCAAGGTCGTCGGCGTCTACAAGCGCCCCGTGCTCGGCGCGCTGCAGCGCGCGCTCGTCGAGATCGACCGCGGCGTGCTCGCCGAGGCGACGAAGCGGCAGGGAAAGCTCACCGGCATCGCCATCGCGCTCGCCGAGGGCACCGACGTCGAGGCGTGGTCGAAGGCGCGCTCGGACACGCTGCGCGATCCCATGCTTTGCGAACCCGCGGAGCGCGTGCGCACCGGCCTCGACCGCCAGGTCGAGGCGAGCCAGCTGTCGACCCTCCTCGCGACGATCATCGCGTTCCTCTCCTGCGCCGCCATCGTGGCGACCGGCATGACGACCGCCGTGCTCGAGGAACTGCGCGAGATGGGAATCGCCCGCGCGATCGGCGCGTCGCGCGCGCAGCTTTTCGGCGCGCAGCTCGTGACCGGCCTCGTCATCGGCCTCGGCGGCGGCCTGATAGGCGTTCCCGTGGGCGTCGGGCTTCTCTCGATCCTCGTCGCGATCTACAGCGACTTCGTGCCGGGCGGACTCACCTTCGACGGGCGCGGCGCGCTGCTCGCCGTCGCGGGCGCCACGCTCAGCGGCGTCCTCGGCGGCCTCTTCCCGGCCTTCCGCGCGGCGCGCATCTCGCCGCTCGAGGCGATCGCGATCCGCGCCCGCCCGCCGCGCCGCGGCCTTGTCCTCGTCGCGGTCGCGGTCGCGCTCGGCATCTTCGGGCTGTGGGCGCTCGGCCTCGTGCCCGAGTCGCGCGACACGCGCTTCTGGATCTACGCGTTCGGCACGCTGCCCCTCCTCCACATCGCGTGGTTCCTCCTCAGCGTGCCGATCACGCTCGGCGTCTCGCGAGTCGTCAGCCCGCTGCTCGAGCGGCCGCTCGGACTGCCGCGCGGGCTGCTCTCCTCGAGCGTGCAGCGCATGCCGTGGCGCCTCGGCTGCACCGCGGGCGCGCTCATGGTCGCGATCTCGATCCTCGTCAGCACGCGCTCGAACGGCGACGCGATCATCCGCGACCTGCGCGAACGCGTGCGGTTCGCCGACGGATTCATCTTCTGCACCTCCGGACTTTCGCCCGACGAGCAGTCGCGCCTCGCGAAGCTCGACGGCGTCGCCGGCGCGCTTCCGATCGGATACCTCCCGCTCAGGATGTCGGGCGAACAGGTCTTCGGCGTGCGCGGGCTCGGGCCCACGAACGTCGTCTGCGTCGGCTTCGAGCCGCGCCCGTTCATCGAGATGAACCGCCTCGACTGGCTCGAGGGCACGCCTGAAACCGCGATCCCCCGTCTCGAGGAAGGTGACGCGATCCTCGTGGCGCCCGAGTTCCTCGTGGCGCGCGGCCTCGGCGTCGGATCGAAGCTCACGCTCGGATCCGGAAAGAACGAGGCCGAGTTCGAGATCGTCGGCGTCGTCACCGCCGCCGGCCTCGACATCGCGACGCAGACCTTCGGCATGCGGCAGATCTACATGGAGCAGGCGGTGAGCTGCGTGTTCATGAGCTTCGACGCCGTCGCACGCCACTTCGACACGCGCGAGGCCTACATCATGCAGATGAAGCTCGACCCGAGGATGGACGAAGCCGGCGAGAAGCGGCTCGGCGACGAGGTCGCGAACGCCGTGCCCGGCGCGGTCTTCTCGAGCGGCCGTTCGATCCGCGGCTTCGTCGACCAGATCGGCGGAACGATCCTCGCGCTCACGAGCGCGGTCGCGCTGGCGGCGCTTGCGCTCGCGGCGATCGGCGTCGGCAGCGTGGTCGCCGCAGGAATCTCCGCGCGCACGCGCGAGTTCGGCATCCTGCGCGCCGTCGGCGGCTCGACGCGCGTCCTCGTCGGTCTCGTCCTCGGAGAGACGGTCGTGATGGCGCTCGCGGCGCTCGTATCGGGCACCGCGCTCGGCCTCCAGCTCGCATGGATGGGCGTCGAGCTCTACCGCGACTTCGCGGGCCTGCGCCTTGCGTGGGTGATCCCCTACGCGCCGCTCGCCGCCGGCGGAGCGATCGTGATCGCGGTCGCGCTCCTCGCCGCAAGTCCGGCGGTCGTGCGCCTTGCACGCAAGCCCGCGCGCGCCCTTCTCGCCTCGGCGTGAGCGCGCGTACGCTACTTCCCGCGCGATGAGCGACACGCCCTTCATCATCCAGAGCCCGTTCCAGCCGATGGGCGACCAGCCGCAGGCGATTCACGAGCTCTGCGACTCGGTCTCCCGAGGCCACCGCCACCAGGTGCTCCTCGGCGCGACGGGCACGGGCAAGACCTTCACGATGGCGAACGTCATCGCGCGGACGAACCGCCCCACGCTCATCGTGTCGCACAACAAGACGCTCGCCGCGCAGCTCTACGAGGAGATGAAGGAGCTCTTCCCGAAGAACGCGGTGAGCTACTTCGTCAGCTACTACGACTACTACCAGCCCGAGGCGTACATCCCGCAGCGCGACATCTACATCGAGAAGGACGCCTCGCGCAACGCCGACCTCGACCGTCTGCGCCTCGCGGCGACGAGCCAGCTCCTCTCGCGCCGCGACACGATCGTGGTCGCGAGCGTGTCGTGCCTCTACGGCCTCGGAAGCCCGAGCGAGTACCGCAACAAGACGATCTTCATCGAGCGCGGCATGCAGCTCGACCGCCGCGCGTTCCTGCTCGGGCTCTCCGCGATGCAGTACTCTCGCAACGAAGTGGCGCCCGCGCGCGGCAACTTCCGCGTGCGCGGCGATTGCATCGAGGTCTACCCCGCGTACGAGCAGTACGCGATCCGCATCGATCTCTTCGGCGACGAGATCGACACGATCCAGCTCTTCGACCCGACGAGCGGCGAGCTCCTCGCCGACGAGCAGAAGACCTTCATCTTCCCCGCCGTCCACTACGTGATGCCCGACGAGCAGAAGCAGGTCGCCATCGCGTCGATCCGCGCCGAACTCGACGCCCGCGTGATGGAACTGCGCGGCGAAGGCAAGCTCCTCGAGGCGCAGCGGCTGCTTGCGCGCACGAAGCACGACCTCGAGATGCTCGAGGAGACGGGCTTCTGCAACGGGATCGAGAACTACTCGCGCCATTTCGACGGGCGGCCCGCGGGTGCGCGGGCGTGGACGCTCCTCGACTACTTCCGCCAGGCTCCCGGCGGCGCGGGCGAGGACGACTGGCTCGTCATCATCGACGAGTGCCATGTCACGATCCCGCAGATCCGCGGCATGTACTTCGGCGACCGCGCGCGCAAGCAGACGCTCGTCGACCACGGCTTCCGCCTGCCGAGCGCGCTCGACAACAGGCCCCTCAAGTTCGAGGAGTTCGTCGAGCTCGTGCCGCAGGTGATCCATGTGAGCGCGACGCCCGGGCCGTGGGAGCTCGGCGAGGCGCAGGGCGTCGTCGCCGAGCAGGTCATCCGTCCGACCGGCCTCGTCGACCCGCCGATCGAGGTGCGCCCCGCGCGCACGCAGGTGCCCGACCTCCTCAAGGAAGCGCGCATCCGCGCCGAGAAGGGCGAGCGCACGCTCGTCACCGCGCTCACGAAGCGCCTCTGCGAGGACCTCACCGCGTACCTCCACAAGGAAGGGATGCGCGTCCGCTACCTCCACAGCGAGATCGAGACGCTCGAGCGGCTCGAGCTCCTGCGCGACCTGCGCGAGGGCGGGTTCGATGTGCTCGTCGGCGTCAACCTGCTGCGCGAAGGCCTCGATCTTCCCGAGGTCTCGCTCGTGTGCATCCTCGACGCAGACAAGCAGGGCTTCCTCCGCAGCCAGTCGAGCCTCATCCAGACGATGGGCCGCGCCGCGCGCAACGCGAACTCGATGGCGCTCCTCTACGCCGACGAAGTCACCGAGGAGATGCAGAAGGCGATGGACGAGGTCGAGCGCCGCCGCCGCAAGCAGCTCGCGTACAACGCAGAGCACGGCATCGTGCCGAAGACGATCGAGAAGGCGATCCGCCGCGGCATCGAGCTCGAGCTCGCCGCGCACCGCACCGCGCGCCGCGCGGCGGGCGCGAGCGACGAGGAAGACGACGAGAACGCGCTCGACCGCGAGGAACTCCTCGGCCAGATGCAGGCCGAGATGATGGAGGCCGCCGAGCGCCTCGAGTTCGAGAAGGCCGCGCGGCTGCGCGACGAGATCAACAGGCTGAAGTCGCTCCCCGCCGACGCGCGCCCGCGCGGCGCGTCGAAGGGTTCGGGCGGGCGCGACTCAGGCGAACGCCAGCCCTCGAAGGCGGGCATGCCGGGGACCCGCGCCGGCCGCGGGCGCAAGCGGCGTTGAATCAGATGATCGACCGGACGAGCACCGAAAGACCGAACTTCCACGCGAGGCCGCCGACCACGTGGAGGCCGCCGATCGCGAAGGCGCGGCCGGCATGGACGCCGTACTTCAGCAGCAGAAGCAGCGCGACGACGATCCCCGCGAGGACGTTGCCGACGAGGAACGACGCAGCGCCGAGCGACGAGGCGAGTCCGTAGGTGCTTCCCAGCGCGACGATGAATCCGACGAACGCCAGCACGGCCGCGCTCGTGAAGTCGATGGCGTCGTCGCCGAGCCACTCGACGAGCGCGAAGAGGATCACGGCCGAGATGAGGACGTCGCACATGGCACACCTCCTTCGCGTTGATCTCGCCGACACCCCCGCCGCGCAGGACCGGCGAAACCAGAGACTATCAGAGCGGACTTCGCGGCTACAACCGCGCCGACGCTTCCTGAACTACGATCTCGCCCGCCGAGTTCCGACCGATCATCCCTTGGACCGCGTCATGCCCATCCACATGCGACCACTGCTCTCCGCCCTCCTCCTCCCGGCGCTCCTGCTCCTGCCGCTCCTTGCATCGGTCGGTTGCGCCTCATCGGGTACGCGCGACGGCGCCCCCAGGCGGGTCGCCATCGTGCTCACGAACCACGGCCAGCTTGGCGACACGGGCAAGCCGACGGGCTTCTATCTCTCCGAAGCGACGCATCCCTACGAGGTGTTCCGCAAGGCCGGCTACGAGATCGACTTCCTCTCGCCGAAGGGCGGCGAGGCGCCGATGGACGGCGTCGACCGCACCGACCCGATCAATGCCGCGTTCCTCGACGACGAGGCGCTGGTGGCGCGCACCAAGTCGACGACCGCGATCCCGAAGGCGAACCCTGCCGCGTACGACGCGGTCTTCTTCTCGGGCGGCCACGGAACGATGTGGGACTTCCCGAACGACGCGGGCGTGCTCGAGCTCATCCGCACCGTCTACGAGCGCGGCGGCGTGGTCGCCGCCGTGTGCCACGGCCCCGCTGCGCTCGTGAACGCGCGTCTCTCGAGCGGCATGTACCTCGTCGCCGGCAAGGAGGTCTCCGCCTTCACCGACGAGGAGGAAGTCGCCGTCGAGCTCGAGAAGGTCGTGCCCTTCGCGCTCGAATCGAAGCTGCGCTCGCGCGGCGCGCGCTTCGTCGAGGCCCCGAACTTCGAGAAGAAGGTCGCCGTCTCCGAGCGCCTGGTGACCGGGCAGAACCCGGCCTCGGCCACCGGTGTCGCCGAAGCGGTGGTCGAGCTGCTCGATACGCGCGGCCGCTGACGGCTTTCCGGCTTCCGCCCCTCCATCCTGAGAGATCGAGTCGTTCCGCGCGGAACCCTTCCGACGCCGCCGTCGCGGCGTCGCAACCACGAAGAAGGAGAACGCCATGAAGCACTCGAACCGTACGACCGTCCTCGCATCCGCCGCAGTCGCCGCCGGCGCCGTCGCAGCCCTCGCGAACGCCTCCTACACCGCCATCCCGATGAGCTGGACCGCCGTCAACGGCGCCAACCTGAACACCTCGTTCGGTCCGGGCGGCGCGGCAGGCGGCGGCGTGCCCAACTTCTTCATGGGCGTGAGCCCGTCGACCGCCTCCGAGTACGCCTACGGCTACGGCCACGGTGCGGGCGGCATCGACAACTACGAGTTCGGGTTCAACCCGTCGACGCTCTTCACATCCGACTCGGGATCGGCGTTCGTGAACTTCACGCTCTCGACGCCGGTCTCCATCGTCCTCAACGCCCGCACGTCCGGCATCACGAACGTGCAGATCAACGGCGTCACGCTCGCCAACGGCGCCCTCGGCGGAACCCTCGCCGCCGGAACCCACAGCCTCGCCGTCTTCTACAACAACTCGAATCCGGCCGATCCGCTCGACACCTTCCGCTTCGGCTACAGCGCGATCCCCGCGCCGGGCGCGCTTGCGCTCGCCGGCGTGGCCGGACTGCTCGGAACCGGCCGTCGCCGCCGCTGACCGCACGCGCGGGACGCGCATCGGCCGAGTCGTGCATCGAGCGACGTCTACGAATGCCTGCGACCGTCGCCCGACCTCGCTCGCCTCGAGCGGGGCGCGGCGCGTTCGAGGGAACGCATGAGCGCCCGGCGCAGGCGCGCGGTCGCGGAGTCGATCGCGTCGTAGTAGGTCCTGGCGCGCCCCTCGATCGACAGCGTGATCCGCCGCGCAGCGGTGAGCTGGATGGAGCACTGCTTGTCGACGCCCCCGCGCGGTCCGTTGATGTCGCTGAGCCTCACCTCGACGTCCGCGGCCTGGCCGAGCGCGCGGTCGACGACTGCGCGGATCCGATCGGTGATGTAGGACAACTCCGCCTCGCTCGTCTTGATCCGTCCGTCAAAGACCCGAATGTGCATGGGTTGCTCCGTTCTGGCGCGCCTCTTGCGCGCCGGCTCGGCCGCTACGTCGCGGCCGTCGCTGGGTTCGGAATTCCGCAGTCCGTCTTTCTGCGAACGCGCACGGCGTCGTCGCCTTCGCCGCCGCCTTCGTACAGTGGCGCGCGTGACCGCAGCGCCCAGACCCGCGACCAGGCACGACCTCGCCGAGCTCGCGGCGCTTGCGAGCCGGTCCTTTTTCGACGCCTACCGCGAGACCGACGACCACGCCGTGATCGAGGAGTACTGCGCGCGGAACTTCACGCTTGGGCGCTTCGCGTCGATCCTCGCGGATCCGCGTGCACGGCTCGTCGTGGCAACCGACGGCGCGGGCCGCCTCGCCGGCTACGCGCATGTCGGCGCGTCGCCGCCTCCGCCCTGCGTGCGCGGTGCGGATCCGATCGAACTCGCGCGGCTCTACCTCGCGCACGAATGGATCGGGCAAGGCGTCGGGGCGACGCTCATGCTCGCCGCGATCGAAGAAGCCCGGCGGCTCGGCGGGCGGACGCTCTGGCTCGGGGTGTACGAGCGCAACCCGCGCGCGATCGCGTTCTACCGACGGTTCGGGATGCAGGTGGTCGGGACCAAGCCCTGGGCCTGGGGCGGCGAGGTCTTTCAGGATCCCGTGATGGAAATGGGCCTCTGACGGCTGCGGTCAGAGCCGGAACGAAGACGCGCGCCTTTCGAGCGCGCGCCATTCATCGGGTCCGGGGACGGGCTTGCCACAACTGAGGTTCGGCACGCACACCGCCTGGGAGTCGGTCGTATGCCCGGTCGTATGCCCGGTCGTATGCCCGGGGTTCGACACCGCAGTCGCCACTTCTTTCGGCATGGCCGCAGGCGCCGTGGCGTCGTCAGTCGACACCCCAGCCGATCCTTTCGGGGCGACTGCAGACGTGGTGGTGAGTCCTGGGGTCGGGGTGACCGGAGACATCGGGTAGATATTCCTACGTTGAGTTTCGGCAAACGAGCGCAGGCGGGCGCAAAAACCCTTCAAATCGCCGTGGCAATTGCCGTGGACGCCGCCGAGGACCGCCTATTCCGCCGGTTCTGCGCTCGCCTCGTCTCGGTTTCGGCGTTTCAGACCCTATCATCGCCGCCCCATGTCAACGCCCGAGAAGTCGATCCGCGTCCGCGGAGCGCGCGAGCACAACCTCAAGAACCTCTCCGTCGAGATCCCGCGCGACAAGCTCGTCGTCATCACGGGCGTCTCCGGCTCCGGCAAGAGCTCGCTTGCGTTCGACACCATCTTCGCCGAGGGGCAGCGCAAGTACATGGAGTCGCTCTCCGCGTACGCGCGGCAGTTCCTCGACCAGATGCAGAAGCCGAACGTCGAGGCGATCGAGGGCCTTCCCCCCACCATCGCGATCGAGCAGCGCTCGGGCGGCCACAGCCCGCGCTCGATCGTGGCGACGACGACGGAGATCTGGGACTACCTGCGTCTTCTCTACGCGCGCTGCGGCACGCCGACCTGCTGGCACACGGAGGAGACCGGCAAGGGCAGGTCGAAGTCCGTGCGCTGCTGCGGCAAGGAGATCAGCGCGTCGAACCCGAGCCAGATCGTCGAGACGCTGGTGACGAAGTTCGCGGGCAAGCGCGCGATGCTGTGCGCGCCCGTCGTGCGCGCCAAGAAGGGCTTTCACCGCGAGGTGCTCGAGGGGCTCCAGAAGCAGGGCCTCGTGCGCGCGCGCGCGAACGGCAAGGTCGTCGATCTCCGCGAGGTCCTGAAGGGCGGCGGCGAGAACCCGCTTGGTTTCGGCCGCTACGAGATGAACGACATCGACGCGGTGGTCGACCGAATCGTGCTCGAGGAGTCGGCGCGGCAACGGATCGCAGAGAGCGTCGAGACCGCGCTGAAGCTGGCGGAAGGCTCGCTGGTCGTGCTCGTGGAGGATGCTTCGGCCAAGGAAGCATCAGGAAGGGATCCCGCCGCGAAGGACGGCTGGACCGAGCACCGCTTCAGCGAGAAGTTCGCGTGCCCCGACCACCCCGAGTGCGCGCTCGACGAACTCGAGCCGCGTCTCTTCAGCTTCAACTCGCCGCAGGGAGCCTGCACCGCGTGCGCGGGCCTCGGCACCGTGAACGAGTTCGACGAGGCGCTGTGCGTGCCCGACATGACGAAGCCGCTGCGCGAGGCGATCCAGCCGTGGCGCCGCAACGGCCGTCGCATGAACATCTACTACGCGCGCGCGCTGCGCAGCTTCGCGGCGCTTGCGAAGATCGACCTCGACACGCCGTACGCGGATCTCCCCGCGAAGACGCGCAGCGCGCTCATGTGGGGTTCGTCCGCCGAAGGCGTGAAGCTCGCGTTCGAGTGGGAAGGCGTGCTGCCGCACCTGAAGCGCCGCGCCACCGAGACGGAGAGCGAGAACGTGAAGGAGCGCCTCATGGCCTACATGAGCCAGGCGCCCTGCCCCTCGTGCGGCGGCCGACGCCTGCGCACCGAGGCGCTCGCGGTGAAGCTGAAGAGCGGCACGCTCGCGCTCTCGATCAGCGATGTCGCCGCGATGACGGTGTCGCGCGCGCTCGCGTTCGCGCAGTCGATCGAGCTCTCGAGGGAATCGCGGCAGATCGCGGCGCCGATCCTCAAGGAAGTCGAGGCGCGCCTTGGGTTCCTCGCGTCGGTCGGGCTCGACTACCTCTCGCTCGACCGCACGAGCTCGACGCTCTCGGGCGGCGAGGCGCAGCGCATCCGGCTCGCCACGCAGGTCGGCAGCGGCCTTGTCGGCGTGTGCTACGTGCTCGACGAACCGACGATCGGCCTCCACCAGCGCGACAACGACCGGTTGATCGCGACGCTGCGGAGGCTTTCCGACATCGGCAACACCGTGCTCGTCGTCGAGCACGACGAAGACATGATGCGCGCGGCCGACTGGATCGTCGACATCGGCCCGGGCCCCGGCCGGCATGGCGGAACGCTGGTCGCCGAGGGAAACCTCGCGCAGCTTGCCTCGCACCCGACGAGCCTCACGGGCGAGTACCTCTCGGGGCGGCGCAAGATCGCGGTTCCGAAGAAGCGGCGGGCGCTGGCCGAGTCGAACGCGATCGTCGTGAAGGGCGCGGCCGCGAACAACCTCCGCGACATCGACGTCGCATTCCCGCTCGGCGGACTCGTCTGCGTGACGGGCGTGTCCGGCTCGGGCAAGTCGACGCTCGTCAACGACATCCTGCTCGCGGCGGCACGCAAGCACGTGCTCGGCGAGAACGTGAATCCGGGCGCGCACACGCGCGTCACGGGCTTCGGCAAGATCGCGCGCGTGGTCGAGGTGGACCAGTCGCCGATCGGCCGCACGCCGCGCTCGAATCCGGCGACCTACACGGGGATCTTCGACGAGATCCGCCGCATCTGGTCGCTCGTGCCGGAGTCGAAGATCCGCGGCTACGAGCCGGGCCGCTTCTCGTTCAACGTGAAGGGCGGCCGCTGCGAGGCGTGCCAGGGCCAGGGCGTCAAGCGCATCGAGATGCACTTCCTGCCCGATGTCTTCGTCGACTGCGAGGTCTGCAAGGGCAAGCGCTACTCGCGCGAGACGCTCGAGATCAAGTACCGCGGACGGACGATCGCCGATGTCCTCGACGCGACCGTCGAGGACGCGCTGACCTTCTTCGACGCGCATCCGAAGATCAACCGCATGCTCGAGTGCCTGCGCGACGTCGGCCTCGGCTACATCCAGCTCGGCCAGGCGTCGACCACGCTCTCGGGCGGCGAGGCGCAGCGCGTGAAGCTCGCGACCGAGCTTGGAAACGCGACCGACGCGCCGACTCTCTACGTGCTCGACGAACCGACGACCGGCCTCCACTTCGCGGATGTGGCGCGCCTTCTCACCGTGCTCGACCGCCTCGCGGACAAGGGCCACACGCTCGTCGTCATCGAGCACAACCTCGATGTGGTGAAGTGCGCCGACTGGATCGTCGACCTCGGCCCCGAGGGCGGCGACCGCGGCGGCACCGTGGTCGCGACGGGAACGCCCGAGCAGGTCGCGCGCGACAAGAACAGCTGGACCGGCCGCTGGCTCAAGCCCATGCTTGCGACCGCCGCGCGCGAAGCGGGAGCGAGTCCGTCGAAGCCGCCGCGAACGACGGCGGCCAGCACGCGATGACGAGGCACGACGGAGAGAGAAGGCGCGACGGGGACGCGAGGAGCAACGAGGCGGCCGCCAAGGGCATGGACGCGACCTGTCGCGAAGTCATCTCCCTCAGCCGACCGCCCCTGCCTTCCCCGGCGCTACTTCTTCGACTTCGGCTCTTTCCCCTTCGCGTCCTTCGACTTGGCTTCCTTCAGCTTGATCTCCGGGCCCGGCATCGTCTGACCCTCGATGGCGGCGAACACGATGCCGACATGGTGGGTCGCGCCCGGCGCCTTGCGGCTGCTGTTGGCCCTGCCGCGCGCGCGGCGGGCGATCTCGTCGATCTCGGAGCACAGCGATCGGATGCGCGAAGCTTCCTCGTCGGTGAAGTTCTCCCAGTGGAGGCTGATCCTGCGGCCTGCGATTCCGCCGCCACGCTTGTCCAGCGCGACCGCGCGGCTTTCGGCGAGCCACGGCCGGTAGAACTCGGCGAGCCGCTGCTGGTCGCGCTTCGAATCGCCCTCGACCTCGAGCGTCACATCCTCGATCATGCAGCGGTAGTACCGCGGACGCTTGCCACGGCGGCCCGGAGTCGGCGTGCCCGCGCGCGAGGTCAGCAGACCCGCCTTCTCGAGGTGACGGAGGTGAAAGTAGAGCGCGGTCCGGTTCAGGCCGACAGCCTGCGCGAGTTCGGTGACGGAGGTCTCGCCGAGGCGGCGCGCGGTCTCGAGGATCCTGAGACGGAGCGGAAGACGAACGGCCTGCCAGAGAGGAGTGCGGGAGAGTTGCATGCTGGGGGATTCGGTCTGCGGTTCGGGCATGGCACACCACATTGGGCGCGGCGGCCGATCGGCCGAGCCTCACTATCAGGGTCAGGGACCGGCTCGCACGCGGGGAAACACCCGCTGTTCCGGCTCCCTCGGCGACGCACCGAGCGTCCATCGCGGGACGGCTCGCGTCGTCGTCAAGCCGCATCGGGATCGGATGCGGCACCTTTCCTCTTGGACTCGGAAGGCCGGCCGCCGATCGCTCGGCGGGTGAATCTGCCGACGTTCGGCGATCCTGAAGGCGCTTGCCCGAGAGCGAGAAACTCCTAAAAAACGGAGCGGTTGTCAAGAGCGCCGCGTGCGCCCGCGCACCGTTTCGGGAAATCCACTGCATAGCCGCATAGCTTTCGACGGCGCGCACCTCCGCCACGGGACGACCGGCGGATACCATGACGAAATGTCCGACTTCCCTCCCGTCGCAGAGCCGCATCTCGCGCTCCGCGTGCTGATGATGCCTCGCGACACGAACCATCAGGGCACGATCTTCGGCGGCATCATCCTCGCGCATGTCGACCAGGCGGGCTACGTCGAGGCTCGGCGACATGGACTGCACCGCTGGGTCACCGCGAGCGTCGACCGCGTCGACTTCAAGGCATCGGTCGCGGTCGGCGAGGTGGTCGAGTTCAAGACGCGCACCATTCGGCTTGGCCGAAGCTCGGTCACGGTGCAGGTGGTCGTCGACGCCGAGCGCCTCGATGGAACGTGGTCTCGGGTCACCGAAGCGCAGCTCACGATGGTCGCCGTGGACTCGGCCGGCAAGTCGATTCCGTTCCGCGAAACTCCTTCCGGCGACCGCAGATGAGCGATCGGGCCCGCATCGCCATCCTCATGTCGGGCGGAGGGCGGACCGCCGCGAACATCCATCAGGCGTGCCTCGACGGGCGCGTCGCGGCGGACGTGGCGCTCGTCATCGCGCATCGCGAGGACGTCGCAGGAGTCCCGCGCTGCCGCGAGCGCGGTCTCCGGGTGGCGGTGGTGCCGGCCGGCGACGCGCTCGCCGACCGAGTCGACGACTGCCTCGCCTCGGCGCGGATCGACCTCGTCTGCCTCGCCGGATATCTGAGGCGCTTCCGCGTCGGATCGCTGTGGGTGGGCCGGACGCTGAACATCCACCCCGCGCTCCTCCCCCGCTTCGGAGGCAAGGGGATGTACGGCATGCGCGTCCATGAGGCCGTCCTCGCGGCGGGAGCGCGGGAGTCCGGCTGCACCGTCCACGAGGTCGACGAGGAGTACGACCACGGGGCGACGCTCGTCGAGCGCCGGTGCGCGGTACTCCCCGGAGACACGCCGGAATCGCTCGCGGCGCGGGTCCATGCCGAGGAGATTCCTGCGTATCCACAGGCGATCGCCATGATGCTCGAGCGACGCGCTTGCCGGCCACTCGCCGCGGAGCACGCGACGTGAAGCCCTTCCGTCGCGTGGCGGCCGCCCTGCTTGCGCCGTTGCTGATCGCCGCCACGGCGGCCGCGGCGACCACGGCGGCCGCGGCGACCACGGCGGCCGCGGCGACCACGGCGGCCGCGGCGTTCGCTTCGACCACGTCGGCACCGCCGCCCGCCGAACGCGCGGTCCCGAGCGAGGAGTCGATCAACGCCGCGCTGCGCGCGCGCGACTTCGCCAAGGCGGACGAACTCATCGCGCTCCGGATCGCAGGCGGCGAGCGCGATCCGATCCTCCTCTACAACCACGCCTGCGCGCTCGCGCAGCTCGGACGCATCGAGGACGCCGAGAAGCAGCTCCTCGAGAGCGTGAAGGCCGGCTTCACCGAGTTCGACCACATGGAGTCGGACGCTGACCTCGACCCGCTCCGCGACGGGGAGATCTACGCAGCGATCATGGAGGCGCGGAGCCGTCTCGAGCGGAGGGCGCCCGCCGCCAAGCCTCGGGACGAGGGGCCGGAGCGTCGCGCCGCGCGAAGCGCGCCCGATCCGCTCGGGCGGTGGAGGGACGCGCACGGCGACCGCTACCGCTACGAGGTCGATGCCGCGCGCGGCCTCGCCTTCGCGACCTATCTCGAGGAATCGTCGCACCGCCGCATGCGCGACATGCTCGATCGCCTCGAACGGCATCTCCTGAAGGCGTACTTCGGCAAGCCGCCGGAAGAGCCCGCGCTGATCGCGATCGTCCGGCCCGAGGACGCGTCGAGATACCTCGACAAGCCCGAGGTCCGCGGCATGTACCTCCATCGCGAGCGGCGGCTGGTGGCGCGCGACACGGGACAGAGCCTGACGCACGAGTTCGTCCACCTGCTCCACTTCGCCGACATGGAGCGGCGCAAGCAGCGGCATCCGATCTGGATCCAGGAGGGCCTCGCCAGCCTCTACGAGGACTACACGATCCGCGAGGACGGCTCGGTCGAGTTCCATCCCAACATCCGCTTCAATCTTGCGCGCAAGCAGGTCCTGTCGCGCACCGCCGAGCCGTGGCAGAAGCTCTTCGCGATGTCGGGCGACCGCTTCATGCAGGACGCGGAGCGCCACTATCCGCAGGTCCGCGCCATCTTCGAGTTCTTCGCGCGCGACGGCAGGCTGGAGGAGTTCTACAAGGCGCTGCTCGACACATCCCGCGACGATCCCACGGGAGTGCGCGCCGTCGAGCGGGCGTTCGGCGAGCCGCTGCAGAAGGTCGAGGAACGGTGGCGCGCATGGATGACCTCGCGCGGCGAGATCGACGACAGGGTGTCGCGGGGCGACGCGTCGCTCGGGGTCGGCGGCGACGACGTCGGCGACGGGGTCCGCATCCGTTCCTTCGCGCCGGGCTCGGCCGCGCGTGCCGGCGGCCTGCGGATCGGCGACGTGATCTTCGCCGTCGCAGGAACCCCCGTTCGCAACCGCGACGAGCTGCAGCTCGCGGTCGCCCGGCTCCGGCTCGGCGAGTCGGTCGAGGTCGGCTACCGTCGCGACGGAGCCGATCACGCGGTGCTGGTCACGCTGCGGCCGCTCGCGCGGTGAGCGAACTTTCCCGCTCCCACAAGCCCCGCCGCCGACCTTACACTCCTGCGCATGCACGAGAGCGATCGCGGCGAAGGAGCGGGCATGCCGAAGCGGACAGGCGGCGGCATGCGCTTTTTCCTCCGCGGGCTCGGCGTCGTGCTTCCGAGCATCCTCACGCTGTGGATACTCGTCGCGGCCTTCCGGTTCGTCGACGCGAACATCGCGGCCCCGATCAACGCCGGGCTGCGTTTCGCGGTCTCGACGGCCGCGGACAGGTCCGACCTCGAGCCGTTCAGGCCGTCTTCCGAGGCGCTCGCCGCCGAGACGGTGCGGGCGGAGAGGCTGCGGCTCGACGCCTCCGAGGCAGCGGTCCGAGCCCGGGTCGTCGCGACGAACGTGGCGGCATGGTGGGAGGCGCGCTGGTACCTCGACCTCGCGGGGCTCGTCCTCGCGGTCGTGGCCGTCTACGTCCTCGGCCGCCTGGTGGGCGGGTATATCGGCCGCCGCCTCCTCGCCGCCTTCGAGACCGGAATGCTCTCGGTCCCGGGCATCCGAAGCGTGTATCCCGCACTGAAGCAAGTGGTGGAGTTTCTGTTCGGAAGCGAAAAGCAGAAACTCAGTTTCAGCCGCGTGGTGATGATCGAGTATCCCCGTCCCGGCATCTGGTCGATGGGGCTCGTGACGGGAGATGCCGCGCGCGAAGTCCGCGCGGCCGTAGGCGACGCCGTGACGGTCTTTGTTCCAAGCTCCCCGACGCCGTTCACAGGGTGGACCGTCACCGTCCCGCGCGACCAGGTCCGCGAGATTCCCATCACGATCGATGAAGCGCTCCGCTACCTTGTGTCGGCGGGCGTCGTCGTGCCAGGCGAGAAGGTCGGCGACAGGAACGTTGTTCAGGCCCCGAAACAGGCCGTCACGAACTGAAGTGCGTGCGGCCGCAGACCGAAAGGGAGTGCCATGCAGATCAACATCAAGGGCAAGCACCTCGAGATCACCGAAGCCATCGACACCTACGTCCGCAAGAAGAGCGAGCGGCTGACCCGCTACTTCGACCGCGTCCAGTCGATCGACTGCGTCATCGAGAAGGAGCCGAACGCGTACCATGTCGAGTTCATCGTCGACGTGGCGCAGCACGAGGACTTCATCGTGAACTTCCGCGACGCCGACCTCTACGCGGCGATCGACCTGGCCATCGACCGCGAGGCGCGCCAGATCGTCGAGTACAAGAAGCAGCTGCGAAACCACAAGCATCCGCACTGACGCCCGCGCGTCCGAGCAATCGAAGAAGAGAACATGAAACTCCGAGACATCGTCGTCGAGAAGGCCATCGTCCCCAACATGGTCGCGGTCAAGCGCGATGACGCGATCCGCGAGCTGCTTGACGCGATGGTCGCCGCCGGCAGGGTCTCGGCCGACATGCGCGATCCGTTCGCGAAGGCGATCATCGCGCGCGAGAACAAGGGCTCGACCGGCCTCAACCACGGCGTGGCGATCCCGCACACCAAGTCGCCGGCGATCAAGTCGCCGATGGCCGCGATCGGCGTCAGCCGCTCGGGCATCGACTTCAATTCGCTCGACAAGCAGCCCGTCTACTCGGTGGTGCTGCTGCTCTCGCCCGAGTCGAAGCCCGAGGCGCACCTCGAGGCCATCCAGGCGATCTTCTCGCACCTGTCCAAGGACCAGTTCCGCCGCTTCCTGCGGCAGGCGAAGTCGGTCGAGGAAGTGACCACGCTCCTCGACGAAGCCGATGCCGGCCAGGTCGGCCGCTGAGGACGCCATGCGTTCCGCGGAGGCCACCATCGTCAACAGGCTCGGGCTGCATGCGCGGCCGGCGATGACGTTCGTCGAGGAGGCAACGCGCTTCGGCTCCGCGATCACCGTCCGCAAGAAGGGCGACGGGGAGAGCGTCGACGGCAAGTCGATCCTGCAGATGCTCATGCTCGCCGGGACCTGCGGAACCGTGATCGAGATCACCGCCGACGGCGATGACGAGGAGTCGGCTCTCGGCGCGCTGGTCGCGCTGGTCGCTGCGCGGTTCGGCGAGGACGAGTAGCGCGGCACCCCGGCCGGCTCGCACGGGAGCCGGTGCGTCGCTCACTTCGGACCGGAGGCGATCCGCTCGGTGGTCGTCTCGCGGCGCATCAGCTGCGCAAGCGCCTCGCGAGGGGCGAGCGCCTCGAACACCATCTGGTCGACCGCCTCGCAGATCGGGAGTTCGATGCCCTTGCTCCGCGCAAGACGGACGAGCGCGCGCGCGGTCGGAACGCCTTCGACCACCGAGATGGTGTCGGCAAGCGCGTCCTTCACGCAGCGCCCGCGGGCCAGCCGTTCTCCGAAGCTCCGGTTGCGCCCGTCCGGCGCAAAGCAGGTCGTCGAAAGGTCGCCGATCCCCGCCACGCCGAAGAAGGTCTCGACGCGTCCGCCGAGGGCGACGCCGACCCGCGAGATCTCGGCAAGGCCGCGCGCCAGCAGCGCGCTCTTGGCGTTGACGCCGAGCCCCATGCCGTCCGCCACCCCCGCGGCGATGGCGATGACGTTCTTGCAGGCGCCCGCCACCTCGACGCCGATGAGGTCCGACGACTGGTAGATGCGGGTCCAGTCCGAGGTGAAGGCGTTGGCGACCCGCGCCGAGAGCGACGGGTTCGGACTCGCGGCCACGAGCGCCGCCGGAAGCCGCCGAGCGAGCTCCGCCGCGATGGTCGGGCCGCTCAGGGCGGCGACGGGACGATCCTCGCCAAGCGTCTCGGCGAGGATGTCGCAGGGAAGTCGGAACGTGTCGGCCTCGATGCCTTTCGCGACGCTGACGATCGGGACCGCCTTCGGGACCGACGGGCCGAGCCGCGCGAAGGTCGCGCGGATGTACTGGGTCGGGATCGCGCAGACCACGAGCGTCGCGGAGGCGAGCGCGGAGCCATCGGAACCGACCTCGACGGCGGCATGCAGGCGGAAGCCGGGCAGCCGCGCGCTCTCGCGGCTCTCGCGAAGGCGCGCCGCCTCGGCCGCGAACGGCGAGACGATCGACGTCGGGATGCCGCGCACGGACAGGATGTCCGCGAGGACGAGGGCCATCTGGCCGTCGCCGACGATTGCGATCCGCTCGGAGAGATCGTTGCTCACACCCGAAGGATAACCGCAGGACCCGGCGTCGCCCGCACCGACGGGTTTCGCGAACCGAACCCCTGCCTCCGGCGAATCCGTCGGTTCCGGGGCGCTTCGGCGGCGCGATGACGGTTCGCCCGCGTAGAAGGCAGCGATGTGGAGAAGATCGGCGCTCCTGCGAAACCACCTGTCCATTGTTGCGCGCCCGCGTCGAGGCTGGCCTTGGGCGCCGTGAATCCCGACCCCGGCCGCGAGGGTCTGCTACCCTCTCCTAGACTGCGTCACGAACCTGCGCGGATCCCTGACATGTCCAGCATCCCCTCCTTCTCGGATTCGACGTCCCGCTCGAACTCAAGCCGCCCCTCCGACGACGCCTTCGGCGCCGAGCGGCTGGAGCGGCAGCTCTTCGTCGCACTCTTCGGCGGCGTGCTGCTGCTTGCGGCGTGGATCGCCAAGCTCCTCGACATCGAGACAACCGTCGCCAACATCCCGGCGCTCGTCGGAGCGCTGGTGCTGGTGGTTCCGCTCGCGAAGGGCGCGATCGAGGAGCTCCGCGAAGGCCGCGCGTCGAGCGACAGCCTCGCCTGCCTCGCCGTCTTCGCGGCCATCGCCAACGAGCTCTATCTCGCGGCAGGCTTCCTCGCGTTCTTCCTTTGGTTCAGCGAACTGGTGCTCTCGCGCACCGCATGGGGCGCGCAACGTGCGATCCGCGAGCTCATCGAGCTCACCCCCGACGTGGCGCGGCTGGTCGAAGCGTCGGGTGAAGAGCGCGAGGTCTCGCTCGGACAGCTCAAGCTCGGCTCGATCGTGCGCGTTCGCCCCGGCGAGAACCTTCCGGCCGACGGCACGGTGCGCGCGGGAACCTCGAGCATCAACCAGGCTTCGCTCACCGGTGAAGCCGTGCCGATCGAGGTGCAGGCGGGTTCGGCGGTCTACGCAGGAACCACGAACCTCACCGGACAGATCGACATCGAGGTCACCGCAGTCAAGGGCGAGACGACCATCGGCAAGGTCGAGAAGCTGATCCGCGAGGCAGAGGGCGCGAAGGGCAGGAAGCAGGAGCTGATCGAGCGCATCTCCGCCTACTACGTTCCCGTCGTGCTGATGGTGGCGCTGATCGTCTGGTTCTTCACCGCGAAGTCCGGTTCGCCCGACGCGAAGGCCGTGGCTGCCGAGCGCGCGATCACAGTGCTCGTCGTGACCTGCCCGGGCGCCCTGCTCATCGCCTACCCGACCGCGATGGTCGCGGCCTTCGCGGCCGCCGCGCGGCTCGGAGTGATGATCAAGCAGACGCGCACGCTCGAGGCGGCCGCGGACATCGACACCGTGGTGATGGACAAGACCGGCACGCTGACGACGGGCAAGTTCGCGGTGAGCCGCCTCGCGCCCGCGCAGGGCGTCGAGGGCGCGGCGCTCCTCCAGGCCGCTGCGGACGCCGAGCAGTCGTCGAACCATCCGCTCGCGAAGTCGATCCTCGAGACCGCGGACCGCGCCCGCATCAAGCCGAGTCCGCTCGCCGGCTACCGCGAGATCCACGGCCGCGGCGTCGCCGCGACCACGTCGGACGGCGAGATCTTCGCCGGCCGCGGCGCCTGGATCGCAGAACTGAACCCCGCGGTCGCCGGCGAGGTCAAGGCGGTCGAGGCGAAGATCGACGGCATGTCGGGCGTGCACGTGATGGCGAACGGCCGCTACCTCGGCGCCGTCGGCCTCGAGGACAAGCTGCGCCGCAACGCCAACGAAGTCGTCTCGAAGCTCCGTGAACTCGGGGTGCGGCGCGTCGCCATCTTCACGGGCGACCGCCTCGCGGTCGCGACGCGCGTCGGCCAGTCGGTCGGCGTCGACTCGATCGAGGCGGAGTGCCTGCCCGAGGAGAAGCACGAGGAGCTCAAGTACCTCATCCGCCAGGGCCACCGCACGCTGGTGGTCGGCGACGGCATCAACGACGGCCCGATTCTCGCGACCGCCGACGTCGGCGTCGCGATGGGACTCTCGGGATCCGACATCGCCACGAACAGCGCGGGCGTCGCGCTGATGAACGACGATCTCCGGAACGTTCCGTTCCTCCTCGAGATCGCGCGCAAGGCGAAGTCGGTCATCGCGCTCAACATCACGGTCGCGATCCTCCTCGCGATCGTCGGCCTCGCCCTCGCAGCGACCGGCCGGCTCTACATCTGGGTCACGCCCTTCTACCAGGCGGCCGCCTACATCTTCGTCATCGCCAACTCGCTCCGGCTCGTCCGCTTCGGCGAGGACTTCGCCGCGGCCGAGGAGTACCGCCGCGAGCAGGAGGCGACCGCGGCCGCCAAGCCGACCCGCAAGCTCGCCGGCGCCTGACGCCGTCGGACGGACTCCCAGCCTTTGCTACATTCCGCAGGCGCCCGGACGACCCGGGCGCCTGCCTTCATTTTCCATCCGGAACCGCCATGTCCACCCTCGCCACCATCCAGTCGCTCCTTGGCTCCGACGCCGATTCGCTGCTTGCGCACAAGGCCAAGGTCTCGAAGGGCATGCTCCACCTGCCGTCTCCCGGCTTCGTCGACGGCGTCTTCGCGCCGACCGACCGCAGCCCGCAGGTGCTCCGCAGCCTGCAGGCGATGTTCGGCCACGGCCGCCTCGCGAACACGGGCTATCTCTCGATCCTCCCGGTCGACCAGGGCATCGAGCACTCGGCGGGCGCGAGCTTCGCGAAGAACCCGATCTACTTCGATGGCGAGAACATCGTGAAGCTTGCGATCGAAGGCGGCTGCAACGCGGTCGCGACGACCTACGGCGTGCTCGCGAGCGTGTCGCGCAAGTACGCGCACAAGATCCCGTTCATGGTCAAGATCAACCACAACGAGCTGATGACCTACCCGAACAAGTTCGACCAGGTCATGTTCGGATCGGTGCGCGAGGCGTGGAACCTCGGCGCGTGCGCGGTCGGCGCCACGATCTACTTCGGCAGCGACCAGTCGACGCGCCAGATCGTCGAGGTTTCCGAGGCCTTCGAGGAGGCGCATTCGCTCGGCATGGCGACCGTGCTCTGGTGCTACATCCGCAACAACGCCTTCAAGTCGGGCGGCAAGGACTACCACGTGTCGGCGGACCTCACCGGCCAGGCGAACCACCTCGGCGTCACCATCAAGGCCGACATCATCAAGCAGAAGCTGCCCGAGCTGAACGGCGGATACTCCGCGCTCAACTCCGGGGACTCGAGCTACGGCAAGCTCGACAAGCGGATGTACACCGATCTCGCGACCGACCACCCGATCGACCTCTGCCGCTACCAGGTGCTCAACTGCTACTGCGGCCGCGCGGGCCTCATCAACTCCGGCGGCGCAAGCGGCTCGAACGATCTCGCGGAGGCCGTCAAGACCGCCGTCATCAACAAGCGCGCCGGCGGCATGGGCCTGATCTCGGGCCGCAAGGCGTTCCAGAAGCCGATGGACGAGGGCGTCAAGCTCCTCCACGCGATCCAGGACGTGTATCTCTGCGGGGACGTCACGGTCGCCTGAACGCTTCGACCGAGCCCGGAAACGAAAAGCGGCGCACGGTTGAGCGTGCGCCGCCTTCTCTCTCGCCAGCATCGCGAACCGCGACGCTTCCGCGAATCCGGGACGCACGCTTCCGCGCGCGCGCCAGTCATCCGACTCGGGGATAGGCGCAAAGCGAGCCCGCTGCCTGTCAGGAATTGGCCAGACCCAGACCGTTCGGTCGCGATTTGTCGCGCCCCAGACCCGAAAGGGGCGCGTGCAGGCCCCGGCAGCCCCCCTTCACGACGGCCGGGCGCGCCCTCCGGGGCCGGCGACCTCGGGCCCGCGCTCTGGAATTGCGATTTTTGTCCGAATGCGTGACAGGGAGTCGTCCGGTTTTGCGCCTATGCCAGTGAACAGGACACACGCGCAGAGGTTCGGAACAACCGCTGCGCACGACAGATTTCTCTCTCCCGCGAACACCCCGGCAAACCGGGGTTGTTTGTTTTTGCCTGTCGCGGCCGGGGCGTGGATGCGCCGTAGACTCCCGAAGGTGAAGTTCTCCCCTCGGTGAAGGTCTCTGCACGGTGAAGGTGCTTCTTGCCATGTCCGGCGGCGTCGACAGTTCGGTCGCCGCCGCGCTCCTCCAACGTCAGGGCCACGAGGTCCTCGGCTGCTTCATGCGGCTTGGGAGCCCGGGCGAGGAGCTCGAGACGCCCCGCATGGAGGACGGGGCCGGCCGGCCGCAGGCGCGCATCGGCCACCAGGGCTGCTGCTCGATCAACGACGCCGCCGATGCGCGGCTCGTCGCCGCACGGCTCGGAATCCCGTTCTATGTCGTCAACTTCCGCAACGACTTCGGACGCATCATCGACTACTTCGAGCGCGAGTACCACGCGGGGCGCACGCCCAATCCGTGCGTACGCTGCAACGACTGGCTCAAGTACGGAAAGCTCCGGCAGTACTCGGAGCAGCTCGGCTGCGACGCGGTGGCCACGGGGCACTACGCCCGCGTGGTCGCGACGGCGGATGGGCCGCGGCTTGCCCGCGGCCTCGACCATGCGAAGGACCAGTCCTACGTGCTGTTCGGGATCGGCCGCGACGCCGTCGCGCGCATGATGCTGCCGATCGGCGACATGGAGAAGCCGCGGGTGCGAGAGCTCGCCCGCGAACTCGGGCTTCCCGTCTCCGACAAGCCCGACTCGCAGGAGATCTGCTTCGTTCCCGACGACTACGCGTCGTTCCTCGAACGCCGCGATCCCGCGCGCTTCGCGGCCGGCGCGATCGAGGACGAGTCGGGGCGCGTCCTCGGCACGCACGAAGGCCACCAGCACTTCACGGTCGGCCAGCGCAAGGGCCTGCGCGTTCCCGCCACGATTCCGCTCTATGTGCTGCGCAAGGATCCGGCGCGCAACGCGGTCGTCGTCGGGCCGCGCGAGTCGCTCGAAGTGACTTCCGTCGAGGCCGATCAGGTGACCTGGTACGGAGACGCAACCTCTTCCGCCGTCACGGCCTGCAACGCGCAGGTGCGTGCGCACGGCGTGCCGATTCCAGCGCGCGCCGCGCTTTCGGCGGGCGTTCTTCGGGTCGAGTTCGACCGCCCGGAGGCGGGCGTCGCGCCTGGACAGGCCGTCGTCTGCTACGACGGCGAAGGATGCGTCCTCGGCGGAGGATGGATCCGCGATACATTCCGCGCGTGATCTACGCAGGAGTCGACGAAGCCGGCTACGGACCGCTGCTCGGGCCACTCTGCGTCGGGCTGAGCGCGTTCCGCCTCGCCGACGCGGAGGCCGATTCCATCGGCGGCGGCGCGCCCGACCTCTGGAAGATGCTCTCGCGCGGCGTCTGCCGAAAGCCGAAGGACGCGCGGCGACGCGTCGCGGTCGCGGACAGCAAGAAGCTCAAGTCCGGCGGCAAGCAGCCGCTCGTCCATCTCGAGCGCGGCGTGCTCGCGTTCCTCGGCGGCGAGACGCCGAAGGACGACGGCGACTACCTCGTGCGGCTCGGCATGTCGCCGCGCGCCACGCGCGCGACGCCGTGGCACGCGCATCGGCTCCCTGTCCCGGTGGCGCTGACGGAGGGCGAAGTCGCGATCGCGCGCAATCTCGTGCGCGGCGCGATGGATGACTCGGGCTGCGCGATCGAGGCGCTCGGCGTGTCGGCGCTCGACGCGCCCGCCTTCAACGCGCTCTACGGCGAACTCGGGAACAAGGCGTCCGTCAACATGTCGCTTGTGTTCGACGCGGTGCGCCGCGTCGACCTCCTGCGCGGCGACTTGCCCGCGTTCGTCGCCGTCGACCGCCAGGGCGGACGCTCGGACTACACCGCGGAACTCGAGGCGCATGTGGCGCGGGGCGCCGCCATCACGACGCTCGTCGCCGACGACGAGCGCTCGGTCTACCGGATCGACGCCGACGGAACCGCCCCGCTCCTCGTCTCCTTCGAGGTGGGCGCGGAGGAGCGGCACCTGCCCGTTGCCCTCGCGTCGATGGCCGCCAAGTACACCCGCGAGGTGTCGATGCGCCGGCTGAACGCGTACTTCTCGGAGCGTGTGCCGGGCCTCGAGCCGACCGCCGGATACGTCGAGGACGGCCGCCGCTACCTCGCCGAGGTCAAGCCCGTCCTGGCCCGCGAGGCCATTCCGGAGCGGGATTTCGTGCGGGTGGTCTGACCGCCCGGGGGACCCGTGCCCGTCTCCGTCTCCACCCGCGCCCGAACTCCTGCAAGGCCAAGCCCCTGCAAAACATGTGCTTGCATTGGGGAAGGCGGTCTTCTACACTCCGCGACTCGGCACTTTTCCGCCGGGATGACTTCCATGCGAGCCGACGACCCCTCCTGTACCGCTACCGAAGGACCACGCGCATCCGCGCGTCCGGCGCTCGTCGCCCTTGGTCCGACGGCGCGCGACTGGTTGAGGGGTCGTTCCTGAACGCAACCCGCGTTCCGACCGCCGCAGGACCTTCCAACCGAAACTTCACGACCGTCCGCCGCGACCGCTCAACGGCGCAACGGACGATCCGCCCGAGATACGACGACGAGATACGACGACAAGAGCCCGATCTCCCGAAACCCTCCCGCAAAGTCGCGGGACAGCAATCAGGACCACACGCCATGGCCACCGACCTCACAAAAGTCCGCAACATCGGCATCTGCGCGCACATCGACGCAGGCAAGACCACCGTCTCCGAGCGCATCCTCTTCTACACCGGCCGCAACTACAAGATCGGCGAAGTGCACGAGGGCATGGCGACCATGGACTTCCTCCAGGAAGAGCAGGAGCGCGGCATCACCATCCAGTCGGCCGCGACGACCTGCCCGTGGGAGAAGGACGGCGTCAAGTACAAGATCAACCTGATCGACACCCCGGGCCACGTGGACTTCACGATCGAAGTCGAGCGTTCGCTGCGCGTCCTCGACGGCGCGTGCGCCGTGTTCGACGGCAAGGAAGGCGTCGAGGCGCAGTCCGAGACCGTGTGGCGCCAGGCCGACCGCTACGGCGTGCCGCGTCTCTGCTTCATCAACAAGATGGACAAGATGGGCGCCGACTGGGACTTCTCCTTCAACTCGATCCGTTCGCGCCTCGGCGCCAACGGCATCGCCATCCAGCTTCCGATCGGCAAGGGCAACGACTTCATCGGCATCATCGACCTGGTGAAGATGACCGCCGTCTACTTCTCCGCCGAGGATCAGGGCGCGACGATCACCGAGGGCGAGATTCCCGCTGACCTCAAGGACAAGGCCGAGCTGTTCCGCGCCGAGCTCATCGAGAAGGCGGCCGAAGTCGACGATGTGCTCATGGAGCAGTACCTCACCGACGCGTCGAAGATCACCAACGAGCAGATCAAGGCGGCCATCCGCAAGGGCACCGTCGAGATCAAGTGCTTCCCCGTCCTCTGCGGCGCCGCGCTCAAGAACGTCGGCGTCCAGAAGATCCTCGACGCCGCGATCGACTACCTGCCGAACCCGACCGAGCGTCCCGACACGAAGGGCGTCAACCCCGACGATGTCAACCAGGCGATGACCCGTCCGCACGACCCGACCGCGCCGTTCTCCGCGCTCGTGTTCAAGGTCGTCTCGGACATCCACGGCGACCTCACCTACATCCGCGTCTACTCGGGCACGCTCGACAAGGGCACGCGCGTCCTCAACCCGGGCAACGGCAAGCGCGAGAACGTCAGCCGCATCTTCGAGATGCACGCGAACGACCGCAACGCGCTCGAGCAGGTCGACGCCGGCAACATCGTCGCCGTCATCGGCCTCAAGAGCTCGTACACCGGCGACACCATCTGCGACCCCGATCACCCCATCATCCTCGAGCGCATGACCTTCCCCGAGCCTGTCATCTCGATGGCGATCGAGCCGATCACGGGCGACGACAAGAAGAAGCTCGGCGACGCGCTCACGACGATCCGCCGCGAGGATCCGTCCTTCCGCTCGAACTACAACGAGGAGACGGGCGAGACGATCATCGCGGGCATGGGCGAGCTCCACCTCGAGATCATCAAGAACAAGCTCACGCGCGACATGAAGATCGGCGTGAACGTCGGCAAGCCGCGCGTCTCGTACCGCGAGACGATCACGGGCTCGGCCGACCAGGTCCGCGGCCTCTTCAAGAAGCAGTCGGGCGGCCGCGGCCAGTTCGGCGATGCCGTCGTCAGCGTCAGCCCGATCACCCCGGAGGAGGCTGCCGCCGAGGAACTGAAGATGAAGAACGGCGTCGTGTTCGAGGACAAGATCTCGGGCGGCGTCATCCCCAAGGAGTTCATTCCGTCGGTCGAGTACGGCGTCCGCCAGGCGGCGGCGTCGGGCGTCCTCGGCGGCTACCCGGTCATCAACGTGCGCGTCCAGCTCGTGTTCGGCTCGTACCACGACGTCGACTCGAACCAGGTCGCGTTCGAGCAGGCGGGCATGCTCGCCTTCCGCGAGGCCGTCATGAAGGCGCGTCCCGCCCTCCTCGAGCCGATCATGAAGCTCGTCGTCACCACCCCGGACGAGTTCTTCGGCAACGTGTCGGGCGACATCGCGTCCCGCCGCGGTCAGATCGTCGACCAGGAGATGCGCGGCAACGCCCGTCTCCTGACCTGCGAAGTGCCGCTGTCGGAGCTCTTCGGCTACACCACGTCGCTCCGCTCGATGACGCAGGGCCGCGCCACGAGCTCGATGGAGCCGCTGACGTACCGCGTCATGCCGGAGAAGCTGAAGGACGCCGTCCTCAAGAAGTGATCAGCGCCCTCGGGCGTGAACCAAGTCCAGCGAAACTCGCCGCCGACGGAGCCGTCGGCGGCGAGTTTTCCTTTCATCCGGTCCGCGCGGGCGGGGTAAGGGCGGCGGATTCTGCGCTCCCGACGCCCCGTGACCTTTGCGACGACTGCGCCTACCATGGCGCCCCATGTCAGAGACCGAAGCCGATCCCGACCTCGTTTCAGAGCGCGGTCAGTTTCGTGCCGAGTACGAGCGCGAAATGGGCCAGTGGCTGCGGCGGCGGCTCGGCTATCTCTGCATCGCCTACGCGGCGTTCCAGGTCCTTTCGGTGACCGCGCTGACGCTGAGTTCGACGGTCTTCCAGTCGGATGTCGAGGAACGGTCATCGCTTCCCCCCCGCATCGAGCAGCGGGCGGAAGAAGCGGAACGGCGAGCGGGAGCGGGCCTGCCGCTGCGACCCGTGGACGCGCGCGCACTTGCGGCGCTCGAGGCGGAGAAGCGCCGCGCCGATCGAGAGCGCAGCAAGCAGGCGGTCGTCACCACCCTCGATGCGTTCAGCACCATCGCCCAGGATTTCGCGGGCAAGCTCGCCGACGCGGGCGAGCGGCCCGAACGGCCCGGCCGCGCCGTGCGCGAGCGGGTGATCGACCGCTGGTGGCTCGAGGAATCCCCGGGACAGACCGCTGCCGTCGCGCGGCCTGAAGACGCGCCGAGATCGGCGACGGTGAACGACGGCGGAGCTGCGAACGATGAAGGCGACCGGTCGCAGCGAGGACGCGATTCCCGCGCGGCCGGCGGCGTGGATTCCGCAGTGGATTCCGGAGTGGATTCCGGAGTGGATTCCGGCGCTCCGCGTGCCGATGTGCCCGATGCAGCCGACGCGTCCGATCAGGACGGCGCGGACATCTCGGCAGCGATCGAAGCGCTGTCGCTTCCGTGGTGGACATGGGGGCTGACGTCGCTGCCGACCTTCGGGGTGCTCGCGTGGTTCGGCCTCAAGGTCCGGCCGCGGCTCTACACGCGCTCCGAACTGGTGTCGGCCGCGACGAGGATGATCCTGTCGCTTGGCCTCCTCAACTTCGGGTTCGAGTGCGTGATGCTGCTGGCGAATCCGAACACGCCGATCACGCCGCTCTTCACGATCTTCTTCTGGCACCTGACAGCGTCTCTCTTCCTCCCCTGGAACTGGCGCGAGTCGCTCAAGCCGATCCTGCCGCTGCTCGCCTGCTGGATCCTGCTGCGGCTCGGACTCGCGACCAGCGACGGCGGATGGCTTGGTTTCTTCGGCTCCTTGATCGGTGCGCCCTTCCTCTTCGCTCCCGCGCTGATCCTCTGCTACGCGCGGCTTCGCTGGCACCAGCGGCAGTTCAAGTCCGGCTTCGTCGGAAGGCGCTTCCTCGAGATGCGCCGGGAGTTCATCCAGGCGCGTGCGGTGCACGAATCGCTGTTCCCGAAGCCGCAGGATCTCGGCTGGCTGCGGTTCGACTTCGGCTATCGACCCGCCGCGGACATCGGCGGCGACTTCATCCACTCCTGGACCGACGACGACGACCGCTTCCACGTCGCGCTGATCGACGTGACCGGCCACGGCCTCGCAAGCGCCATGACGGTGGCCCGCATCCACGGAGAGATCGAGCGGCTTCGCGACGAGCATCCCGACGAGGGCCCCGCGCGCATGCTTGCGCGGCTCAACCGCTACTTCCAGCGCCTGCTGTCGCGCCACCGGCTGTTCGCGACCGCCGTGCTGCTGACGATCGACCCGCGGACCGGCGAGATGCGCTACGCGAGCGCGGGACATCCCCCGGTGTTCGTGCGCTCGCGCTCGGGCGTGCGCGAGATCGAGTCCACCACCTTCCTGCTCGGAGCCGTCGACGAAGAGACCTTCGGCACCGAGGAGGTTTCGGTGCACCTCGAGGAAGGCGACCGGGTCATCCTCTACACCGACGGCGCCTACGACGCGCGGAATCCACGCGGGGAGCGGTTCGGCCTCGACAGGCTGCGCGATGTGCTGCGACGGCCGGCGGCGCCGCAGAAGTGGACGCCGTTCCTGATGAATCTCGTCGAGACCTTCGAGGCGGGCATGCCCGAGGACGACCTGCTGGTCGCGGAGATCACCCTCCGCAGCCGGAAGTCCGTCTACTCCGGAGTGACGGGCGACGACCTCCCGGTGCCGCGGACGAGCCTGAGCGGGGCGCGCACGTGACGGCCGCTGCCCTGCGCGCGGCGCTCGACCGCGCCGTCCGCCTCGCGGCGCGAGGACATGGCGGCGCCGAACCGAACCCGATGGTGGGATGCGTGATCCTCGACGGGGACGGAGCCGTGATCGCGGAGGGCTACCACCGGCGCTGCGGCGGGCCTCACGCCGAAGTCGAGGCGCTCGCCGCGGCTGGAAGCCATGCGCGCGGATCGACCGCCGTGGTCACGCTCGAACCATGCGCGCACCAAGGTCGCACCGGCCCCTGCACCGAAGCGCTCCGACACGCCGGGGTCGCGCGCGTCATATACGCCGTCCCCGACCCGAACCCGCTCGCGCGCGGCGGCGGCGACCAGCTGATCGCTGCAGGAGTGCCGGCCGAGCACCTTCCGCACGACGGCGCGCGGGAACTCGCGCTGCCCTTCGTCAAGCGCGTCCGCACGGGCCTGCCGTGGATCGCGGCAAAGTGGGCACAGTCGATCGATGGCGGGATCGCGCTCGCGAACGGAGACAGCAAGTGGCTCTCCTGCGCGCGAAGCCGCCGGATGGTGCACCGGGAGCGAGGAAGGGTCGACGCGATCCTCACGGGCATCGGCACGGTCCTCGCGGACGACCCTCAGCTCACCGCACGCGGCGTGCGGGTCCTTCGTCGTGCGACGAGGGTGGTCTTCGATCCCGCCGTCCGCACACCGCCCGACGCGAAGATCTGCGATGGCAGCGCGCCGACGGTGCTTCTGGCGAGCGAGTCGCTCGATGCCGCGGCAACCGCGCGGGCGGGCCAACTCTCGGCGCGTGGCGTCCGAGTCCTGAGACTCGGACCAGGGGACAGCCTCCGAGCCCCGCTTGGGAGACTTGCGGAAGAGGGCGTTGCGCGCGTGCTCGTCGAGGCGGGCGGCGGTGTCGTCGGCCGCCTGCTGCATGAGGATCTGCTCGACGAAGCATGGGTGTTCGTCGCGCCGCTTGTGATCGGCGACGACTTGGCGCGGCGCAGCGTGCGGGGCCTAGGTCCGGCCATGCTCGCCGGCATCGCGCGCGCGCGGCTTCTCTCGGTGCGGCGACGCGGTGCCGATGCGCTGCTTCACTACCGCTGGACGTCGTGAGGCGAGGCCGAGACCGTTGCGCGAACGATGCGCGAGCGGACCCGACGCGCATGCCTCACGGAAGCGGCCGCGTCACGCACCCGAGCTCCGCCGGTGAGAGCGGAAGATCGATCGCGCCGTGCGCGCGCAGTACTCCGTCGCCGTTCTCGAACAGGAACCCGCCTTCGGCTTCCGACGCCACCCGCACGGTGTCGAGCGCCTCGCCGGCAAAACCGCGGAGGGTGATCGTCGCCACCTCGCGCTCGGCAGGAAAGACCGCGATCCGCACGCTGCCGGCGCGGGCCTCGGTCAACGCCGAGAGCAGCCGCCGCACCGCCGCGTCGTCGGCCGCGCCGGCACCCTCGCCGGACTCCGGTTCGCCCCACGCGGCGTTCCAGCGGTCGGTCTCGCGGCGAAGCGACAGACGCACCGGCCCCTGCGTGATCTCGATCGCGCCGACGTCGGCGGCGCGGACCCCGCTTGCGACGGCATCGACGAGGCGTTCGGCGCGCGGCGCGATTCCGGCGAGGACCGCTGCCGGGATCCGGACGACCGTGTTCGTTCCCTCGACGAGCCCGAAGCGGTCCTGTGCGCCGATCGAGACGGGATCGCCGATGCGCAGCCGCGTCTCGCGGGACCCGCTCCGGACCGCGAGCACCGCGGCGGCCGGCTCGAGACCGTACACCGAGAGCTCGGCCGGATTGTCGACGATGAAGCCCTCGCTCCGCGCCCGTCGGATCGCGTCGACGAGTTCCTCGCACTGCTGGCGGTCCGCGCGGGTCCGGATCGGTTCCTCGATGCGGAAGTTGCGGCCGCTGCGAGCGATCGACGTCGTCGAGCCTCCCGAGGTAAGGCCGATACGGTCCACCTCGCCGAGATCGATGAAGAGATCGCGCCGCCGGAACTCCCGCGGATCGCGTTCAAGCGCGAACTGGTGCAGCGATCCATCGACGACCTCGTAGCGGACACTGGGCTGCGCGGGGCGGACACCGGGCTGCGCGGGCTCGACGGCGCGCGCGTACGCCCTTCCCGCCAGGCTCCTCCGTCCGAGTTCGACGACCACCCGGCGCGCCGGCGCACCACCCGACGACTCCTCGACAAGTTCGATGCGTCCCTGCGCCGGAGCAAGCCCGGCAGCCGCCAGCGATACGGCGTCGTCGGCACGCACCTCGACGGAGCGCACGCTCTCGGCCTTCGTCACGCGCGCGGCGAACTGGCGAATCGACCAGCCGTCGACGGCGTGCTCGACCGGCGATGTCTGCCACCACGACTGACCGCGCCTGACGAACCGATACCTGGTTCCCTCGCGGTCGAGAAGCACTTCCGCGAGACGCTCGGGGTCGATCGAATCGCGGGCCACGAGCGGCTCTCGACCCCGCGGCGCGGCACGCTCGGCCGACCCGATCCTGTGAGCGACGAGACCGACCGCGAGGGCGGCAAGCAGGACGAGCGGGGTTCGGAAGAGCCTCATGCCCGCCTCCTCCGCGCTGCGATCACGACCGCGCCCGCCACGACCGGTCCGATCACGATGAAGCCGCCGAATCCGAACATCCACGCGCGACGCGGCCCGTCGCCGAGCGACTCGATCCGCGGGACTTCACGCCCGCTCAGCCCCCCGTCGAGAAGATCCGGCCGGTCCGCGAGCCACGCGACGCTCGCGAGCAGAAGTTCGCGATTGCCGGGATTGACGAGCGCCGTCCGTCCGCCACCGAGGCCGTCGGAGAGATCCGCGAGACTCGAGAGGAGCCACCCGCCGCTTGCGACGACCACGGCGCGCTGCGGTCCTGCAGGCGTCTTTCGCTCCGCAAGCACGCATACGGGCAGCGGCTCGGCGAGACGCTTCGATTCCGGCACTTCGCGGACGCCGTCGCCATCTCCGCGCCAGTCGTCGGCGATCCAGCGCTCGCGCCCCGGCTCGATCTCGACGGCGGAAGTCGCCCGCACGCCCTCGGGAAGCGGATCTGCGAGCCGAATGGCCATCGGCTGGTTGAACAGGATCGCCTTGCCCCGCAGACGGCCGGCGATCGGCGAGTTCGCCGCCACCCGCTCGATGAGCTGCCACGTCCGCACTTCAGGCTGGCCATCGGAATTGGCGACGAGCTCGAGCACCACGCGACCGGCATCGACCTCGAGGCCGAAGCCCGAGAGAATCGACTCCCACGGATCAGGTTGCCCGAGGACGGCGAGCATGCTGCGTCCCACCGAGAGCAGCACGGGCCGGCCGTCGCGCAGCAGCGCCTCCGTTTCGGCGACGAGAAGCCTCTCCTCGCGCGAAAGCTCCAGTTGCGTCCGCCTCAGCGCGGGCAGCACGACGAACACCTGTTCCTGACCCGTCGCGGCGGTCGGGCGCTCGCCGCGTCCCGGCGTCCACTCCGTGACGGAGTAGCCCGTGCTCTTCACCGCATCGACGACGGCGACAAGATCGTTGTTGTCCTGCCGTGCACGGAAGAGCGAGTCCTTCTCGGAGTGGACGAACACGACCTGCGGCATCCGGGCCGAAGCGATGCTTCGGATCGCTCCCGACAGGACCTCCTCGCCACGGAAGCCCCAGCTGTAGCTGATTCGATCCGTGCCCTGCGCGCCTACGGTGCGCGGAAAGAGCCGCCACGCCGGGATCACCGACATCCTCTGGCCGCCGACGACGACGGCTGCCTCGCCGCCGAGCAGTTCACGGGCGAGCATGTCGAGACCGACGGACGGCAGTGCCTCGAGTTCCTGCCGAGAAGCCTGCATGCTCGACGCCAGTTCCTCGAACGGTTCGATCCGCGAAGCGACCACGCCACGTACCGCTGTCGGCACCGACGGCTGGCTGCGCCACTGCGCGAAGAGCGTTGCGGCGGAGGCAAGCTGGTCTCCCCAGACGCGGAACCCCTGCGCAAGCGCGCTGCGCGCGCCCTCGAGGTCCGGAAGCGGTCGCGAGCCGCTCGTGCGCGTCATCTCGACGACGCGGTGGCGGAACTGATCGCCATCGGTCGCGACCTGCGCGAAGAATCCCGCCAGCTGCTCGAGCGTGCGTCTGACCTGACTGTCCTGCGGAAGCTGCTGCGCGGCGGCGCGCAGCCCCGCAGACTGGCCGGCGGCCGTTGCGCGGAAGCCGTCGTAGACTTGAATCGCGCGCGCGACCGCAGCCTCCGCCTGCGCGATCTCGCCCTCGCGGCTCGCCACGAGTTCCGAAAGCGCCGCCTCGAACTCGCCCGCGGACGCCGGAGCGACGGGGTCGATCCTGCGCGCGTCGATCAGCGGATTCGCGTCGCGGAAGCGCTCGAGCACCTCGTCGACCTGTCGAAGGACGGCGGGATCGGCGTCCGCCTCGTCGACGAACAGGATGATCTTCCATTGTCCCTCGAGCCCCTCGAGCAGCTCGACCGTCGGAGGCGCGAGACTGTACGCGCGGGTCTTCGTCGCGTCGGCCTCGACGCGCAGGCCCGACGTGGAGAGGAGCGCCACCGCCGCTGCGCCGAGGGCGATGCACGCGGAGACGAACGCGACGGCCTCGGCGCGCGCGAAGATCCGCACCGCGGGCCGCCTTGATCCCTGGTCGCGGATCCGCTCGAGGGAAACCGTCGCGGCGGCGACCCCGACGGCCATGATGGCCGCGAAGTAGGCCACCGCCGCCGTGTCGAGCAATCCGAGCGCGAAACCCTCGAGACGCCTCAGCGGGTCCGCGGCCGCTGCGAAGGGCGCCCATTCGATCGGCAGCACGCCGACGAGCAGCCGTGATCCCGCGATGAGACCGAGCCAGAGGAAGAACGCCCCGAGGAACGCGACCGTCTGGCTCGCGGTGGTCGTCGACACCGCAAGCCCGATCGAGGCCGCGGCGCATCCGGCGAGGAAGAGTCCAAGCAGTCCGCACGCGATCTCGCCATAGTCCGGCGCCGCGTAGAGCTCGAGAGGCAGCGCGAGAAGCGCGACGGGGACGGTGCTCGCGGCGATCAGGATCGCGCAGGCGAGCGCCTTTCCGAGCACGATTTCGAACGGGCTCAGCGGACTCGCAAAGAGAGTCTCCCAGGTCTTGAGACGCAGCTCCTCGCTGACCACCCGCATCGAGAGCGCAGGTGCCGTCGCGAGGAGCGCCCAGCCGGCGGCGAGGATGGCGGTCCGCAGGCTCGCCGGCCGCGCGTCGGCGAAGTCGACTGCGAAGAAGGCGAAGGCCGCCACGAGACCTGCGATCGACAGCGCGATCCAGGCGACGGGCGTCACGAACGCGCTGCGCAGCTCGCGCACGGCCACTGCGGACACCCGTCGGACCGACGCTGTCAACCGTGGCCTCCCGAGTTCGATCCCGCGGCGGCGAATCCGCGTTCAGGGCTTCCCTCCCGCTCCTCGGCGGCACGCTTCACGAGATCCACGAACACGGTCTCGAGCTGCGCCGCATCCGCGCCGAGCGCCCGCAGCCGCACCCCGCGCTCCGACAGCAGCCCAGCGAGCGCGGGCCGCGGGTCTCCGCGCAATGCACCGAACTCGAGCCGATACCACCCGTCGCCGAGGGCGCGCTCGGTCAGTCCCTCGCAGAGCGATCTGAGCTGCTCGTCGCCTGCCACCGGTCGGTCGACTTCTGCAAACAGCCGCGCACCTTCGGACGCCCGCATGCGAAACCGCTCCGTCGACTCCTGCAGCACCACGCGCCCGCCGGTGACGATCGCGAGCTCGCTGCAGACGCTCTCGACCTCGCTGAGCAGATGGCTCGAGAGGATCACGAGGCGGGTGGAACCGAGTTCCCGAACCAGTTGCCTGAACGCAAGCGTCTGCTCCGGGTCGAGTCCGACAGACGGTTCGTCGAGGATCACGACGCGCGGGTCGGCAAGCAGCGTCGCAGCGAGCCCGACCCGCTGCTGCATGCCCTTCGAAAGAGCGCCGCAGCAGCGGTGACCGAATCGCGCCACGTCGCAGCGGTCGGCCCACAGCGCGGCGGCCCGCCTCGCGGAGGCAGCCGTCAGGCCGGCGATCCCGGCACGGAACCGAAGGTACTCATCGACCGTCAGCTCGGGGTAGAGCGGCGCCGACTCGGGCAGATAGCCGATCAGGCGCCGCGCGCGCGCGGCGTCGCGCGCCATGTCGATCCCGAGGACGGCGAGCGAACCTGCGTCCGGCGGCAGCACGCCCGCGATCATCCGGATCGTGGTCGTCTTGCCGGCGCCGTTCGGACCGAGCAAGCCGCAGACACCTGTGCGCGGCAACTCGAGGTCCGCAATCCGCAGCGCGCAGAGTCCGCCGAACCACTTGGTGAGTCCACGCGCGACCACGCCGGCCCCCGAGGCTCCATCAGACGCCACGATCGCGGCCTCCGACGATGCGCATGAAAGCGAAGACATCCGTCATCACGGCGCGAAGTGTATCGGCGCGGCCGACGGGCTGCGCGGTCGGAATGCCCGCCCTACAATGCGGACCGCACGGATGCCCGCCATGTCGATGGACGACGCGACGCCAGATCACGACCCTCCGCCCGCCTCCGCCGACGAGCCGGATCCGCACTCTCCTCGAGTCGAGCACCCGGATGCGGGGTTCGTCTACGAGATAAGGGGTTCGGCGCCGCTCAGCCCGGAGGTGCGCGCGGCGCTTGGTCGATACGTCATAACCCAGATCTCGGGCGACGTCCTCACGGCGGACCGATCGAGGCATGCGCTCCGACTGCTCGGCGAAGGCGCGGGAGTCGTCGAGCCGACCGGCGAGATCACATGGATGAACGAGGGCTTGGCGGCGCAGTCGCCCGAGGTCCTCCGTCGCTTCGCCGACTGCTGCGTGGAGTCGATGAAGGCCTGGCGACGCATGACCGGCCCCGTGTCCACGAGCCGGGCTGTCTTTCGCTCAGTTGGCCGTTGGTTCGAGGTTGTCGCGACGCCTGTCGACCGCGCGCCTACCGCCGCCCGCCGCGAGGGTGCTGTCGCGCTCCTCATCGACGCATCGGCGGCCCGTCGGATCCAGGATCGGCTCGACGCCATCGATCAGGCGGGTGCGGCGCTGCTTCAGTTCGACGCCGAGAGCCTCCGCAAGCTGAGTGCGCCCGAGCGGCTGAAGCTGCTCGAGGGAAAGGTCGTCGCCGCGACGCGATCGCTCCTCGGGTTCGATCACTTCGAGTATCGGCTCACCAACAGACGCACGGAACAGCTGGAACTGGTCTTCTGCTCCGGACTGGTGCCGCTTGGGATCGGCGAGCGGATCTTCGCTCGAGCGGAGGGCAACGGACTGAGCGGCGTCGTCGCGGTCACAGGCCAGGCCGTGGTGTGCGGCGACGTGAGCACGGAGCCCCGCTACATCGGCGGACTGCCCGGTGCCAGGAGCACGATCACCGTGCCGCTGCGACTTCACGACCGCGTCGTCGGCGTGCTCAACGCCGAGAGCGCGGAAACGCGACGGTTCGACGACGAGGACCGGCTCTGCGCGGAACTGCTCGGACGCTACGTCGCGCTTGCGCTCAACACGCTCGACATGCTCGTCGCGGAACGCTGCGAGACCATCAAGTTCACGCTCGCCAACATCTCCGACGAGGCCGCGACATCGCTCGCCGAGATCTCCGACGACGCCCGCGGCCTGCTCGAACGACGCCAGCCCGACCTCGAGCCGGTCGCGACGCGACTCGCGGCGGCGGCGGCGAGGATCGACGAACTCCTGCGAAACGCGGCCGCCGGTCCGAGCGGCATCCTCGGCGTCGACGAGTTCATGCGCGAGGGTTTCCGCGACCCGATCTTCGCCGACCGCAGGGTGCTGGTCGCCGACGACGAACCGGCGATCCGCAAGACTGTGCGGGCCGTGCTCGAGCAGCAAGGCTGCATCATCAGCGAGCACGCCGACGGCGTCGGCGCAATCGCCGCGATTCGGGCCGCGGCGCTCGAGGGCAGGCCGTTCGATCTGGTCATCTCCGATGTCCGCATGCCCGACGCGAACGGCTACGAGGTCTTCCGCGCCGCCAAGGACGCGAACCCCGCCACCCCTGTCATTCTCATGACGGCATTCGGATACGACCCGAACCACTCGATCGTGCGGTCAAGCCAGGAAGGCCTGCATTGCTTCCTGTTCAAGCCGTTCCAGATCACGCAACTGCTCGAGGAGGGCCGCAAGGCACTCGTCGGATGAAGGCACTCGTCGGATGAAGGCACTCGTCGGATGAAGGCGCTCGTCGGATGAAGGACACCCTCGCCCGATGCCTGATAGCGCGGGGCCTGATGGCTCGGGCTGCTCATGCAGCACCGAACCGTCGCGCAACGCTATTCGGCGACCCCTGATCGTCGAACGCTGAGCACACGGTCGATTCCGTCGCCGTCCTTCAGAACCGTCGCTTGATGCCACGATCCGCCGGCGACGAGCGCAAGCGCAGCCTCGCGATGCTTCCAGCCGATCTCGACCACGAGAAGCCCGCCGTGCGCAAGATGTCCTTCCGCCCCCGCGACGACGCGTCTCACGATGTCCAGTCCGTCCCGTCCACCGCGCAGCGCGGTCGCTGGCTCGTACTCCTTCACGTTTCGATCGAGCGCCTCGTACTCGCCGTCCGTCACGTAGGGCGGATTCGAGACGATGAGATCGAAGCGTTCGCGCCCAGGCACAGCGCTCCACAGATCCCCGCAGCGGAAGTCGACGGACGCGCCGTGCCGAGCGGCGTTTCGCCGGGCAAGCGCAACCGCCTCAGGCACGACGTCGGTGGCGACGACGTGGATCTGCCGTGGAGACGCGACCGTTCCGGCGGATGTGTCGGGTTCCGCGCGCGGCCCCTCAGCCGAGTCATCTGCATCGCGGCCACCGCCGTCGAGCGGGAACGAATCCTCTGTCGCCCTTCCAGCCTCGGTCGCCGAGATCGGTCGACACCCGACGCCCTCGGGCCGCAGGATCGCCTTCATTCCGAGGGCGAGGCTCACCGCGATGCAGCCCGAACCGGTGCAAAGGTCGAGCACTCGGACAGGACCCGCGCCGCGCTCCCGATACCACTGCAGCGCGTGCTCGACCAGAGTCTCGGTGCACGGTCGCGGAATCAGCGTGCAAGGGGCGACCTCGAAGTCCCGGCCGAGGAACGGCCACCTTCCGACGAGGAACTGCACGGGCTCGTGCCGCCCCGCGCGGGCCACAAGCCCGCGGAGCGCGGCAAGTTCGTCGGGCGCGAGCTCGCGGTCCGGCTCCATGTAGAGTCGCAGACGCTCGACCTTCAGCACCTCCGCGAGCAGGACCTCGGCGATCGTGCGCGGGCTGTCGATCTCGCGCTCCTTCAGGAACGGAACGATCCAGCCGAGCAGGGACCTCACCGTCCACCTCTGGGGCGCCACCGCCGCCGGCGCGGACGAACCGACCGCGTCTGGACGCACGGATTGGGGATGATCTGACCTTTCCTCTTGCGACATCGGAGATTCCTGCCTCGTTCCGTGCCTCGTTGCCGTGCCTCGTTGCCGTGCCTCGTTGCCGTGCCTCGTTGCCGTGCCTCGTTCCGTGGCCGCGCCGACTCGACGGACCTTCCGCCCCGGCGTCTCCAGACCTCGGACGCTCCGCATCGTAAGGCCGAATCCGCGCCCTCGACGAAACATGACGCATTCCGCACGATTCTCAGGCGGAGTTCGCCGCCGAGCCTGCGGGATCCCCTATCTCGGGAAACGGGGATAAAGCGGGCGGCGCGAGAAGCCCCTCCGCCGCTACGATGTCCCCCCCTTGGAACATCGCGCCATGCACGAACTGCTCAACACCATCGGCAATCAGGCGTCCGCCAGCGGCGTGTTCAGCCGCGTCGAGCCTCTGGGCGACCGCGTCCGCTTTCACGCGAAGGGTTGTCCCGAGCCGGCGTGGTACGAGCTCGCCGACGTCGACGGCACGCTCGTCGTGCGGTTCGCCACCCCGAACCGCTGGCTGAGCGAGTCGATCGAGTCGGACCTGATGCACTTCGGAGACCCGATCGAGGAGCTCGTCGAGGAGGAACTCGCCGAGCTCGGATGGCGCGGCAAGGTCCCGCCGATCAAGCACTTCCGTGACGACGAGAGGCTGTACACCTTCGAGAACCCGCTTCCCTCGACGGATGCCGTCACGGCGGAGAAGTTCCTGCTCGCCTACGAGGCCGCCTTCCGCGCCCTCGGGGACGTCGGAGGCGAAGACGACGAGGCGTGATCGAGTGGAAGTGGCGGACGAGGGAGCCAGTCGGCAAGTCATCCGATCACGCGAGGACAGACGGTCTCCCTTCGGAGTCAGCGAAAACCAGGATGGCACTACGAGTCCTCATGCTCGGCTGGGAGTTCCCCCCGTTCATCACGGGAGGTCTTGGCACGGCCTGCTACGGACTCACCAAGGCGCTTGACCGCCAGGGCGTGGACGTCACCTTCGTCCTCCCCAAGACGATCCCGGCGGACGGAGCGTCGCATGTCCGCCTCGTGACGCCCGGAGCGACCGTCGAGCGTTCGACGGGGCGCCTCCCGAAGCCGGTCGGTGCGGCAGGTTCCTCGGTCGTGCGGGAGCCATCGCGTGTCTCAGAGCCGGATGCAAGGCCGTCGGAAGAGCTGATGTCGGTCTCCGAGAAGGAGTCGTGGAGCAAGATCGTCGCGGAGTTCCAGTCGACGCGCTTCATCGAGATTCCCGGCGAGTATCCGTCCGTCTACGCGGAGCAGAGCGGCAGCTCCCCCGCCCGCATCGCCGAGGCGGTGCGCATGATGCGCGAGGCCGGCTGGAGCATCGATCGAATCCGCACGCTCGCGAAGGCCGGTGCGTTCCCCGAGATCACGCGCGATCCGGTCGAGCACGCGATCGAGACGGCGCTCCCCGAGACGGCGGGCCGTCCGAAGGAGGCCGCCGGTTCGCGAGGCGCGGACGCAGCGGACTATTCGGGCGATCTCCTCGGGATGGCCGACCGATACGCGCGCTTCGTGGTCGACGCGGTGCGCAACCTCGAGTTCGACGTCATCCACGCCCACGACTGGCTCACGTATCCGGCGGGACTCGCCGTGGCGAAGCTGTCCGGCAAGCCGCTTCTCGTGCACGTCCACTCGACGGAGTTCGACCGCTCGGGCGAGCATCCGCACCAGCAGATCTACAACATCGAGCGCCGCGGGATGCACGGCGCCACGCGCGCGATCGCGGTCAGCATGCTGACGAAGAACGTCTGCATCAACCGCTACGGCGTGAACGGCTCGAAGATCGACGTCGTCTACAACGGCGTCGACCTCGATCCCGCGGCCGCCGGCATCGAGCGGATCGAGTCGAAGGACAAGATCGTCCTCTACTTCGGCCGCATCACGATGCAGAAGGGCCCCGAGTACTTCATCCAGGCGGCGAAGAAGGTGCTCGAGTACATGGACGACGTCAAGTTCGTCGTGGCCGGCTCGGGCGACCAGGCGAGCCGCATGATCGAGATGGCGGCGACGATGGGGATCGGCAACAAGGTGCTCTTCACGGGGTTCCTGCGCGGCCGCGACATCGCGCGGGTCTTCTCGATGGCCGACCTCTACGTCATGCCGAGCGTGAGCGAGCCCTTCGGCATCGCGCCTCTCGAGGCGATGAGCCACAACGTCCCCGTCCTGATCTCGAAGTCGTCGGGCGTGAGCGAGGTGCTCATGCACGCCCTCAAGGTCGACTTCTGGGATATCGAGGACATGGCCGACAAGATCATCGCCGTCCTCCGCCACCCGCCTCTTTCGCGCCAGCTCGTCGAGCACGGCAACTTCGAGATCCGCGGCATCAACTGGGACGGCGCCGCCACGCGCACGATCCGCTGCTACGACCGCGCGATCTCCGCCGCGAAGTCGCGAAGCGGCTTCTGAGCGCCCGGTTCCGGCCATGCAGCGAGGATGCCGGCTGTCGCCCGCGGGTTTCGTGCGTCCGCGTCGCGCCCGTGTCGACCTATACTGCGGGGCTTCCCATGGCCTTGTTCTTCACGCGAAAGAAGCCCGCCGCCCCGACCGCACCAGCGTCGCCGACCCCGCCGGGCGGCCGGCAGATGGAGCCGCTCGACCCGGCCATCGAGGCGCGCACTCTTGCGATCGGCGCCGACTTCCTGCAGCGCGCCCGCGGCGCGAAGACCAACGTGCTCGCCGTCTGGTCCGAAGGACTCATGGACTGGGCGATGCGGGACGAGGCCTTCAAGGTCCAGATCTTCCGCTTCGTCGACTGCTTCCCGACGCTGAAGGACAACGACGCCGTCTACGACCATCTGACCGACTACCTCGCGCAGCCCGGCGTCACCCCGCCGCCGTTCGTGGCGACGGCGCTGAAGGCGGGCGCCCTGATGAAGGGCGTCGTCACCAAGACGATGTCGACGCAGATCACGTCGATGGCGTCGAAGTTCATCTGCGGCACGGACGCGGCCAGTTCGCTCCCCGCCCTGCGGCGCATCTGGGAGAGCGGCCTCTGCTTCTCCGTAGACCTCCTCGGCGAGGCGTGCGTGAGCGACGAGGAGGCGGAGGCATACCGCCGCAAGTACCTCGATCTCATCGAGAACCTGCCCGCGACGGTTTCGACCTGGGGCGCGAATCCCCGCCTCGAGACGGACCACCTCGGGGCGATTCCGCGCACGAACGTCTCGATCAAGATCAGCTCGCTCTCCGCCAGGGTCGATCCGATCGACACCGAAGGATCGATCCGGGGGCTCCTCGAGAACCTTGGGCCCATCCTCGAGGCCGCGAAGCGCAAGGGCGTGTTCGTCAACTTCGACATGGAGCAGTTCGCGCTCAAGGACCTGACGCTCGAACTCTTCATGCGCGCGTGCGAGAAGCACGACTTCCACGCCGGTCTCGCGATGCAGGCCTATCTGCGTTCCGGCGACGATGATGCGCGCCGCATCATCGAATGGTCGAAGCGCACGGGACGACAGGTCACGGTGCGCCTCGTGAAGGGCGCATACTGGGACTACGAGACGATCAACGCCGAGCAACAGGGATGGCCCGTTCCCGTGTGGAGCCGCAAGGTCGACACCGACGCGAGCTTCGAGCGCATGGCGCAGGCCTTCGTCGCGTCGACGCCCGCGGCGAGGGGCGAGGGCGGAGTCAAGCTCGCGCTCGGAAGCCACAACGCCCGCTCGATCGCCGCGACGCTCGCGGCGCTCGAGAAGCGCGGACTGCCCGGATCGGCGCTCGAACTCCAGATGCTCTACGGCATGGGCGACCAGCTGAAGGCCGCCGCCATCGAGATGGACCTGCGTCTCCGCGAGTATGCGCCGATCGGCGAGCTCATCCCGGGCATGGCGTACCTCGTCCGCCGGCTGCTCGAGAACAGCTCGAACGAATCATGGCTCAAGGCCGGCTTCAAGGACAACGCGGCGGACGACAAGCTCCTCGCAAGCCCCCACCGGGCGTTCGATTCGGATCCCGGCGTCGAGCGGATCGCGAAGGCGCCGGAGCGGCACCGTCTCAGCGCGTCGCCCGCCGGCATCGGAAACGGAAGGCCTTTCTACACCGAGCCGATGCGGAACTTCGCGCTCGCGGATGTCCGGGCCGGCTTCTCCGCCGCCGTCGCGCGCACGGCCGTGCCGCCGGTCGCGAATTCGGGCACGGCCGACGACGCGAAGCGCGCCGTCGCCACCGCGCACGAGGCCTTCGAGTCCTGGCGCGACACTCCGTTCGCGACCCGCGCGGCGGTGCTCGTCTCCGCCGCCGGCGAGATGCGGGCGAGGCGCGACGAACTGAGCGCGGCCATCGTGAAGGAATCCGGGAAGGTCTGGCGCGAGGCCGACGCCGACGTCTGCGAGGCGATCGACTTCTGCGAGTACTACGCGCGCGAGGGCGCTCGGCTCTTCGAGGCAGAGCGCCTCGGAAGCTTCGTCGGCGAGCTCGACGAGCAGTGGTACCAGCCGCGCGGAGTCGCCGCCGTCATCGCGCCGTGGAACTTCCCCCTCGCGATCTGCTGTGGAATGACCGTGGCGGCGCTCGTGACCGGGAACACGGTCGTGGTGAAGCCCGCGGAACAGACTCCCTCGATCGCCCGCGCGATGTGCGAGATCCTCTGGCGCGCCGGCGCGCCTCGCGAGGTCCTCCAGTTCGTCGCCGGACCCGGAGAGACCGTCGGCGCGACGCTCGTCCGCGATCCGCGCGTCGCGCTGATCGCGTTCACCGGCTCGAAGGCGGTCGGCCTCGACATCGTGCAGGCCGCGGGCGTGGTCGCTCCCGGGCAGGAGTTCGTCAAGAAGGTGGTCTGCGAGATGGGCGGCAAGAACGCCATGATCATCGACGCCTCCGCCGACCTCGATGAAGCCGTGCTCGCGGTGCGCCAGAGCGCGTTCGGCTTCTGCGGCCAAAAGTGCTCGGCCGCGAGCCGTGCGATCGTCGTCGGCAGCGCATACGAGCCCTTCCTCCACCGTCTCGTCGGCGCGACGCGCGCGCTCGTCGTCGGCGATCCGTCGAACCCCGGCACGGACATCGGTCCCGTGATCGACGAGGAGGCGGCCCGCAAGATACGCTCCTACATCGAGATCGGAAAGAGCGAGGGCAAGCACGAACTCACCCTCGACGTACCGGAGGGGCTTGAGAAGAAGGTCGGCAAGCCGTACGTCGGCCCGTCGATCTTCAGCGGCGTTCGTCCCGAACACCGTCTCGCGCGGGAGGAGATCTTCGGCCCCGTGCTCGCCGTCATGCATGCGAAGGACTTCGACGAGGCGCTCTCGATCGCGAACACGCCCGAGTACAAGCTCACGGGCGGCGTGTTCAGTCGCAAGCCTGCGAACCTCGCGCGGGCGCGACGCGAGTTCCGCGTCGGAAACCTGTACCTCAACCGCGGCATCACCGGCGCGCTCGTCGGCAGGCAGCCGTTCGGCGGGTTCGGCATGTCGGGCATCGGCTCGAAGGCCGGTGGCCGCGACTATCTGCTGCAGTTCGTCGAGCCGCGGGCGGTGTGCGAGAACACGATGCGACGCGGCTTCGCGCCCGGGCTCGAGTGAGACGGCCGGGCACGCGCATCGCGATTCGCGAAATCCCTCCTGTAAAAGTGTAGGAAAATCAAGGTTGGATCCCGGCGCCGTGTAGAACGGGGCGATGCAACGCATCCAGAGTTTCGCATTGAGGGGCATCGACGCCCTGCCCGTCGAGATCGAGAGCGATGAGCGCTTTCCACCCGAGCGGGAGGGAGAGTCCCCGGACAAACCACAGCCGAGGATGGTGGTCGTCGGTCTTCCCGACACATCGGTCCGCGAGTCCTGCCAGCGGGTGAGGGCCGCCTTGGCGGCATCGCGGCTTCCCTGCCCCAAGGGCCTGTGCACGATCAACCTCGCCCCGGCGGATCTCCGAAAGGAGGGCCCCGTGTACGACCTTCCGATCGCGCTCTCGGTGCTTCGGCTCCAGGGGATCATCGGCGAGGACGCCGACGCGCGGCTCTCGCGCTTCGCGGTCGCCGGGGAGCTCGCGCTCGATGGCCTCGTCCGCCCGATTCGCGGCGCGACGAGCCTCGCCGCGCTTGCCCGCGAGCGACGGCTCCAGGGCGTCATCGTGCCTGCGGCAAACGCTCCGGAGGCTGCGGCCGTCGACGGAATCGAGGTCTACGGGGTCCACGAGCTCAAGGAGGCGGTCGGCTTCCTCAACGGGCTCTACGACATTCCGCGCGAGCCGCCGCCGGCGGAGTGCCCGCCGCCATTCGGCGCTGCACTCGACTTCGCCGACGTCCGTGGCCAGGAGGCGGCCAAGCGCGCGATCGCGCTCGCGGCCGCCGGAGGACACAACGTGCTGCTGATCGGGCCGGCAGGTAGCGGCAAGACCATGATGGCGCGGGCGATGCCGGGAATCCTGCCGCCTCTGACCCAGGAGGAATCGCTTGAAGTCACCCGGATCTACTCCTCGATCGGAGCCGTTCCGCGCGGAGCCGGACTCATCCGCGAACGTCCATTCCGCGCTCCGCACCACTCTGCGAGTTCGGCGGCGATCGTCGGGGGCGGAAGCGTCCCGCGGCCCGGCGAAGTCAGCCTCGCCCACCACGGCGTCCTGTTCCTCGACGAACTCCCGGAGTTCCCGCGCGCAGCGCTCGAGTGCCTTCGGGAGCCGCTCGAGGACGGCTTCGTCACGATCGCTCGCGCCAACGGCACTCTCCGCTTCCCTGCCCGCACGATGCTGGTCGCGGCGATGAATCCCTCGCATGCAGGCGGATTCGCACGCAGCGCCACCGAGCGCCGAGCCCAGGATAAGTACATCGGCCGGCTTTCCGGTCCGCTGCTCGACCGCATCGACATGCATGTCGAGGTTCGAGCGGTACCGTTCGCATCGCTGCAGTCGAGCAGGTCCGGGGCTTCGAGTTCGGACTTGCGGCGGAGGGTGCTCGATGCGCGGGGAAGGATGGAGGGACGACACGGCCCGGGGAGACCGAATGCGCGGCTCGGCGGGCGGGAACTCGACCGGTCGTGCGTGCTCGAAGGCCCCGCCCAGCGCATGCTGGAGGGTGCGATGAGGGACCTCGGACTGTCCGCGCGCGCGTACGACCGAATCCGCCGCGTCGCGCGCACGATCGCGGACTTCGACGGCAGCGAGCGCGTCGAGGAGACGCACATCGCGGAGGCGATCCACTACCGCATCCTTGACCGGATGCGTGTCGGGGAGGTCGCGTGACGTCACGCCTCCACGGACGCGACGGATCGGCGGGCGAGACGTGCTCCCTCCATCTGGTCAGGCTCAGGGCGATCGGTCTGGAGGTCACCGGGCTTGCCCTCGTCGCAGCATCGGTTGTTCTGCGAATCGCGGCGCTCGGCATCGCCTCAGCGACCGCCCGCACCGTCGATGCGCTACTTCGAAGGCCGGCGCTGGCGCTTGAAGCCGTTGGGAAGTCCATCCGCGTACTCCCACACCGTCACGTCGAGTTCGCGCACGCCCCAGCGCATCGCCACTTCGTGCGTTGGGAACAGAACGTCCAGCCTGTTCCCCTTGATTGCGCCACCGACATCGAGCACCGGAACGGCCGCGCCGTCGTCGTACCCGGGGACGCTCACGAGCGAACCGAGGGGAAGCACGCGCGGGTCCGCAGCGACAAGAAATCCGCCGTTGGTGACGACCGAGTATCCGCTCGCGGTGATGCCGTCGGCGCTGTCGCCGCAACTCCGCTCGTCGGGGCTGTAGGCGGTCACACGCATCCGAAGGGTGTAGGCCGCGCGCAAAGGCCGGCCGTTGAAATGTCGCGTTCCAAGCAGATCGGCCCGAAGAAGGTCGCGATCGAGGTCGGTCGAGCGGAGGCCAAACCCCGCAAGCCACGGGCTGCTTGTCGACCGTCGGGCCTGGGACCGGACCCGCGAGTCGGCCGCGGCGACAGGCGTGGCGACGGACGAGGCGGCGGACGAGGCTGTGCCAATGCGAATGTCAGCCGCCGGGAGACCCGCGGAACTCAAAGCCGTCTGGCCGGTGGAGATACCGAGGGACACCAGCCCAGCCGAAAATGCAAGCGCGCATGCCGCAACCAGCCGAGAACGACGCCGACGAAGGGCGGCCGCGGAGGTCGAGTCTCCCTCCGCATCGTGCTTGAGATTGTCGTCGACCGAAGACATCGGGATCCACGCTCCCACCGTCCATCAAGAAACCGGCGCACGAACTCCCGAGCGCGCGACCGCGGCAGGGCGGATCGTAGCCTCTGCCATGAGGAATCCCACCTTCGCGAATCGGGTTTCGGGATCTTGGTGTCCGTCCGCGTAGCCTCCACTGGCTGCTCGGGCACTTCCTGCGCACCGCGTCTCAGGAACCACCCGCGGCGCTCCGCGCCGAGGGAGGTCGGCCTCAATGTTGGACACTCGGACGACAGGGTCCGCCTCGGGAGGCGACTGCCCCGATGGGAGCTGACCCCCGAAGGCCTCTGGAAGCCGATGCTGCTTCCCCGACCGGCAAGCGCCACCATCGACCCAGCCGGGAGTGGACTTGGTAACGGTGCATTGCGAACGGCGCGCGGCCGCGGTCCGCCAGACGAGACCTGATCGCGGGGTGGAGTCTCGCAAGACGCGCTCACGTGCGTTCCGAAGATAGAGATCAGCCGCCCGCCACACGACAAGGTCGATGCAGAGTACGGCCCGGCGCATTCGCAAGGATGTGATGGACTCCGACGTCCGGTGGTTGCTGCTAGGGTGCAGCAGTGACGTGGAACTCGTCAGACATCCTCCTGATCGCTGCCTTCGGACTGATCGGCGGTTCGCTCGGTGGCCTCCTTGGCCTAGGCGGGGCTGTGTTCGCCATTCCCGCGCTGACTCTTGCGTTCGGACCGAACCAGCACCTCTATCAGGCGTCGGCATTGATCATGAACATCTTTGTGGCGGCGGCCGCGACGAGCAAGCATCGCGGGCGCGGCACCATCCGCGCCGACGTCGCGCCCGTCGCGGCGACCGCGTCGGCCGCCGCTGCGCTCCTTGGGGTCTTCACGAGCAATCTGATCCCTGCGGAGCCCCTGATGGCGCTCTTTGGACTCTTCCTCTGCTACTGCGCCGCATCAGAGGTCGTTTCGCTCGCACTCCGGAAGCCCGACACCCCGGCCTCCGAGCCTCCGCAGCGTCCGTCGAGGGCGCTTGCTGCAGGCATCGGCGCTCTTGGAGGATTCGCGGCGGGACTTCTGGGAATTGGCGGCGGCGCGCTCATGGTTCCGCTCTTTCGAAAGTCGCTCCGGCTTCCGATCCGAGAGGCGGTCGCGAACTCCGCGGTCGTCATGATCGTCGCCTGCGCGATAGCAGCGACGGCAAAGAACGCATCGATCCCATCGCTGCTCTCCCCGACGGGCGACCCTCTCACGGTCAGCTCCTCGCTTTGGCTTGCAGCGCTGCTTGCACCGACCGCCACGCTCGGCGGGATGGTCGGCGCGATGCTGGTCTACCGGCTGCCGCTCGGCGCAACCCGAGTCGCACTTGCTCTGCTGCTCGGCTTCGCGGGCATCAGAATGGCAATCAATGGCCTGACCTGAGCGTGCAGAGGATTCAAACGACCAGGAGGTCGCACGAGTACCCGCCGCGCGCCCGGACCCCTGTGCAGAACCTCGCGCGCGCTGCGAAGCGGCAGCGAGGCGCGACAGCGATGTGAAGCATCAGCGGCTGAAGCAGCCTGTCGTACCCTTCGGGACCACCTGTCCCCAGACCGTCAGTTCTTGCTGGCGCTGGTTTGAGTAGATCGTGAAGGGCACGTACAGAAGTCCAAGGACGCCCGAATTGGGAGTCACACGAAGATTGATCTTCGTGAGGGTCCCTTCCGTCTCGGCGCCGAGGAACTCGACTTTCGCATTGCTCGAACCCGTCGCAGCCGTGGCGATCCTCTCGCCAGCGGCGAGTTCGTTGACCTCCACGATGAACTCGTGAGATCCACCCTCCTCCATGCGCCCGAACGTGTGGCGGTAGTCGGCGAACTTGAAGCGAACGTTCGGGAACGTAGACTCATGGCGCACGAACACATCAACGAGCGGCGAGTCCGCGCGGTCGGTCTCAATCACCAAGTACCGCGGGGCCACTCCATCCGGGAAGTCACGCTTGAAGTCCCAGTCGAGCAGGTACTGGTTTCGAGGCTCGTCCTTGGCCGGATCGAATCCCACCAGATTCGGCGGCTTTCCTCCAACCGCGCAGATCTTGAAAGGCTTCTTGTCGATCGACTCGACGATGAGGCGTCCAGTCTGAGCCTGTCCCTGAACGACGTTCAGGTAGGCCGGGCTGATGCGGACCGGTAGCGAGACCTCGTTTCGCAGGACGACGTTTATGACCTGCGTGTAGCCGTCGATGAGCACCTTGACGTCCGCCTTCTTCCCCCCGGGCGACGACTGGGCCTTCATCTCCGCCTTCAACTCGATGAATCCCCCGACGGGGATCTTCTTGCCCGACAGATCCTCGAGAGTCGTGCACTTGCAGCTCGGCTGCACGGTCAGGATTTCGAGTTCCTTGGTGCCGGTATTGATCAGCTTCACAACACCAACCTTGGTGACCGAAGGAGGCACGATCCCGAAGTCGAGAACTGGTGGATCCAGCGTGATCGGAGGCAACTCGTCGAGCGGCTCGTCGGAAGCCTCGTCAGCCGCCTGATCGGCCGAGGGCGCTTGAGATTCGGCGGGCGCCTGGACAGGGGCGGGTGTAGGTGTCGGAGCCGTCGCTGGCCGAACCGTCGGCGCCCCGGCGGGAAGCGCGGTCGGAGGCGCGGAGGGAGAGGTCTGGCTGGTTGTAACGCTAGCCAGCAACTTGGCGGAGCTGGCGTGCCGGGCCTCCGATGCGCGATCCAGGCTGTCCGCGCCCGCGTCGAGCGCGGTCAGGTTCGCGACCGCGACCACGCCGGCAAGGAGCGCCCAGGTTGAAAGCACAGAGAGTCGGCGAGAACTGTCGGGGAGAAGTCGTGGGGAGCAGCTCATGGAGATCCTTTCAAGGAGACCCTCGTGGACATCGGACGACGAGGCGCGCGGTGATTCAACGGGTCACGCTGGGACTGGGTGGAGAGTCTATATCAGCAGAACGGAGCCAACCCGCTTGAGCATTCGGGGGGTTCGGTACACGGGACGGAACCATCGGGTTGCGAGCGCGGCTTCGAACCGAAGGTTGGCCGACGCTCCGAATCCAGTTTTCGGCCAGAGCAGACCCCTTCGAATTGATTGTTATTGGACATTTTCTGGGCAAGGTTGGCGTCGAGTCAGATTTATGCTGTTTGTGACGAAAACTCCGCTCGTAGTGTTTGTGTCGCGCGGAATCGGATGCATCTTGTTGTTGAGTTGAGTCGCAAGACTCGCTCCTTAAACAGCCCTTTTCCCTCCCTCCGCCCCCGACCTCGGTCGGGGGTCTTTCTTTTTGCCGTGTTTTCTCGGCAGTCGTCCAAGGCACTCGGGATCTGCTTGGGGACGCTGTTCAGTGAATGGAGCGTCGACTCAGCGCGTGGTGCGTGGATTGACTCCTGTCGCCTCAGCAGCTCGCCACGTCGGAATCGCGGCAGAAGAAGCTCGCAGCATGCAATCGGACCTTCGCGGCTTCCCGGCGCGCTCGTAAGTTCTGCTACCCTTCCGCTCCGCATTTAGAGAGGCCCACGTGAATAGCACTGACCTAAGCCCCGGCATGGCCATCAAGATGGATGGCAAGTTGTTCCTGATCACCGAAGTCGAGCACCGAACCCCGGGGAACCTCCGCGCGTTCGTCCAGGTCAAGCTTCGCGACCTGAAGTCCGGCTCCCTGATCGACAAGCGCCTTCGCTCTGGAGAGGATGTCGAGCAGGTCGATCTCGACCGCCGCCAGATGGAGTACCTCTACCAGCAGGGGAGCATGGCTGTCTTCATGGATCTGGAGAGCTACGAGCAGGTGGAGTTGCCGAAGGAGGTCGTGGGCGACCTGACGCTCTATGTTCTCCCGAACACGCAAATCATCGTGCTCTGGTGCGACGGCAAGCCGATCTCCGTCGAGCTCCCTCTGGTCGTAACCCTCACGATCACGGATACGCCGCCCGGTATCAAGGGCGCAACCGCGACGAACCAGCTCAAGGAAGCCACCTGCGAGACAGGTCTGAAAACCCGTGTCCCTCCATTCATCACGACTGGCGAGAAGATCATCATCAGCACCGCGGACGGAAGCTACCGAAGCCGCGCCTGATTATCGCTGAACACCGCGAGTCGGCGAGTCGGCCGTCATCAGTCAGATGTCATCTTTCGAATCGTTCGCTTCGCGATCTGCCCGATGATCGCGATGACGACGGCCATGACGGCGAGCCCGCCGAGGACAAGCGGCCATCCCTGCTCGTCGACGAGCTGCTGCAGATCCTCGGCCCCAGTTGCTGCGCCGCTCGCGGCCACGAAGCACGCGACTGCGGTGCGGGGCAGCATGCCGAGCATGGTCGCGGCAAGCGTCAGTCCAAGCGGCGCGCCCATCGTTGCAAGAGCGAAGTTTGTCAGTGCGAACGGCGAGTTCGGCGGAAGCCGGATCAGCGCGATGATCGAGAAAGTCTTCGCGGTCGATCCGCCGAGCAGTGCGGTGCGTATGAGATGCGCGCGGGGATGTCTCTCGACCTTCTGTTCGAGTGCCCTCCCGGCGACGGCGCGGGCGACCAGATAGCCGATTGCGGTGCCGCCGACGAATCCCATCAGGGCCCCGGCGAGTCCGTAGCCGAAGCCGAACACCCAGCCGCCAAGGATCGACTGCGAGTAGGTCGGCAGGATGCCGAGCCCGGCGCTCACCGCGAACACGGCGACGTAGCCCCAGAACCCCAGCACGGGATCGATCTGAAGGACCCCGGCAATGCGTCCGAGGTCGAACAGAAGGTAGGTTCCGACGATGGCGGGCAGGATCCCCCACATCACACCGAGCACGGTGCTGTACACGACCCTGCGGTCGCGCGCTTCGGGCCCCGCCTCGGACTGACCGCCGCCGTCGCCAGGCCCGCGGGCGTCCGCGGCCCCGCTCGGCGGCCGGTGCGACGGGTTCTCGGAGGAAACCCGAGACGGAGCGGGCTCAGAGCGCTCTTCATGCATGGCAGGGAGCGTAGGGCATGACGGCGCACCCTGCCCGACGCCCTTCGGCTCCCCGCAGGAACGGGGAGACCTTCTGCGCCAGCCCCCCTTCGTTGGCCGATACACCTCCCGCGGGCCGAGTCCAGTCCGCCCCAGTCCGAGGTTCCGATGCCCCCGTCCACGTCGATCACCCCCCCGTTGCGTTCCATGCTGCCGAGCGTCCTCCGACCACTTGCAGCCGTTGCGATCCTCGCGGCCGCGGGCTGCACCACCAAGACCCAGACCTTCGAAGGATACTCCGACGAGCAGGTGTGGAGTGCGATGGTCGCGGCGGCCCGCGCACCCGAGTACGACGACTGGAAGATCGCCGAGAACGAAACCTACGTCGACGAAGACGGAAGGCGCCTCGAGGTCTATCGCGTCGTACGGAGGCTATACGTCACCCCGCACTCCGATCCGCGGAAGGAGTCGCGCGAATGGCGCATGCGCATGGTGCTCGCACGCGACGAGAATCTCGCCGCTCCCGCCATCGACTTCACAGCCCGGCAGATCACGGTGCCCGCGCATGTCTGGGCCGAAGCGGACAGGTACTTCAACCAGGTGCGCCACCTGCTGGGGCCGGTGCAGGGGGCGAGCCCCCAGTCCACAAACGGCCCCTCCGCCACTGACGCGGATCCGACGGAGTCGAACGGTCCACCCACCAACGGTGAAGCCGCCGAAGACGCCTCGGGACGTACGGAACCCGAAACCGCCGACCTTCCGTGAGCGTGGTCGACGTCGGATCGTCCGGAGCCTGCCGATCGGGCGTCCCGAGCGGGGAATCCGCGTACGGCTTGCAGGCTCGAAGGTTCAGCGCGTGAAGCGGGTCGGCCACATGGATCAAGCGAGGTTTGTGTACACCCGCTGCACATCGTCGTGATCCTCGAGGGCTTCGACGATGCGCTCGACGGCGGCGGCGACCTCCCCCTCCGCCGCGACCATCTGCTGTGGAAGCCAGATGATCTCGGCCGCCTCGACCTTCATGCCACCCGCCTCGACGGCGGTTCGCAGCGCAATCAGGTCCGCCGGTGCGCCGAGCACCTGAAAGGTTCCGTCTTCGCCCTCGATCTCCTCGGCGCCAGCGTCGAGCACGCACTCCATGAGTCGCTCTTCGCCCGTGCAGCCGGTCACGATGATCTGGGCCTTCTGCACGAAGCCGAACGACACGGACCCGGGCACGCCCAGTTTGCCGCCGTTCTTGTCGAAGAGCACCCTGATGTCGGCTGCGGCCTTGTTGGCGTTCGCGATGAGACACTCGACGATCATCGCCACGCCACCCGGTCCGTATCCCTCGTAGCGCACCGCGTCGTAGCGCTCCTCGGAGCCCTCCCCGGTGCCCTTCTTGATGGCTTTCTCGATCGTAT
>JBIKWD010000194.1:0-5978 GCA_044356505.1 Phycisphaerales bacterium
CCGCTCGGCGTCGGCGCGCTGCGACCACGTGGGCACCACGCCCTCGAGCGTGACGATGCCGAGCGAGACGGTCGAGGTGATCTTCTCGTCGGGTACGAACGCGTCCCACTCGAGCGCGTCGCGCACCCCGCGGGCGATGTCGGTGTCGGTGGGCGCGCCGATCCCGGCCACCTTGACCTGCAGTTCATCGACCACGTCGAGCACGCCGTGCACGCGATGCGCCGCCTCGCGCGCGGCGATCTTCTTGGCGTAGACGTCGACGCTCCCGACGAGGGTCACGATGCCCTCCTTGACCTGGACGCCGACGTCGGTCTCGTCGACCCTCGAGTCCCACTTCAGTTCGTTGAGTACGTCGGACTTGATCTGCGAATCGGTCTTCATGATTGCGGTCGTCATGCTCTTGCTCCGGAGTCGTTGGTGCGGATGGCTGCCGGAGCCGCGCCCCGGACACGAAGATTCATTGCGCGCACGCCCGTGCTTCGCCACGGGAATGCTTCCGCGTTCGGCTCACGTGATCACGACCTCGCGCGGACGCGCGGCCGGCGCGACCGCCGACGCCCGCGCGGTCAGGACCGCGCACTTCGCACGGTGCAGCACGCGCTCCGCGGTCGAGCCGACGAGCAGGCGCTCGAGGATCGACGCCCCGTGACGCCCGAGCGCGACGACGTCGGCGTGCAGTCCGTCCGCGCGCTCGGCGACGGCGCGGAGCACGTCGCCGCGGGCCACCTCGACGGTCGTCTCGGCTCCGAGGCGCCTGAAGTCTGCCGCGATCGACTCGAGCTGCTCGCGCGCGTCCTGCTCCTCGCCTCCGATCTCGGAGGGCGGGATCAGCGGAACCTCCGCAGCCTCGATCACCTGCGGCGGCAGCACGACATGCAGGAGCGCCACCCGCGGCTGCTCGCGCGCCCGCCGCGTCAGCATGCGCGCGGCATCGACCGCAGCCTCGGCATCGCGCGTGAAGTCGGTCGCCACGAGGATCCGCGGGCGCGCGGGCGGCTCGTCGTTCTCGCGCACGACGAGCACCGGACACTCCGCGTGCCGCAGCACACGGTCGGCGATGCTCCCGAGGAACGCGCGACGGATCGGCCCGAGGCCACGGTTTCCCATCACGATGAACGCGCGCGGCGTGCGTCGCGCGACGTCCTCGATGACGAGCGACGGCTCGCCGATGCGACATTCGCGCACCACCTCGATCCCCGCCGAGACCGCGTGGCCGCATGCATCGTGCAGGCGTTCGAGTCCGCGCGCCTCGAGCATCGCGACGAGCTCGTTGCTCTCGCCGAGAGGCGTCGGCTCGACGGCATGCACGGCGATCAGCCGCGACGGCCCCCGCTTCGCCAGGTCCGCCGCCCATCCGAGGGCCGCGATCGAGGGTTTCGAGAGGTCGACCGGCACGATGAAGTTGACTGGGTCCGACTTCGGCCCGGTGACGGGCCTCATGCTCGCTTCCATGGGATCCTCCTGCGCGCCATCGGCCCATAGGGCGACGCGACAAGCAGGGTGGCGGCCCGGCGACCGCGACGGCAGCGGGAAAGACGCCCGAACTCGTCGGTTTCCCGTCCGTGCCCATCGAGCACGCTTCCCCATCGACGCGGCGCCGCGCCGCGCCATGAATGCTTCTCCGCCTCTCACGACGCGCATGGGCGCCCGGGGCACGGCGGGAGATCCCGTACAAGACCGGAAGGAACAGATCCATGGATCGAAACAGCCCCGTCGGCCTCGAAGAAAACCTCGACCTGCAGCGCGAGATCGACCGTCTCCGCACCGATCTCCGTCAACTGCGCGCCGATCTGGCGGGGGTGGGGTCGGATGGCGTCCGCACCGCGCGCGCCGGGCTCCAGGAGACGGCCCGTGCGGCGGCGGCGCGTGGAAAGATGGCGGCGGAGATCGCGGAGAAGCAGATCACGACCCATCCCTTCCTTGCGGTCGCAGGCTGCTTCGCGGTGGGCCTGCTCCTCGGCCTGCGGATGAGCAACCGTCGCGACTGAAGGCGCGCACCCGCGGGTACCGGAGCCAATCCAGCGATGCAGCTGATCCAGCAACTCTTTGCGGACATGAAGAACGCGGTCGAGTGGCAGGGCCGCCTGCTGCGGGAGCGCGTCCTCCGTCTTGCGTGGGGCGTGGCGCTCGCGTGCCTCGCGGTCGCGCTCGGCTTCGTATCGCTCGTCCTCGTGCTCGGCGCCGTCTACATTGAGGTCGCCGCGGCCGGAGGCATGGTCGCGGGATTGCTCGCCGTCGCTGCGCTTGCGCTTCTCTGCGCGCTCGGCGCAGGACTCGCGGCTCGCGGCCTCAGCGAGCGGTAGGGCCGGCATCGGCAAGCTTCAGCGCCTCGGCGAAGGTCGGGGCGCTGTTTGCATCGGTGAGGAGATCCGCACCCGAGAGGGCATTGATCGCCGAACGCTCGCCTGCGTCGATGCCCGCGATGATCACCCGGTGGCCGGAACTCCGCGCCGCACGGTGCAGCCTGCGGATCGCGTCTGCCGCGAGGGGGCCCGCGACCCGCACGCCCGACAGATCGACGACGACGGTGCGGCGGGCGGTGCCCGCCCGGTCAAGGAGACCCGTGAGTTCGGGCAGCCTCGTCAACGGGGGAAGTCCCGTCGACCGATCGGGCCTCGTCTCGCTCCGCGCATCCCCCCCGCGCGCTGCCGCGCGAAACACGGCGACTCCCGAGCCGGGGCCTGGCTTCACGGCGGGTTCCGCATCGGACGCCTCCTCGATCTCGCAGGTCGGGGTACGCAGGTCGGCCACGATGATCCATGCGAGGAGCACGAGCGGCGCGAGCATGCTCCAACGCGGAACCTCGATGTAGACCCAGGCGCCGCAGGCGCTTCCGACGACGAATCCTCCGAGAATCGAGCCGAGGAGCGCGAGCCGCTGAAGCCGCGGTCCGCGGTCCCCGACGTCGTCTGGAGGACGATGCTTGCCCTGCCCCCGCGTCGCGAGCGTGAGCCTTGCCGTCTCGAGTCCAAGGTCGGTCACGACCCCGGTGAGGTGCGTCGTCCGAACGACTCCGCTTGAGATCCGGGTGATGGTCGCGTTCTGGACCCCCATCGCCATCGCGGCCACGGTCGTCATCCACCAGAGCGTCCCGCCGACCTCGGTCGCGGACGTGTCGTGCAGGCGAACTCCGATCGCAAACACGGCAAGCAGCACGAGTTCGATCGTCGCCGGCAGCACGTAGATCGAGCGCCAGCCTCGCTGCCGACCAGTCTCAAGCGCAAGTCCCGAGACCATCGCTCCGATCAGGAACGCCCCGATCAGCACACCCATGAAGGCCGCGTCCGACCATCCGCGAAGGGCGAGGTCCTTTCCGAGGGTCCCGGCGTGGCCGGTGACGTGGCTCGTCACCACGCCGCAGGTCAGGACGGCGGAAGTGTTGACGTAGCCCGCCACCCATGCGAGCGAGATCGCAAGCCGAGACTGGAAAGGGACGGGGTTGGGTCGGATGGCGAACATGGGGCTTCCCAACCTGGGGGCTTCCGCGATTGTGTCGGCAACCTGCGCCGCGCAGCGTTCGGAATTGCCCGCGATCCTCCTGAAGACACCGAGCGGCCCTCGGAGCCGTCCGAGACGCGCCCTTCGCCGCCTTGCGAAACGCCTCGCGCCCTCGCCACATCGATCGATCCATCGCGTACGCTGCCCCGCTGCCATGGACCGACCCATGGCTGCGACGCGGGCCTCCGAAACCACACCCGCCGGTCGCGAGTTGTCAAGCAACCCGACTACCCATGCCAGCAACATTTCAATCGTTCCCGTGCACGGTTCGCGAGACATCCACCGGCGTCGGCGTCTTCGCCACGCGCGACATCGCGCAGGGCGAGCGCATCCTCCACATCGATGGAACGATCCAGCCCTCCCCGACGCGCTACTCGATCCAGGTCTCGGCCGGCGAGCACATCGAGTGCCATGACGCGCTTCCGACCGAGGAGATGCGGACCCGCTATCCGTGGCGGTTCCTCAACCACTGCTGCGAGCCGAACGCATCGATCGCCGGCCGCGCGCTCGTCGCGCGCCGCGTGATCCGCGGCGGCGAGCAGGTCACCTTCGACTACACCACCACCGAGGCGCAGATGGCGGAGCCGTTCGCCTGCCGATGCGGCGCCGCGCGCTGCCTCGGCCACGTCGGCGGGTTCCTCGCCCTCTCCTCCGCGCAGCAGTCGGAGCGTGCGCCGTTCGTCGCGCCGCACCTCAAGTCGTTCCTGCCGAAGTCCGGGGCATGAACCCGGCAGCGGACGTCCGCACCGTCCTCGATCTCTTCGACCGCGCCTGCGCGGCGAATCCGCATGGCTGCGCGCTCGACATCCCGGGCGCCGGTGGCGTCACCTACCGCGATCTCGACCGCCTTTCCCGGCAGGTCGCGTCGCGCGTCGCCTCGCGCGCCCGACGCGACGACGTGATCGCGATCGCACTTCCGCGCACCGATCCATGGCTCCATGCGTCGATCCTCGGCGTCATGCGCGCAGGCGCCGCGTACGTCGCCATCGATCCCTCCTTTCCCGCGCGCCAGGCAGCGGCCATCCTCGACGACGCCGGCGCGAAGACGCTGATTTCCCCGACGGCGCGTGCAGCGGCGATCGCGGCGGAGGGCGCACGCGTCGAGGTGCTTTCGCCCGAATCGCTCGCCTCCGCCGAGCCGCTCGCGACCGCACCGTCGCCGGCACCCGAATCCCTCGCCTACGTCATCTACACGTCCGGCACCACCGGCAAACCGAAGGGCGTCGAGATCGAGCATCGGTCGCTCCTCAACCTCGTCGCGGGCGACGCCTCGGAGTTCGGGCTCGATGCGCGCGACCGCATCGCCCAGGGATCGAGCGCAAGCTACGACTCGAGCGTCGAGGAGATGTGGATGGCATGGGCGGTGGGCGCGACCGTCGTCGTGATGGACGACGAGACCGCGCGGCTCGGCCCTGATCTCCTGCCGTGGCTCGTGCGCGAACGGATCACGGTGCTCTGTCCCCCGCCGACGCTCCTGCGCACGCTCGGCTGCGACGATCCCGAGCGCGCGCTGCCGGCGATTCGTCTTCTCTACGTCGGAGGCGAGGCGCTCGCGCCCGACCTCGCCGACCTCTGGTCGCGCGGCCGCAGGCTCGAGAACGGCTACGGCCCCACCGAATGCACGGTGACCTGCCTGCGTGGAACGGTGCGCGCGGGCGAGCCCGTCACCATCGGCCGCGCCATCCCGGGCTCGTTCGCGGCGGTCGTCGATCCCGACGACCCTTCGCTGCGCGAGATCGACGATCTCTCGCACGGCGAACTGGTCGTCGGCGGCGCATCGCTTGCGCGCGGCTACCGCGGGCAACCCGAGACGACCGCGCAGCGGTTCGTCGAGCACCCGACGCTCGGACGCGTCTACCGCACCGGCGACCTCGTCCACCGCGACGGGAAAGGCGACTTCCACTATCACGGCCGCATCGATGCGCAGGTCAAGCTGCGCGGCTACCGCATCGAGCTCGGGGCCGTCGAGGCGAGGCTCGCGTCGCACGCATCGGTGCTCGAGGCGGCCTGCACGGTCGAGGGCGAGGGCGCGCAGCGCCGGCTCGTCGCCCATGTCGTGCCGCGCACCGGCGCGGACGTCGACGCGGACGCGCTCCGCTCGTCGCTTGCGGCGGAACTCCCGCCCTACATGGTGCCATCCGCGATCGCGACGATCGCCCGGATCCCGCGCACCGTCGGCGGCAAGATCGACCGCCGCGCGCTGCCGCCGATCGGGGCGGCACGCGCCGCGTCGGATGCGCCGCACGTCGCGGCGGCGACCGACTCCGAACGCATGGTGGCGCGCGCCTTCGCGGCCGCGCTCAAGCAGGATGCGCCCGTCTCGGTCGAGGCCGACCTCTTCGACGACCTCGGCCTCGACTCGCTCACGATCGCAATCGCGATCTCGAGGATGCGCAGCGAGGACGCGACCTGCGCCGCGACCGTGCGCACCGCCTACGAGCACCGCACCGTGCGGTCGATCGCGACGGCGCTCGACGCGA
>JBIKWD010000029.1:0-21175 GCA_044356505.1 Phycisphaerales bacterium
TCGAGCAGCGCTCGGACGAGCTCATCACCGTCACGAACATCAACTTCTTCTCGGTGTGCGAGCATCACCTGCTGCCGTTCCACGGCCAGGCGCATGTCGCGTACATCCCGAACCACGGCCGCGTGGTGGGTCTGTCGAAGCTCGCGCGCACCGTCGAGGTGTTTGCGCGGAGGCCGCAGCTCCAGGAGCGGTTCACCGACCAGATCGCCGACGCGCTCGTCGAGCATCTCGACGCGACCGGCGTCGTGGTGATGGTCGAGGGCGAGCACATGTGCATGAAGAGCCGCGGCGTCCGCTCGCACGACGCGCGCATGACGACCTTCGCGCGCCGCGGCGTCTACGCCGCCGACGAGTCGCGCGGCATGCAGGCGGTGCAGCTGGTGCGGGACATGGCGCGGCGCAGCTGAGGGATGACCGGCCCTGCGGGCCGCGCTGTCGACGCTTGAAAGATTCAGCTAGCACTGCTTGCTTCGCAAGACATGTGGCACCCGCCGCTTCGCGGCGGCATCCTGCGACACTTGAACGCAAGTCGCCGCCGCGAAGCGGCGGTCCACCCCGCGCGTGCAAGCACCAGAGGGAGCGGGCGCAGCCGCGAGGCGAAGGTCGGCCCTGCGCCTACAAGCACCAGAGGGAGCGGCCGCAGCCGCGACCGCTCCATTTAGCCGTTCAACCCCTGCAGATCCGCCGGCACGAACAGCCCGTCCTTGCGGATCACCTCGCCGTCGAAGCTGATGGTGCCGCCGCCGTGGTCGGCGCGCTGGATGCAGACGAGGTCCCAGTGGATCTCGCTGTTGTTGCGGTTGTCGGTTTCCTCGTAGCAGCGCCCCGGCGTGAAGTGGAAGCTGCCCGCGATCTTCTCGTCGAAGAGGATGTCCTTCATCGCGTGCGTGATGTGCGGGTTGAAGCCGATCGCGAACTCGCCGATGTAGCGCGCGCCTTCGTCGGTGTCGAGGATCTCGTTGAGCTTCTTCGAATCGCCTTGGCAAGAGGCCTCGACGATCTTGCCGTTCTTGAAGACGAAGCGGATGTTCTCGAAGCTCTGGCCGTTGTAGACGGTCGGCGTGTTGTACTGAAGGACGCCGTTGATGCTGTCGCGCACGGGCGCGGTGAAGCACTCGCCGTCGGGGATGTTCTTGTCGCCGCAGCACGGGACGACGCCGACATCCTTGATCGAGAAGGCGAGGTCGGTGTCGCCCGGGCCCTTGATGTGGACCTTGTCGGCCTTGCGCATGCGCGCGGCGAGCGGCTCGCACGCGGCGGCCATCTTCGCGTAGTCGACGCAGCAGACGCGGAAGTAGAAGTCCTCGAAGTCCTCGGTGCTCTTGCCCGCAAGCTGCGCCATCGACGGCGTCGGCCAGCGCAGGACGCACCACTTCGTGTGGTTGACGCGCTGCTCGAAGTGGACGGGCTTCTGGTAGAGCCGCGCCGCGCGCTTCATCTGGTCGCCGGGGACGATCGTCTGCTCGCTGACGTTGTGGCCGCCGCGGATCCCGATGTACGCCTGCATCGACTTCATGCGGTGGAGGTCGTTGTCGCTCCACATCGCGAGGCCGTCCTCGCCGTTGCGGTAGAGCTCGGCGACGATGCGGTTCGAGCGCTCGGCGACATGCGGGTGGGCGCCCACCTCGCGCGCGGCGCGGATCAGCGCGATCGTCATCTCGACGGGAATGTCGAACGCCTCGATGAGGACATGCTCGCCTTTCTGGAGCTTGGTCGAGTGGCGGACGAGGAGATCGGCGAGCTTCTGGTGGCGGGGGTCCATGGGTGCTCCGAGGGTTCAGGTCCTCTCCCCGTCTTCCGAGTCTACTGGAGCAGCGCACGCACGGCGGCGACCGTCACTGCGTTTACCGTCGGAAACACAAGATCAGCCTCGCGCTGCCGCTCGACCGTGTGGCCCTTCGAGGTGATGGCGATGCAGCGCATGCCCGCGGCCTTCGCGGCCGTGATTCCTGCAGGTGCGTCCTCGAACACCACGCAGCGCGACGGCGGGATCGACAGCCGCTCGGCCGCGAGCAGGAAGCACTCGGGGTCGGGCTTCGAGCGCTTGACATCGCGGCCGGTGACGACGGCGTCGAAGCCGGCTGCGCCGAGTGCAAGGCCCCCAAGCCCCAGACCTTCGATCGCGAGCGCGACATTCGCCGGCGGCCCCGACGAACCGACCGCGGTGCGGAAGCCGTCGGCGCGCAGCGACGCGACGAGCTCGCGCGCGCCGTCCATGATCGGGAAGCGGTTCGCGACGATCGCGCGGTACGCGGCCTCCTTCTCGTGGTCGAGCGCGACGATCTCTTCGTGGGTCAGCTCGCCCTTGCCCGCGCGCAGCCAGCATTCGCGCAGCAGGTCCTCGTTGCGACGGCCGAAGTGGCTGTAGTAGTCGTCGACGGTGACGGCGACGCCGTGCGTCGCGCTGATCGAGCGCCATGCCTCGTAATGGGCGTCGTAGCTGTCGACGAGCGTGCCGTCGAGGTCGAATATCGCGGCGAACATGTCAGTTGCCTCCTGCCGCGCGCGCGATCGCCTCGGCGGCGCGGTCGATGTCGGCCGCGCCCACATCGAGATGCGTCACGAGCCGCACGCGGTTCGCGCCCATGCCGATCGCCGCGACGCCGTGCCTCGCCATCCGTGCGCAGAACTCCTGCGCGCCGCCAAGCCGCGCGTCAAGCGTGAAGAACACCATGTTGGTCGGGATCGACTCGGGCGCGCCCTCGAGCGAAAGCCCGGGAATCGCGGCGATCGCGCGCGCCAGGCGCCTCGCGTTCGCATGGTCGTCGGCAAGCCGCGCGACATGGTGGTCGAGCGCGTGGATGCACGCGGCCGCGAGAAGGCCCGACTGCCGCATCGCGCCGCCGAACATCTTGCGGAAGCGCCGCGCGCGCGCGATGAAGGCGGCGCTTCCGACGAGCGCGCTGCCGACCGGCGCGCCGAGGCCCTTCGAGAAGCAGACGGAGACGCTGTCCGCGTGCTGCGCGAAGTCGCGCGCCGCGTGGCCCGACGCGACGCACGCGTTCATGAGCCGCGCGCCGTCGATGTGCACGTGGAGCCCGCGCTCGCGGCCCGCCGCCGCGCATGCCGCGAACCGGTCGAGCGGCCACACCGTGCCGCCGCCGCGGTTGTGCGTGTTCTCGAGGACGAGCATCCGCGACAGCGGCGCGTGCTGGTCCTTCGGCTTGATCGCGGCATGCACCTGCGCGGGTTCGAACAATCCGCCCGGCCCGTCGAGCGGCGCGATCATGCAGCCCGCAAGCGCCGCGGGGGCGCCCGTCTCGTAGTGGATGATGTGGCTGTCCTTGTGGGCGACGATCTCGTCGCCCGGCTCGCACACGGTGCGGATCGCAAGCTGGTTCGCCATCGTCCCGGACGGGACATAGAGCCCGGCGTCCTTCCCGAGAAGCGCCGCCACCTTCGCCTCGAGCACCTGAACCGTCGGCTCGTCGCCGAGGACGTCGTCTCCGAGGGGTGCAGCCATCATCGCCGCGCGCATGGCGGCGGTCGGGCGGGTGACGGTGTCGCTTCGGAGGTCGATGACAGGGCCTGGCGCTGAATCTCGCATGGGGAGGTGATGGTACGGCCCCGCACAGGACGCACCGTCGGCCGCGGAATGAACGGGAGAGGTCCGTGGGTTTCCGCTCCCACGGGGTTCGCCGACCCCGGCATGGATCGCTGCAGTCCGTGTCCGAGAATGCCGATGAAGCCAGACGTGATGGTCTCCCGTCCAAGGTCCGCCCGCCCGACATCGGCGGCGCCGCTCCTGTCGCTCGCCCTCGGCGTCGCGGTCGCGACGTCCACGGTCGCCGCCGCACAGCAGTCCCGGCCCGGCAGCGTGCCCCCCCCCGCGGGCGGCGCGAGGACGCGCGAGAGCATCGTCGCGCGCGACGACGGCGTTCCCCGCCGGCTGGTCGCGCGGTTCGACTTCGAGGAGAACGCGATCTTCCCGAAGGAGATCCCCACCGGCTTCTATCGCGCGCTGACGCGGCTCGATGAGGACGCCGACGCGCCGCCGCCTCCGACGGGGGGCGAGCAGGGAATGCCCGGCCTTCGGGACTTCGGCCGCATCGAGACGATGCGCGGAATCGGACGCGCTCCCGCCAAGGCCGAGCCCGGCTGGGCGGTGCGCTTCATGGTCGACGGCGCATCGATGCTGCTCGCGAGCGACCCGTCGCGCATCCCGGTCGTGCCGGGCGCGCAGGTCCTCGTCCGCGCCTGGAGCAGGACCGAGGGACTGCAGCACGCGAACGTCCGCGTGAGCGCTCGGTTTCACGACAGCGAGGGCCGCGGGCTGCCGGGCGTGTTCTCGAGCGCGATGTTCCGAAGCGAGGGTTCGTGGCGCATGCTCGCGGTCGAGCCGCCGCCGGCACCACCCGACGCCGCCGGACTTGCGCTCTGGCTCGAGGTCGTCCAGCCCTCCACGGTGCGCGACGTCGACGAGCCGTACCAGGTCGCGACCGACGACGTCTCGGGTTTCGCGTTCTTCGACGACATCGAGGTCTGGCAGGTGCCGACCGTCGTGTTCGAGGCGGAGTCGGGCGGCGTCGTCTCTCCCGGCACGCGCGCGAAGCTCACCCTCCGGTGCAGCGATCCGAGCGTCACCCGCACGACCGCCGTCGTCATGGTCCGCGACGCGAACGACGCGCTCGTCTACCAGAGCACGCTCGACGTGCCCGGCGACCGCAACGTCACCCTCGAGGTCCCGGCGCTCGCGACGGGCTGGTACGAGGCGAGCGTGAGTTTCCTGCAGGGTTCCGCGGAGGTCTCGCGCAAGTCCGCGCGCTTCACCGTCCTGCCCGACGAGACGTTCGAGTCGGACGACCCGCCGCGCTTCGGCACCCAGTTCGCGATCCGCGACGAGCGCGTGCTGCCCGCGATCGAGCTCTCGCGCAGCAACTTCGCGGTGCTTCCGGTGTGGACGGCGACGACCGACGTCCGCGACGCGAAGCGCGACATCGAGTCGCTGCGCGTGCTGCTCTCCAAGCTGATCGACCGCCGCGTCGACACCATGTTCCGGATCGCGCAGGTGCCGGCGACGCTCGCGCGCCAGAACCGGGTCGATGCCGACGACGCGCTCGCCCTCTTCGCGCTCGACGAGGCGTTCTGGCGCCCGACGCTCGAGCCGTGGCTCCTCGCGTTCGGCCAGCAGGTCGACCAGTGGATGATCGGAACGGCGCCGGTCGACGGAAACCGCGGCGACATCGCGGCGCGCGTCGAGTCGCTCGCCGGCGCGATGCGCAGCGCCATCGCCGGACCAAGCGTCGGCCTGCCGTGGTCGCCCGCCGAGGAGCTGCCCGACGAGCTGCGCGAGACGGTGCTCGAGGGCCGCCATCTGATCGAGGTGGTGGTCGATCCGGCGTGGCGGGAGAACTCGGGCGAGGTCTACGCGGGGCTTCCCGTCGGGCCGCGCGGCATGGCGCGCATCCAGCCGCTCGCGCCCGGCGTCGTCGACGACCGCTCGCGCGCCGTCGATCTCGCGCTCCGCGGCATCGACGCCTGGCGCGCAGGCTTCGACTCGATCGCCGTCGAGGTCCGCACCGACAGCGTGCAGAGCGTTCCCGGTCCCGCGATCGAGCTCGCGGCATGGCGTCAACTTGCGATCAAGCTCTCGGGGCGGCGGTTCATCTCCGACATTCCGCTCGATCCCGCCGTCCGCTGCATGCTGGCGGACGGCCCGCGCGGCCCGCTGCTCGTGGCGTGGAGCGACATCGTCGACCAGAGCGTCGAGATCACGGCGGACCTTGGCGGAACCGCCGTCGCGATGACCGACCTGTGGGGCCGCACCTCGAAGGTCGGGCTGACGCCCAAGGGCCACGTCTTCAAGATCGGCCGCGAGCCGACCTTCATCGAGGGAGTCGACGCCAACCTGTGCCAGCTTCGGCGCACCTTCCGCACCGACCCCGGTTCCGCGCTCAGCCGCCGCGCCCAGCAGGAGACGGCTCTCGTGCTCGGGAATCCGTGGCCGACGACGATCAACGGCACCATCACCATCCTCGGCCCCGAGCAGCTCGAGATCACCCCGCGCGTCCACACCTTCACCATCGCTTCCGGCGGCGAGGCGCGGCTGCCGATCAACTTCAGCGTGCCGCGCAGCTTCCCCGCCGGGCCCACCACGCTGGTCGCGCAGGTCCAGGGCACGGCGACCGAGCCGTTCCGCGCGACGCTGCGCGCCCCGCTCGAGCTCGGAAACACCTCGGTCAGGGTCGAGCCGATGTGGCGACTCGCGCGGAGCGTCGAGAGCGGCAGCGTCGACATCGTGCTCACGCTGACGGTCACCAACATCGGCGACGAGTCGATCGACGTCGAGGCGTTCGCCGTGGCGGATGGCTACACCCAGAACCGCAAGCCGATCTCGGCGCTCGAGCCGGGCGAGACCGCCGTGCGCGTCTTCCACTTCGCGTCCGGGGCGCAGCGGCTGTCCGGCCGCGACATCCGAGCAGGTGTGCACGACCCCGCGATCGACGCCCGTCACCTGATCCGCGTGCCGATTCCGCCGCTTCTCCCGCCGACGCAGGCGATCACCAGGAAGTCGCGCGGCGAACTCGGTGCTGCTGCGGCCGCGGCGGACGAAGAGGACTGGTAGCGGCGATGGACCTGCAGCCCGGCGCCAGCGGCTATCGCCAGATGCCCGGCGTCGGCGGCTTGCCGTAGAGCGTCTCGAAGGTGATGCGGTCGATCAGCCACGAATCGCCGACCTTGCGCACCCGGATGATCCAGTCGGTGGGAACGCCGGTCTCGAGGCGTGCGACGGAGGTCGTGCAGGAAAGCTCGACCTCGCCGCGCCCGTCGTCGAGCGATCGGAACACGAGGCGGCGGATGCGGTTCGAGTCGATGCGGTAGCGGCCCTCGAGCGACCGGATCGCCAGGCGGATGTCGTCGATCGAGGTGCCCGGGTTCTCGCGGCGTCCGTAGTTCAGCACCGCGTCGGGGGCGAAGAGCGCGAGCGCGCGGTCGGTCGCGGCCGTCTCGGCATGGGCCACGAGCGAACGGGCGACCTCGGCTGCGTGCTCGCCGGACGTCGTCACGGACCTTCCGACAAGCAGCGCTCCAAGCGCCGCGAGCAGGCAGGCGGCGCCCGCGATGGCGACGTTGCGCGAGCCCGAGGAAAGGCCGCGCCAGGCCACCGCGCAGCCGGCGAGTGCAAGCGCGACGGCGAGCGGCCAGGGGTTTTCGAAGAGCCACGCGTCCACGGGGGCACGATAGTCGGGCCGACGGCGCGTCCGTGCCGCTTCCGAGGCGGAAAGCCGAATGGACGGGCGGGGGCGGCGGCTTTTCTGCAGGTTCCTTCCGAGATCGGCCGATCAGGGCCGATGCGGCGGAGCCGCGTCCAGAGGGTTCGCGTCGAGCGGCGGGGTGCCGCGCGGTGACGGTGCCGAGGCCGCGCTTCGACCTCCACCAGCGATGGCAGCCCTCCCGACCAACCCGCTCTCGGACATGGCGAAGTCAGCTCCCACGGGCGACGCGGGTGCTGCGCCCCCCGCCACAGCCGCGCCGGTCAACGCCACGCTCGAACGCAACCTCTCCGTTCTGCGCGCGCGCAACCCAGACGTCGTCCGCGCGCTCCGCAACGCCTCGCCGGCGACGCTCGAGTGGACGCGCGCCGCCGACGGAACCCGGGTCGCGAACTACCAGGGCCGGGCGCTCGCCTCGCGGCACGCGCCGCGCGCCGAGGCCGCGACCTTCGCCGAAGGCGTCGACTACAAGGCGAAGGGCACGGCCATCATCATGGGCTTCGGCCTCGGCTACCACGTGGCCGAGGTGTGCGAGCGGATGGGCCGGAACGGCGTCGTGATCGTCCTCGAGACCGACCTCGCGCTGATGCGTGCGGTCCTCGGCGAGATCGACTTCAGCCGCGAGCTCTCGCTGCCGACGGTCATCCTGTTCGACGGAACCGAGCACGGCGGCAACTACGCGGAACGCCTGATCGGCCTCGAGTCCGTGCTCGTGCAGGGAATCCAGCTCGTCGAGCACCCGCCGAGCCGGAGCCGCCTCGGCGACCACCCGAAGGAATGCGCGCGCATCATGACCGAGATCGTGCGCGGCGCCCGCAACACGATGGCGACGGTGCTCGCGCGCAGCGCGCACACCGTCGGGTCGATCTTCCGGAACGCCCGCCACTACGTCGGCGGCGACACGCTCGCGCCGCTCAAGGACATCGCCAAGGGCCGCCTCGGCATCGTCGTCAGCGCCGGCCCGAGCCTGCGGAAGAACCTGCATCTTCTCGCGGAGCCGGGCGTGCGCGACCGCTGCCTGATCGTGGCCACGCAGACGATGCTCAAGCCGCTTCTCAAGGAAGGCATCCGTCCGCACTTCGTCGCCTCGCTCGACTGGCACTACATCTCGAAGCGGTTCTTCGAGGGGCTCACCGAGCACGACGTCCGCGACACCACGCTGGTCCTCGACCCGCAGGCGAACCCGGTCGTCGCCGAGAGCTTCCCCGGCCGCGTCCGGGTGATCTGCGCCCCGCATCTCGACGCGGTGCTCGGGCCCGTCGCGCGCGACACCGGCCGCCTGCCCCCGGGCGCGACGGTCGCGCATCTCTGCTACCAGATCGCGCGCTACCTCGGCTGCGATCCCGTTGCGCTCATCGGGCAGGATCTCGGTTTCACCGACGGCGTCTACTACACCCGCGGCACGGCGATCGACGAGATCTGGTCGCCGGAGCTCAATCCGTTCAACACGATGGAGAACTTCGAGTGGACGCGCATCGTGCGCCAGCGCGCCCACCTCGTGAAGCTGAAGGACATCCACGGCCGTTCCATCTACACCGACGGCCAGATGGAGTCGTACCTGCAGCGCTTCGAGTACTTCTTCCTCCAGGACGAGCGCAACGGCCTCCGGACGATCGACGCGACCGAGGGCGGCGTCCGCAAGCAGGGCACGATCGTCAAGCCGCTCGCGGAAGCCCTCGACGAGTTCGCCAAGGAGCCGCTGCCCTCCATTCCGCCTGCGAGCGAGGAACTCGACATGCAGCGGCTGCGCGCGGCCACGCGGCGGCTCGAGGAGGTGCAGGAGAAGGTGCGGCTCCTGCGCAGCTCGTCCCGCAAGGTCGGCGACGCGATCGAGCAGTTCCTCGGGCGCAAGCCGCGCACGATGAGCGAGGACGCGATCTGGCGCGTCATCAACGCCGAGCGCGACAGGGTGAGCGCGCAGCTCGACGCGCTCGTGCTCGTCGACAGCTTCGCGAGCCTCGGCGCGTTCCGCCGCGCCAAGGCCGACCGGCGCATCCAGCACACGAAGGACCTCGACGAGGTCGGCGTGCAGAAGCTGCATGCCGAGCGCGATCTCGAGAACGTCCGCTGGATCGAGGAGGCGTCCGATGCCTACCTCAAGGAACTCTCCCGCATGGAGCGCCGCCTGACGGCGCCGGGCGGCTCGCGCGCGGCAGAGACGATGACCGACCAGGAAGAGGTCGCCGTGACGGCCCGCTCCGACGACGCTCTGAGCCGCGAGCTCGGCGAGGTCGCCTCCGACGTCGAGGTGCGCGCCGCGTTCTTGGTGCCGGTCGATCCGTGGCACGGCGGCCTCGGCACCCCGCGCAGCCTCGCAGAGACGCTGGCCGGCCGGCCCGCGATCCAGTGGACGCTCGAGCGCCTCGGGAGATCGAGGTCCGCGACCGCGATCGTGCTGCTCGTGCCCGAAGGCTTCGACGTCGACGCGCTGATCGACCGGTCGAGGATCAGGCTTCCGATCGAGATCCACCGCACCGACGGCAGTCCGCTCGGCCCGGTGCGCCCTGCGATCGCGAGCGGAAGGCTCTGGAGCGACAGCGCGTGGCGCGGCGGAATCTGCGGCCTCACCGCATACGACGAGGTGCTCGCCCCGAAGGCGATGCTTGCGGCGATGGAGCGCTTCAACCTGACCGCGGGCGTCGTCGTCGGTCCCGACTGGCCGCTCGTCCAGGTCGACGGCATCGGCGGCTGCGACTCGCTGATCGAGCGTCACCGCGTGCGGCCGCGGGAGATCCGCATCACCCTCACGCAGCTGCCGCCGGGTCTCTCAGGCGCGCTGGTCGAGCGTTCGCTGATGAAGGAGTTCGCGCAGGCGGGGCGCGGCGGAACGCTCGCGTCGCGACTCGCCTACGACCCGCTGCGCCCGCAGCAGGACCCGATCGTCAAGGAGATCTTCGTCCAGGTCGACCACTCGCTGCGCAGGTCGTTCATCCGCGCCGTCTTCGACACGCCGCGCAACATGACGCGCATCCGCCGCGCTGTCGAGCCCGCCATCTCCGGCCTCGGCGAGGGCGGCGCGGGCGAGGGCCTGCACGCGCTCGACGCGCGCGCGGTCGTCGAGCTGCTCGAGCACCAGCTCTACGACACCGTTCCCTACTACACGCCGCAGCACCTCATCGTCGAGCTCAACACCGGCCGCCAGGGCTCGGGCGTCTCGAGCCCGCACCGCTACGGCTCGGTGCAGCGGCCCGTGATGACCGAGCGTCGCTTCGAGCGTATCGTCGAGCAGGTCGCCGAGAGCCGCGACTGCGTGATGACCTTCGGCGGCGCGGGCGATCCGCTGCTTCACCCCGACGTCGTCCCGTTCATCCGCGCCGCGAAGCAGGGCGGCGTGCGCGGCGTCCATGTGCGCACCGAACTCCTGTGCGAACGGGCCATGATCGACGCGATCCGCGACGCGGGCGTCGACGTCATCTCGGTCGACCTCGATGCGGAGACCGCCGAGACGTACCGCAGGATGCGCGGCACCGACCAGTATTCGCGCGTCTTCGGAAACCTCCAGTACATCTACGAGTCGCGCGTACCGCTCGCAGGCGTGGCCCCCGTCGACGTCATCTCGCTGCCCTGGATCGTGCCCCGCATGCAGCGCTGCGTCGAGAGCTACGAGGACATCGAGGGCTTCTTCGACCGCTGGCAGCTCTTCTTCGGGACGGCCCTTCTCGAGGGCCCGCCGCCCGCCGACCCGACGCCCGACATGCCGGCCGATCCGCTGGCGAGCGCGCGCGCGCCGTCGCGGGTGATGTTCCGCGAGATGCTGCGGCGCATGGTCGTCCTCTCCGACGGCAGCGTGCCGCTCTCGGAACTCGACCTGCGCGGCGAGCGCATCTTCGCCCATGTCGACCGCGCGCCGCTTCTCCAGATCTGGCGCGACCTCGTCGCGCGGCGCAAGCAGATCCGTCGCGAGCACGGCGAGTCCCATCCCGATCTCCGCACGAGGACTCCATGACCGCTCCCGCGCCGCACGACGCCGATTCCGTCATCGCGGTCGTGATCGGCCGCGCGGGCAGCAAGGGCCTTCCCCGCAAGAACGCGCTTCCGGTCGCGGGCGTGCCGATGCTCGCGCGCTCGGTGCGCTTCGCGAAGGCCTCCCGCGAGATCGACCGCGTCATCGTGTCGACCGACGGCGACGAGATCGCGCGCATCGCGCGCAGCGAGGGCGTCGAGGTCTTCCTGCGGCCCGACAGCGTCTCGAACGACCAGGCCACCGTCGACAGCGCCGTGCGTCACGCCGTCGCGGCGAGCGGCTCCCACGCGGGGATCGTCGTCATCCTCTACGGCAACGTGCCGGTGCGGCCCGCGGACCTCGCCGACCGCGCTGTCGCGCATCTTCGCGAGACGGGCGCCGACAGCGTGCAGAGCTACTACCGCGTCGGCAAGACGCATCCCTACTGGATGTCGCGCCTCGACGCGGACGGCCGCGTCTCGCAGTTCATCGAGAACCGCATCTACCGCCGGCAGGAACTGCCGCCCCTCTTCATGCCCGACGGCGGCGTGATCGCCGTGCGGCGCGCGAGCCTGTTCGAGACGCGCGAGGGCGATCCGCACGCCTTCTTCGGCCGCGACCGCCGCGGCATCGAGACGAAGGAAGGCGACGTGGTCGACGTCGACACAGCGCTCGATCTCGCCGTCGCGGAGGCGATCCTCCGCATCCATGAACGCGAAGGGGTCCCGGCATGAGTTTCATCGCATCGCAGCGGCCCTTCGCGATCGCGGGGCGCCAGATCGGGCCGGGCCGCGATCCGTTCGTCATCGCCGAGATCGGCGTCAACCACGACGGCGAGGTCGCGTGCGCGCGTGAACTCGTGCGCGCCGCGAAGCTCGCAGGCGCGGACGCGGCGAAGTTCCAGATGTTCGACGCGAGGATGCTCCTCTCGCTCGACTCGGTGCTCGCCGCGTACCAGCGCGAGCGCGGCGCGACCGATCCCCGCGAGCTCCTGCAGGCGCTGCAGCTGCCACCCGAGCGGCTCGGCGAGCTTGCGGACGAGTGCCTGAAGGTCGGCATCGTTCCCATCGTGACGGTCTTCTCGCTGCCGCTCGTCGAGGTCGCGCGCGCGCAGGCATGGCAGGGCTTCAAGACCGCCTCGCCCGATCTTGTGAATCTCCCGCTCCTTCGCGCGATCTCGGCGCTCGGAAAGCCCATGGTGGTCTCGACCGGCGCGGCGACCCGCGACGAGGTCGCCCAGGCCGACCGATGGCTGGCCGCGCACCGCGATCTTGCGTTCCTTCAGTGCACGTCGAGCTATCCGGCGCGCGACGACCGCGCCGCGATCGGCGGCATGCACGACATCCGCGCGCTCACCGGCCGCGTCGTCGGCTACAGCGACCACACCGCGTCGATCGACACGGGCGCGATCGCCGTCGCGGCGGGCGCGTCGATCCTCGAGAAGCACCTGACCTACGACCGCGACGCCAAGGGGCCCGATCACGCCGCGAGCCTCGACCCGCGGCAGTTCTCGGCGTACGTGCAGCTCGCGCGCCGCGCCGCGCGCATGGTCGGATCGCCGACGAAGGACCTCCAGGAGATCGAGCGCGACGTCCGCCACGTGAGCCGGCAATCGCTCGTCGCCGCGCGCGACCTGCCTGCCGGGCACCTCGTGACGCCCGCGGATCTCGCCGTGAAGCGTCCGGGCAGCGGAATCTGCGCGAGCCGTTTCGACGAGGTGGTCGGACGGCGCCTGGCGCGGGCGGTGCGCGCCGACCGCGTCCTCGGCGAAGACGACATCGCGTGGCCGGTCGCCGCGGAGGCGCGCCCGTGAGCGACGCGGCGGTCCGCAGGATCGCGGTCGTCACCGGAACCCGGGCGGAGTGGGGGCTGCTCGAGTGCGTCTGCGACGCGATCGCTGCGCGGCCCGGGCTTGCGCTCGAGATCTGCGCGGGTGGGGCGCATCTCGTGCCGCTGTCGGACGGCGCGCCGCCCACCATCGCGCTTGTCGAGCGGAAGTTCGGCGCGGTGCACCGCTTCACCATGCAGTCGGCGGGCGCGAGCGGAAGGCTTGCGGACGCGCGCGCGGTCGGCCTCGGGATCTCGGCCCTCGCCGACATCTTCGCGCGGATCGTGCCCGACGTCGTCGTGGTGCTTGGCGACCGCATCGAGGCCTTCGCAGCCGCGGGCGCGGCGTCGATCGGCGGGATCCGCGTCGCGCACATCCATGGCGGCGACCGCGCCGAGGGCATCGCCGACGAGGCGATGCGGCACGCGATCACCAAGCTCGCGCACGTCCACTTCGCGGCGAGCGAGCAGAGCGCCGAGCGCATCCTGAAGCTCGGCGAGGAACGCGCGCGCATCCACCTCGTCGGTTCGCCGGCGGTCGACGGCCTTGCATCGGTCAAGGCCGCGGCAGGCGAACCGGGCTTCGACTTCGTCTTCCTCATGCATCCTGTCGGCCGAAGCGAGGACGAAGAGGAGCGCGACGCCCGCGCCGCGCTCGACGAACTCGTGCGCCACGGTTCCGTGCTCGCGCTGCCGCCCAACACGGATCCGGGCCGCGAGGGAATCGCGCGCGCGATCGCCGGGGCCGCGCATGCCCGCCGCGGAATCGTCGAGGCCAGGCCGAACCTCGCGCGGGAGGACTTCGTCGCCCTCCTCAAGCATCCGCGGCTGCGGGCGCTGGTCGGAAACTCGAGCGCCGGACTCATCGAGTGCGCGGCGCTCGGCGTGCGCTGCATCAATCTCGGGCCACGGCAGTCCGGACGCGAGCGCGCGGACAACGTCCGCGACGTTCCCTCGGGCCATCCTGCGGACCTCGCCCGCGAGATCGCCGGCCTCGACGGCTGGTCGCCGACCGGCCGCCACCCCTACCTCGGAGGCGGCGCGGCGGCCCGGATCGCCGAGGTTCTCGCCACCTGCGACTTCTCGGCGCACGGCCTCGCCAAGCGGAACACCTATTGAGCGAGCGGCGCGGCCTGTCGCGGTCGGGCGGGCAGGTCCGTCGATCGACGGCGGGTTCGATGAATTGCGGGGGAAATGCGGGTCTTCGAATCAACTTGCGGCGGGGAAGCGCCGATCACGACCATGGTCGGGCTTCCACGTGCGTTCTGCCGCGGAAGGCCCGCACGCCGTGGGGGCACGATGGCCGGGAAAGTCCCGGACGCAGGAGGAAATGGTCGATGCCGGAACATCTGACAACCGCCGGTGGTTCAAGTGACTGCATGAAGGTCGCCAATGCGGCCGTCAAGCAGCTGACCCACATCGCGACCCTTCCCGAGGTCACCCTCGGAATCATCGAGCTCGTCGAGAATCCCCGCTCGAGCGCCCAGGCGCTCAACGGCCTGATCGGCCGCGACCCGGCCCTCTCCGCCCGCGTCCTTCGCGTCGTCAACAGCGCCTTCTACGGCCTTCCCCAGCAGCTCAACTCGATCAACCGCGCGATCTCGCTCCTCGGCCTCAACGCCGTCAAGAACATCGCGATCGCCGCCAGCCTCGCCAAGCTCTTCCGCGGCGGCGCCCTGTGCGACCGCTTCGACGCCAAGGACCTCTGGACGCACTCGGTGTCGGTCGCGACCGCCGCGCGGCTCCTCAGCGTCCACACCAAGAAGATCGTCGGCGACGAGGCGTTCCTTTCGGGGCTCATGCACGACATCGGCATCGTGGTCGAGCTGCAGAGCGACCGCACCAAGCTCGTGAAGGTCTTCAGCGACATGCAGTTCGACAGCAACGGCAACCCGCTGATCGACTTCCGCATGGTCGAGCGCTCGGTGTTCGGCGCGGACCACTGCCACTTCGGCATCGCGCTCTGCGAGCAGTGGAAGTTCTCGAAGACGCTGCTCGCCGCCTGCGGCTACCACCATGACCCGATGGAGGCTCCGGCCGAGACGCGGAACATGGCGTGGCTGATCCTGCTCGCCGACGAACTGGCTGCCGACAACGGCGGCTTCAACGCCGACATCATGAACCACCAGCCCTCGCAGGAGGCGCTCGCCGCCCTCGAGATCAGCCCGGAAGGCATCGAGGCCGTCAAGGCCGCGCTGCCGGCCGCCCTGATCGAGGCGTCGAACACCATGAAGGCCTGAGCCTTCGGGGCGGCCTTCGGGCGCGGCCGGCAGGGGTCGTCCGAACTCCCTTGCACGATGGCACGGCGCCTGCGTAGCATCGCGGCATGGCCTCGACCGTCCGCATCGACTTCTCGAGACCGATCGCGCTCTTCCCGCTGCCGGCCGTCTCGCTCTATCCGCACACCGCAGAGTGGCTCGTCGCGTTCGAGCCGCGCTACCGCCAGATGGTCGAGGACTGCCTGCGCGCCCGAGGCGAAGGCCCGATCCTCGGCGCAGCGCCGATCGCGATGGCGACCTATGCGGGCCGCCAGTGGAACGGGCCCCGCATCGGCGAACCGCCGCTCCGCCCCGTCGTCTGCGTCGCCAAGATGGTCGAGCACATGCTGCTCGGCGACGGCCGGCACCAGGTTCTCCTGCACGGCGTGAGCCGCGCGCGCATCGAGAGCATCGCCGAGCCCGACGGGCGAAGGCTCTACCGTCTGGCGCGGCTGACGCCGATCGACGCGCGCCAGGGCGGGCCTCGCCGGCTGCCCGGCTGCAACCACATGCTGTCGTCGCTCCTGTCGCAATCGCAGCTGCGCCGGGTGCAGAGGCTCGACACCGTGCGCGAGTGGCTCTCGCGCGGGGCGGTGCCCACGGAGGTCATCATCGAGCAGCTGCTGCCGCTTCTCGCCCGTGGCGACGACATGCGCTACCAGATGCTGGCCGAGTCGAGCGGCCGCGAGCGCGCGCGCTTCGTGCTGTCGGAGCTCTCGCATCTCGGGCTGCAGCTCGAGCGCGCCGTCGGCCGGACGCCCGATTCGGGCGCGCGCGGCGTGCAGCTCAACTGACGCAGGCGCGTTCAGCGGCGGTCGACGAGCCCGACCTTGTCGAGCGCGGCGTTCCACTCGGCGATCTGCTTGGCGTAGCGCGCCTGATGCGCCGCGTAGTCGCCCTCGATCCGGACGCGGATGATCTTCTCGCCTTCCTTCAGGTTGAAGGCGACCTCGAGGCCCTCGACGATCGTGCCAAAGACGGCGTACTGGAGGTTCCAGCGGTCCTGAGGCCTCACGGTGATGAAGATGCGCGTGGCCTTGGCGCGCGCGGTCGAGACGTCGTCGGAGTTGTTCGAGTAGCAGAGGCGGCCGGGCTTGTCGAAGAGAAGATCCTTCGCAAGCTCGCGCGGAAGGGTGTAGGCGGGGTCGCCGCCCGGGTTGTCGCCCGTCTGCCGCACCACGCGCGAGAAGTCGGTCCACGTCTTGCCGTCGTAGTAGCCGCGGTTGGCGAGGTTGATGAAGTTCGCGCAGAGGCGCGGCGTCTGCTTGGTCGCGAGCTCGACGCGGAAGCTGCCCGACTCGCACTCGAAGACCGCGAAGATCGGCGGCTGCGGCTGCGCGGGCTTCGCGGTCGCGTCCTTCGCGGGCGGCTGGGCCGGCTTGCCGTCGGCGGGCGCGGCCGGTGCCGTGGGTGCGGCGGGCGGTGTCGCGGTCGGTGCCGACGGCTGCGCCGGGGCCGGGGTTGGCGTGCTCGCAGGGGCGGTCTGAGCCGGCGCGTCGGCCGCGGGTGGCGCCGCCGCCGTCGAGCCGCTCGGCGCGCAGGCGGGGACGACGATCGTCATGAGCGCTGCGAGAAGCGGAAGGCGGAAGAGATGGTTCAGTCGGTGGATCATGGGAATCTCGTGCGAGGATTCGCGCGGTGCGCAGCGATGTTCTACCGTCACGCGCCGCCGCCGGTGGCGCCTTGCTGCCGCCGCGACCCGCGTCCGCCGCGGTTTCCCGGCGAGGACTGCGGCGACGAGGCCCCCGAGTCGCGCGTATCGGACTGCCCGGGGCGTCCGACCGGCGCCGCGTCGTTCGTCTGGCCGGGGTTGGCGCGGTTTCCCGCGGAGCTGTCCGCGGCCTCGTCCGTCTGTTCCGCGCCGTCCGACCCGTCGGCGACGCGCGCGGCGAGGCTTGCCGCGAGCGCCGCGAGCGACGCGCGGTCGAAGGCATCCGCGCGTTCGAGCGCGGCGATCGTCTCGAGCATGCTCGTGATCTGGGCGAGCGCGTTCTCGTCGCTCGTGGCGAGGATGATTCGGACGCGGGTCACGAGCTCGCGGATCGCCCCGCGGCGCTTTGCCTGCACGGCGAGGACCGACTGGCGCGCCGCGATCTCGGCAAGCACCGCGCGGTCGCTGCGGTCGAGAAGGCGCGGAAGGATCAGGTCGGCCGCGCGCGACGCTTCGCGCCCGAGCGGCTCGAGCCGGCGGTAGGCGGTCTCGACCGCGTCGAGGATCGCGGCATCGGTCTCGGGCGAGCTCGCCGGCAGCGCGATCGTCGCCTCGACGAGCTTTCCGAGCAGGCGTTCGTCGTCGAAGAGCTCGGGGTGGACGGAGCGCTGCCACTCCTCGACGACGCGTCGGCCTTCACGCGACGGAAGCCGCGCGCGGAGCTTGTCGAGCGTGTCGAAGTGGAGGTCGCGGATCGCGATCTCGGTGGTGAACTCCGTGTCGTCGACCTCCGCGAGCCGCGCCTCCGTCTCGCGCACGGCGTCGGGAACGCCGACGCGCCAGAGGGTCCCCGCATCGACCTCGATCTGCGCGCGCCGCGCGTCGCCGTTGCGGAGCGTGGTGGCGCGCGCATCGAGCAAGCCGCCGAGCTTCTCGGCGTGTGCGAAGAGGATCGGCTCGGCGGTCGCGAGCGTCTCGGGCGCGATTCTCGCCCGCGACACGATCTCGAGAAGCGTCAGCCGCGTCGACGGCAGGAGGCCGTCGCGGGTCGTGCGCTCGTCGAGCCAGCCGAGCCGCTCCTCGGCGAAGCGCAGCCTCCGCTCGGCCGGCGCGGCGACGGCGATCGCGCGGAAGAGCGCGCGTTCGGCCGCGAGCACGCGCACGGCGGTTCGGTCGCGCAGCGCCAGCACCCCGACCAGTTCCGGATTCGGCCGCGCGACGAACTGCTCGCGCGCCGGGTCGAACGCGTATGCGGCCGGCATCCGGTCGGCGATCCTCGTCGCCGTCGCTTCGATCGCGTTGCGCGCCTCTTCGGAGTACGCGGCGAAGGCGGCCGCAAGATCCGCGTTACCCGCAAGCGCGGGGTCGATCGCGGCGACGAGCGTCGCGAACCGCTCCGCCGTCATCGGCGTCGGCACGAGCGTCTCTCGCAGCCGGCGGTCGGCTTCCTCGCGCGCGGCCTCGCGGCGGTCGCGCTGCGACTTCGTGGGCTGGATCGTCGTGGGCTGGATCGTCGAGGGCTCGGTCGGCGGCGCCGGCGCAACGGCCGTCGCGCCCTCCGCGTCGGTCGCCTGCTGCGCCTCCGCTGCGAGCGCCGGCGCGGACACCGCGAGAAGCAGCGATCCGATCTGTCGTCGTACGGGGACCCGCATGCGCGCAGTGTAGATCGAAGGCGCTCCCGCTACGCTCCCGCCATGGCGCAATTCTGGCTGCTGAAGTGCGAACCCGACGTCTACTCGATCGACGATCTCGAGCGCGATGGCCGCACCGGCTGGGATTCGGTGCGCAACTACCAGGTCCGCAACTTCATGCGCGACACCATGAAGCCCGGGGACCTCGGGGTCTTCTACCACTCGAACGCGGATCCCTCGGGCGCGGCGGGAATCCTGCGGATCGCGAGGACGGCGCTCCCCGATCCGACCCAGTTCGACCCGAAGGGCGAGTACCACGACCCGAAGTCGTCGCGGGAGTCGCCCACCTGGCTCATGTGCGAGGTCGAGTTCGTCGAGCGGTTCGGCGAGGTGGTGCCGCTCGAGCGCCTGCGGGCCGAGAAGGCGCTCGCCGGGATGCAGATCCTGAAGCGGGGGAACCGCCTTTCGATCACCCGGCTCACCGAGGCCGAGTTCAAGGCGATCCGGGCGATCGGTGGCGTCGGCGCCCGCCGCAAGCCGGCGCGGTAGACTGCCGCAGGCTGAAACCGCGCGGATGAATCGCGGAAGACGCCGGGCCGCGGCCGATTTCGAGGCCGCATCGCACTCGCCCTGCGCGGCACGGTCGCAGCGGGGCACCTTCCGAGGAGTGGATCGATGGAATGGTTCCTGCTGATTGGTTGTGGCGCGCTCCTGGTCGTGGGCGTCGGCGTCGCCGTCTGGGCGATCGGCGTCTACAACACGCTCGCGCGCGGCAAGGTCGGCGTCGAAGGCGCGTGGGCCGACATCGACGTGCAGCTGAAGCGGCGCCATGACCTCGTTCCGAATCTCGTCGAGACGGTGAAGGGCTACGCGAAGCACGAGCGCGAGACGCTCGAGGCCGTGATCGCGGCGCGCGCCCGCGCCGTCAGCGCCGGCCCGCTCGACGAGAAGATCGCCGCCGAAGGCGGCCTCAGCGCCGCGCTCGGCCGGCTGATGGCCGTCGCCGAGGCGTACCCCGACCTCAAGGCCAACACGAACTTCATGCAGCTCCAGGGCGAGCTCACCTCGACGGAGAACATCATCGGCGGCGCCCGCAACGGCTACAACAACACGGTCGAAGGCTACAACCAGACGCTCGTCGTGTTCCCGACCAACATCCTGGCCAACCTCTTCGGCTTCAAGGCGATGCCGTTCTTCAAGGTCGATGACGAGGCGCAGCGCAACGCGCCGCAGGTGAAGTTCTGATTTCGAGCGGCCGCCGCTTGCGGCGGCGGCCGTTGGCGAGAAGGCCTTGGAGTGAATCCAAGGCCTTCTTGCCATGCGCTGGGTGATCGATACGTGCCGGCGGCCGCTCAAACCTCGCTATCCTGCGCGCATGGCGAAGGAGCGCATCGTCTCGCAGTCGGCGCAGGTGGCGGAAGCCGAGTCGGATCTCGATCCGCAGACGCTCGAGATCCGTCCGCGGTCGCTCGGCGAGTACGTCGGGCAGCGCGCGCTCGTCGAGCGGCTCACGATCGCGCTCACGGCGTCGAAGTCGCGCGGCGAGGCGATGGAGCATGTGCTGCTGCACGGCCCGCCCGGCCTCGGCAAGACGACCCTTGCGCACGTGATCGCGAACGAGATGGGTTCGCGCGCCTATGTGACCAGCGGTCCCGCGCTCACGAAGGCGGGCGACCTCGTCGGCACGCTCACGAAGATGGAGGCGAACGACGTCCTCTTCATCGACGAGATCCACCGACTGCCCGCCGCGGTCGAGGAGTACATCTATCCCGCGATGGAGGACCGCCGCATCGACTTCACGCTTGATTCAGGCATGCACGCGCGCGTGGTCACGATCTCGCTCAAGCCGTTCACGCTGATCGGCGCGACGACGCGCGCGGGGCTCCTGACGCAGGCGCTGCGCAGCCGCTTCGGGATCGCGCATCACCTCGAGTTCTACGGGCACGACGACCTCGTCGGCATCCTCGAGCGCGCGTCGCGCATCCTGTCGATGCCGGGGATCACGGCCGACGCGTTCGACGCGATCGCCTCGCGGAGCCGCGGCACGCCGCGCATCGCGATCCGGCTCCTGCGCCGCGTGCGCGACTTCGCGGCCGTGCGTGGCACGGGCCGCGCCGACCGCGCCGCGGTCGACGGCGCGCTCAGGCTCGAGGGCATCGACGAACGTGGGCTCGACGAGCTCGACCGCAAGTACATGCGCGCGATCGCGGAGATCTACGGCGGCGGCCCCGTCGGCGTCGAGGCCGTGGCGGCGACGCTCGCGGAGGACGTCGGCACGATCGAGGACATGGTCGAGCCGTATCTCCTGCAGCTTGGGTTCCTCGCGCGCACGCGGCAGGGGCGAAGGCTCACGAAGCCGGGCGCGGACTTGATCGGATTTGCCTTGCCTGCGGTCGACATCTAGGCTCTGTCTGACGGATCCCCTGGACGTCGATCCACGCGGCATCCCGGCTGGCCATGATCCGTCTTCGTCGGCTTCAACTCGCTGTATCGCTGCGGATACAGCTTCGTTTCACCTCCTTGCCATCCGGGCGCCGCGCGGATCTTTGGTCCCGGGGATCCGTCAGACAGAGCCTAGCGCTCGCCGCTGCGCCGGCTCATTCTGGCGGTCAGTCCTTGGATTGATTCCAGGAACCGCCTGGATCGCGTTG
>JBIKWD010000030.1:0-21043 GCA_044356505.1 Phycisphaerales bacterium
GCAGCGTCGCCGCGAGCGATTCGGCCACGGTTTCGCATAGGAAGGGCGGCTTCCCCGCCAGCATCTCGAACAGCACGCAGCCGAAGGCGAAGATGTCGACGCGCTTGTCGACGGCCTTTCCGCGGATCTGCTCGGGCGACATGTAGCCGGCGGTGCCGAGGATGGCGCCGGGCATGGTCGGCGACTGGACGAGCGCGGGCGAGGTCGCGGTCGCCATGCTCGCTCCGCCCATCTGCGTCGCGCCGCCGGCCGCGGATCCGTCGGTCCTCGCGAGACCGAAGTCGAGCACCTTCACGGTTCCTTCCGCCGTGACCATCAGGTTTCCCGGCTTGAGATCGCGGTGGACGACGCCCTTCTCGTGGGCCGCCTCGAGCGCGGCGGCGACTTGCTTCGCGATCGCCAGCGATTCGGCGATGGGAATCGCGCCGCGCGCGAGCCGATCCGCGAGCGTCTCTCCCTCGACGAACTCGAGCACGAGGTAGCGCTGGCCGTCGGCTTCCTCGAGGCCGTGGATCGCGGCGATGCCGGGATGGCTGAGCGACGCGAGCACGCGCGCCTCGCGCTCGAACCGGGCGACCCTGTCCTGGTCGTGGAGAAAGTGCGGCGGCAGCGACTTGATCGCGACCAGCCGATCGAGCCGAGTGTCCCGCGCGCGGAACACCTCGCCCATGCCGCCGCGACCGAGCAGGCCGAGAATCTGGAATGAACCGATGTTTGTCGGCGGCATGACGCCGCAGTGTACGAATTGCGGGAATCGGCGCGTGACATGACGCGCCGCGCGGCTCGGGAGCGGCGTTTGGTCGTGCTACGCTCACGGGCACCGATGCTTCTGATCCTTGCCTTCCACTTGTTCGCGACGAGCGTCGCGGCGGTCTCCCCCCAGGCTTCTCCCGCTCCGCGGCCGCCCTTGACGGTCGATGCGATCGAAGCCGCGGCGGCGGGCGGCGATGCGGACGCGATGTACCGCCTCGGCCAGATGCTGGCGGCCGGCAAGGGCGTCGCCCGCGACGAGAAGGAAGCGGTCGTGTGGTACCTCCGCGCCGCCGACAAGGGCAACGCGCGGGCGATGACCGCCCTCGGGGTCATGTACTCGAAGGGGCGGGGCGTCAAGGCGAGCGACGAGGATGCGGTCCGCTGGTACGCGCTTGCGGCGGGCCTCGGTGAGGCGGATGCCATGCTCGCCCTCGGCGCGCGGGCGGCGCGCGGCGCTGGCGTGCCGAAGGACGCGGCGAAGGCGACCGACTGGTATCGGCGGGCGGCGGAAGCGGGGAGCGCGCAGGGCATGCGGCTCTATGCGCGGGCGCTCGAGCAGGGCGTCGGCGTCGCGGCGGATGAGGGGGCGGCGGTCGGCTGGCTCGGCCGTGCGGCGAACGCGGGCGACATCGAGTCTGCGCGGAACCTCGGCGTGCGGCTCGCGGCTGGCCGTGGGATCGCGCAGAACCCGACCGAGGCGGTTCGCTGGCTGCGGGTTGCCGCAGAGGGGGGCGACGCTCCCGCGATGTTCAACCTCGGGGTGATCTTCGCGGAGGCGAAGGGGGTCGCGGAGGACGATGCCGCCGGCTTCAAGTGGATGAAGGCTGCGGCCGAACGTGGCGATCCGCCGGCCGCGCTTCGCCTTGCGATGATGTATCGCGATGGCGAAGGCGTCGGCCGCGATTCGATCGAGGCCTACTACTGGAGTTCGGTCGCTGCCGAGACGCTTGGGGTCGAGATGCAGGAGAAGGCGGCCGCGATGCGCTTCGAGCTTGGCGAGGCGCTTTCGAAGCAGGCTCGCGAGGAAGCGGACGAGCGGATCGCCGAGTGGCGGGAGTCGCGGAGGCGCGCGCGGGGCGCCGAACCGCCCTCCTCGGAGCCGAATGCGCGCGGGGAAGCCAGATAAATTGTGAAGTTTGCGCGGCCGGGGGCTCCTCCCCAACTCGCGGCCCCGCGAGGCCGATTGTCTCCCTGAACTCGCTCTTTGCGGACTCTTCGGCGATGGCGCATGGTCGCGCACGCCCTAGCGTCCGGAGCGACGGAGGGAAACCATGCTCTCGTTCGCCGCCATCCTTCTCGCCGGTTCGCTTGCAGCGGGAGCTGCTGATCCGAACGCTCTCCAGCGAACGCCGTTGGAGAGCCTGAAGGCGCAGGCGGAGCAGGGCGACCCCGACGCCATCTTCAAGCTCGCGGTCGCGTACCAGCGCGGCCGGGGCGTCAAGGAGGACGACGCAAGGGCGGCGGCGCTCTACCGCGAAGCCGCCGACAAGGGCGACGCCCGCGCGATGGCGAACCTCGGCGTGATGTACTCGCGCGGCGAAGGCGTGACCCGGGACGATGGGACCGCCGTCGAGTGGTACCGCAGGGCCGCCGCCGCCGGGAGCGGCAAGGCGATGGTGATGCTCGGCACCCGCGCGGCGCAGGGCCAAGGGGTCGACAAGGATCCAGTCGAGGCGCTCGCGTGGTACCGGAAGGCCGCCGGGCAGGGCGACGAGACGGGCATGTACCTCGCCGGCATCGCGCTTCTGCGCTCGGACGACGCGAACGACCGTGCCGAGGCGCATCGGTTGCTGCGTGCCGCAGCCGACAAGTCGCATGCGCCTTCGCTCACTGCGCTCGGGACCGCCCATCTGAACGGAACGGGCGTCGGCCGCGACGAAGCCGAGGCGCTTCGGCTGTTCCGCGCCGCAGCCGAACTCGGCGACGCGACGGCGATGGCGAACCTGGGAACGGCGTATCTCGAGGGACTCGGCGTCGCGCGCGACTCGGCGGAAGGCATCCGCTGGATGACACGCGCCGCTGCGTTCGATGATCCGATGGCGATGGTCGCGCTCGGCGATATCCATCGCGCAGGAGTACACGTGGATGCCGACGAGCGCAAGGCGTTCGAGTGGTACGAGCGCGCCGCCAATCTCGGTCACCCCGCCGCGATGGCGCACGTCGGCGCGATGTACGGCGACGGCAAGGGCACGAAGAAGAACCCCGACAAGGCGTTCGAGTGGACCGAGCGCGCTGCCCGCGCCGGCGTCGCGGAGGCGATGCTGAACCTCGCGGCGATGTACCGCGACGGCATCGGAACCGACCCGAACCAGGCCGAGGCCTACTTCTGGGCGCGCGCCGGCGCCGAGAAGGTCACCGAGCCGATGCGCGAGGGCGCGGAACGCTACGCGCGCAAGATCGGCGAGAAGGTCACCTTCCAGCGTCGCCTCGCGATCCAGAAGCGCGCGACCGACTTCGTGCTCACCCACGCGGGCGACTGAGGTCCCGTCGACGCCGGCCCGTCCGATCCGTCCGGCCGGTGGTCGGGCCGGAGCACGGCACGTGCCGTGCAGTGCCTGGCACTGACTGGCACGTGCCGTTCACCGTCGGTGGCGCTCGAGGACCCGCGGTCGATCCCCGCTCGTATTCCATCTTGGCATGTGCACGGCACGTGCCGTGCAGTGCCTGGCACTGACTGGCACGTGCCGTGCACCGTCGGTTGTGCACCGTCGGTGGCCGTCAGCGTGCGCTCGAGGACCAGCGGTCGATCACCTCTCGGAGCTCCGGTTCGGTCGTTTCCTTTGCGTCCGGGCCGAAGTACTTCAGCTCGAGCGTCGAGATCTCGCGCCGCAGCGACTCGATCTGCGTGTTGTCGAGCGCTCCACCCCGCTCCTGCTCGAGCCGCCGCAGCGACGTGACCACGCCGAGCGGCGTGATGCGCGACGGCTCCCACGCGCCGCGCGCCGCCGCTTCGGGCGTCCTGCGCCGCCGCGCGACGTAGACCGCGAGGAACACGCCCACCGCCGCGCACGTCCCGAACAGTGCGATGCGCTGGACCGTCCAGAACGGCAACGCGACCGGCACGAACGATCCGACCACGGGCGAGATGTCGAGGTCGTCGTAGAAACGGCTCTCGAGCTTCGCATCGACGCCGGCTGCGAGCGTCGGCAGCGTGAACGCGTCTCCGACCGAACCGCCCGAGCGCGTGTAGGTGATGCGGAACGACCGCTCGACCGGCAGACGGTACATGCCCGTCGCGTCCGGCTCGGGATAGCCTTCCTTCGGCGACGTCGCGCCGGGCCGCATCATCATGAAAGGCGACGCGTCCGCGCCGCCGGAAGTGAGCACGATCGGAGGATCGGCAGCGATGCCGTCGGCCGCGATCGCGTAGCCCGCAAGCGCGGTGTCGAGCCCCGCAAGCGCCTCGCGCACCTCGGGAAGGACGCCCTTGCCGCGCATCCGCACCTCGAGCGTCACTTCGTCGCCCTGCTTGCCGCCGCCGCGGCGGTCGGACACGGCGCGCACGTCGATGAGCTGCTGGATCTCGAGATCGGCGCAGGTGCGAGCGTCGCGATCCTCGCCCGCCGCGAGGAGCGGCGTGTTGCTCGGAAGCGCGAGCGTCACCGGACCCGTCTGGTCGGTGAACTGCATCTCCATCACGACCGCCGGCATCGTGTCGACCGACGGATCCTTGCGCGAAAGCACGAGGTACGCAAGCGGCTTCTCGAGCCAGCCGTCCTGCCCCTCCTCGACCACGCCGCGCGGAGGCATGAACGGGTCGAAGAACCCGACCGCCTCGACGTTGAACTGCGTGCCGAACGACTCCTGGATCGTCTTCTGCAGCTCGTCGCGGTAGTTCATCGAGCGGAACTGGTTGCCGACCCGCGCATACACGCCGTTCTGCAGGTACTTGCTGAAGCCGCCGGTCTCCTTGTCGACCGAGTTGGTGAACCGGAGCGAAAGCAGCGTGCCGAATGGCTTGCCGACGCCGACCTCGTCGGAGCCGTCGACAGCGAGGCGCAGCTTGATCTCGTTCTTGACGAGGTCGCGGTAGAGCTCCTCCATCGAACGGAGCGACGCGCCCGCCGGATGGCTGCCGACGATGCGCAGCGCATGGCGCACGAGCCGCGGCTTCACCTCGGGCGACGAACGCTGCACGGCGCCCTCGATGTCGGCGGCGAACGACGCGAGATGACGGTCGCGCGCCTCGGGCTCGAGCGACTCGATCGACTTGCGGATGAGGTCGATCTGGTCGTCCTGCAGCGTCCCCTCCTTCGGGAGGTCCTCCGGGCGCAGGAAGTTCAGCTCGGCCGTGCCCATCGCCGCGCCGAACCAGCGTCGGTACACGCTCGGATCGTCGCGCGTCTGGCCCGCGGTGAGCGCCACCACGTAGCGCGACGCGGCGTCGCCGAAGGCCGCGAACGCAGCCTGGCGGATCTCGTTCTGCTTCACCGGATCCTGCGGGGTCTTCAGGGTCTGCTTGAACTGCAGGCGGTCGTAGGTGAGCGCCGCGTTCACGACGGCGAGGTTCCACGCATCGGGCCGCTGCGCGACCGCGCTCTCGATGAGCGCGATCGCGACCTCGTAGCCCTTGTCGACGAGCTGCGCGATCTCGCTGTCGGTGCGCTTGGTGCCGGTCGACTTCTGCGCCTCGCGGCTGCGCCAGTCGCCGTTCAGGCTGCCGGCCATCGTGACGGCGAGCCCGACCGCGGTCGACGGCGGCATGGTCGCGAAGTCGCCGAAGACGCGCTCGATGTCGGCGCGGGTGTAGACCTCGGTGCGCGCGTGGCAGGCCTGGAACGCGCTGACCACGCTCGGCAGCGTGCGCGCCTCGACGCCGACCGAGCGCAGCGTGTCGATCAGCGCGATGAGCCGGTCGAGGTTGCGCCGCTGGCGCCCGCGCGTGAGCGGCGCCATCGGCATCGCGTCGCGGTAGAAGGAGTAGTACATCATCATCTCCTCCGAGTACGGGCTCTCGGGCTGGAGACGCATGACCCACGTCGAGAGGAAGCCGTCTGCAAAGCGCGCGGCCTCGCGCGGGCTCGCGGCGATCGCGTCGTCGAGGAGCGCGAGCGCCTGGTCGGTCTCGTCCGCGACGGTGGCGATGCCGATGCACGCGACGCGCGCCCGGGTCGCGAGGCTCGGCTCGAGCGACGCGAGCCACTTCCCGCTCGGGATCGCGCGGTAGAGGAACTGCGAGTCGCGGCCGATGAACTGCTGGCGACCCTGCTCCTGCACGGCGCGTTCCATCTCGGTGACGAGCGCGGTCGTGACCATGCGCAGCGGAACGCGCAGCGTGGCCGAATCGATCTCCTCGCGCGCAAGCAGCACGTCGACCGACTCCTTCAGGTTGAGGATGGCCTTCGCGCGCTGCTCTGCGGGAATCTGCATGTTGCCGATCGAAGCGGCGCTGAGCGCGAGCTGCTCGAGCGCGGCCGGCCCAAGCGCGGGGCTCGCGAACACCTCGGCGAGCCACGGCTGCACCTGCACCTTCGGCACGTTGTTCATCTGCGCGATGGCGAGCTTGAGCGCCTCGCGCCGTCGCTCGGTCGACTCCTTGGGAAGGAGCGTCGCCTCGGCGAGGATGCGGAACGCCTCGATGCGCAGCGACTCCGCCTCCGGCCCTTCGCCCGCCTTCTTCGCGAGATCGAGCATGTAGCGGGCGTGCACGATGAGGAGCCCGCCGTCGCCGTCGGCGCGCGCCGTCTCGAGCGACGGCAGGAACTCGTACGCGGCCTCGAGAAGGCCGCCCGCCGCGAGGAACTCGACGGTGCGGCGCCGCGTGGGCTCGTCGTACTTGCCGAAGTAGCGCGTTCCCTCGCGGATCGACGCGAGCATCTCGCCGGTCGAGTACTTCGCGGCCGCCTGCTGCAGCATCTTGCCGAGCGACTGGAGCTGCCACGGCTTGAACGGCGCGGGCGACGCCTCAGCGAACGCCAGCACTTCCTCGGGAAGGAGGCCGATGTCGCCGCGGTTCATGCCCTGCAGGATCGCGGAGTAGACCGGCTCGCTCTCGCCGAGCGGACGCGTCTCGAGGTAGTTCGAGAACGTCTTCCACTCGCCGGCCATGATGTGGAGGTGGATCCAGCGCGCCACTTCCTGCGGCTGCGCGGTCTCGGGATTCGGATAGGCGACCTGTCCGAAGCCAAGGCGCGCGCGGGCGTTGAGCACGGCCTCGGGCTTGCGGGTGAAGTCGAGGCTTCCGTCGCGCATCGACATCGCGATCATCTGGCCGCGCTGGGCCTGCATCGACTTCGCCTGCGTGAGGCCGAGCGCCATGTCGAGGTCGACGCCGAGATCGCGGTAGTACGCGCGCATCTCGTCCTGCGACGGCGGATCGAGCGCATCGAAGAGCGCCTTGAGCGTCGCGATTTCCGCGGGCCCGAGCTGCACGGCGGCTTCCGGCGGAATCGGCGCCGCCATCGCCGCACCGCCCGGCGGACCATCCGGCCCGATCGGCGGCTCGGCCTCCGCCCCGGCGCCTTCGTCGAACTCGAGGATCTCCATGTTCTCGATCTGCGCCGGCATCAATCGGACGCCGCGGACCTGCGCGAGCGCCGTGCCTGCGCAGGCGACAGCGGCCGCGAGCGCGAAGGCGGCGGGAAGAGTCCGTCGGGAAGGGGAAGTCGTCTCGTTCATGTCGGTTTCCAGTCCACGCATCGCCTGTGCGCTCACCAGCCTTGGCCGATCTCGCCGTTCATGCCCGCGCCCTTCGAGGGCTTGTCGCCCTTGCCAGGCTTCCGGCCCGGCTTCTTGCCCTTGTTGTCGCAGAGTCCATTGCAGTTGCCCGTGGGCGAATCCTTCGGCCGCGGCTTCGCGTAGAGCTCGTCGAGCGAGCTCTGCTCGAGGTTGAGGACGAGCTCGCCGTTCTTCTCGTGGTTCGCGATCTCCTCTCCCGACGCGCCGCGCGCCTTCGCGTCTTCGGCGAGGTAGCGGAAGTTCTGCTTCGCGCGCGCAGCGGCCTCGCGCCACTGCTCGGCGGGCTGTCCGCCGAGGCGGAGAAGCCGCGCGCCGTAGTAGTACGCGGTCGCGAGTTCCTCGCGCGTCTCGCGTGCGATTCCGCTGCGTGCGCCGCCCGACGCGGTGCGGAGGGCCTGCGCGCCCGACGCGCCGGAGGAAGCCGCGGCGTCCGCATCCATCAGTTCGGCGAGAAGGTCCTCGAGGATCGCCGCGCCCGCCTCGACGTCGCCCGTGCGCACGAGCGCGCGGCCGCGCGCAAGGCGGATCTCGTCGCGCAAGACGCCGCCCGTCTCCGAGACGATCGCCTCCGCCTCCGCGAGCGCGTTCGCGGTCTCGCGCCACTTCGCGGCCGCCTCCGCGTAGGCCGCCTCTTCGGATGCGTTGGCGGCGAGCGCCGCGGCGCGCAGCGACTCGTCCGCGCCTCCGAACGCGGCGAGACGCGCCGCGATCGCGTCGAGATGCGCGTCGTAGGCGACGTCCTGCAGCAGAAGCGCGTCGGCCTGCAGCGACTCCGCGCGCGCGACGATCTTCGCGGCGCGGTCTTCCTTCCAGGCCTGCTGGCCCGGACCGAAGTGGAACGCGAGGAGGCCGACCGGGACAAGCGCCCAGAGCGTCCACGCGAACCGGCGCGGAAGGACCGACGTGCGTGCGGAAGCGGGGGCGGAGGAGTTCTGGTCGTTCATGCCGGGTTTCCTTCGATTGCGCCGCGGAGGGCGCGCGTGCTTGCGGATGCCGGAGCTTCGCGGCGGAGGCCGCAGAGGGCGAGGAGCGGAGTCAGGATGCCGAGGACCGCGCAGCCAGCGCCGAGCGCGACGAGGCCGGCCTCGCGGAGGCCGAGGCCGTCGGAGACGCGCGGCGCGATCATCGTGAGTTCGTCGAGCACCGCGCTCGGCAGGTGCTTCGAGTTTCCTTCGTGGTAGTAGCCGTCGAGCTTCGCGGCGAGGCTCTTGAGCGTCCACTGGTCCTGGCGCGAGGCGCGTCCGGAGATGGGCGTGGCGCGCGCGGGGTCGCCGACGCCGACTACGATCGCATCCGCGATCGACGACGGACGGCGCCCGAGGTTCACGGGCTTGTCGAGGTCGCCGTCCGAGATGACGACGAGCGTCGTCGAGTCGCGCGCCCAGCCCTTCGACATGGCGAAGGCCGCGTCGATGCCCGCCTGCATGTCCGTCGCGCCGGGCTTGAACGCGGTGTAGAGCGGCAGTCCGTCCATCAGGTTCGACAGCACGTTCTTGTCGGTCGAGTCCTCGAGCATCGGGATCGCCTTCGAGTAGAACGCGATCATCGACACGCGCGTGTCCTTCATGTCGATCCGGTCGAGGATTCCCTGCAGGACCTTGCCCGCCCAGACGCCGCGCATCATCTTGTCGTTTCCGGGGCCCGCATCCGAAAGGTTCATCGACGGCGACACATCGAGGACGACGAGCAGCTGCCGCGATGCGCGCGGATTCGGCTCGCCCTCGCCTTCGAGCGGATCGTGCAGGTAGAGCGCGGTCGCGCCGAACGCGGCGAGGCCGAACGCGGTCGCGCGCGCGAACGGAGCGGCTTCGGCCCACATCGCGGGCCGGCCGCTCGGTCCGAACACAAGGCGCCGGACGCGCGCGACGCGCTTCGCGTGCAGCCACTCCGCAAGTCCCGCGAGGGCGAGCGCCGCGATGCCGGCGAGGATCGCGATGGCGAGCGGACTCACCATGGCGTGTACCTCGCGAAGAGGAGCCCAGCCGCGTGCAGCCCGAGGAGCGCGAGCGCCGCGAGCGCGAACGGCGTGAAGCGGTCGAGCGGCACGGTGCCGACCTGCGCGAACTTCGCGGGCTTCATCTTGTCGATGTGGTCGAACACCGCGCGCAGCGCGTTGGTGTCGGTCGCCGCGAAGGCCTGGCCGCCCGTCAGTTCGACGAGGTCGACGACCTCGGCGGGCACGTCGCTTTCGTCGATGTGGATGTGGAAGACGGTGATTCCGTCGTCCTTCAGCGCGCCGCCGATCCGCTCGCTCGCGTCGCCGTCGAGGTCGGCGCTCATCCCGTCCGAGACGAGGATGACGAGGCGGTCGCCCTCGGCCGCCTCGGCCACCATGTTCTCGCGGCAGAACTCGAGCGCCGCGCCGATCATCGTGCCGCCCATGTGCGAGGGCTGTTGCTCGGGATTCGCAAACGGCAGCGCGTTGCGGATCGCGTTCAGGTCCTTCGTGAGCGGCATCCAGCGGATCTGCCGCACGCCGAAGAGCGTGAGCCCGAACGCGTCGCCTTCCCGGGCGCGGGTGAAGTCCTCGACCGCCTTCGTCGCGAGCTCGTAGTTCCGGCCCGCCATGCTGCCCGAGACGTCGAGGCAGATCTGGATGTTCGTGAGCGAGCGTTCGCGCTTCGGCTGCTGGAGCGTCTGCGGGCCCGCAAGAACGAGGATCGCGACCGCAAGCAGCGCAAGCGGCACGAGGTCGAAGAATCCGAGGACGCGCACGAGCCAGGGGCGCTCGCGGTGCCTCGCGTGGTCCGCAGGACTCACGAGCCCCGGCGCGCGCGCGATCGCGGTCCACGCAAGGACGACGGGCACCGCAAGCAGGAGCAGCACCCACGGATGCGTGAAGGTCATGGTGCGCCTCCGGTTGTGGAGGGCGCCGCGGAGCCCGCCGGCTTCGCGCGGAGCGCGTCGATCTCCGCAAGCGCGCGCGACGCGTCGCCGCCTTCGGGCGCGTGCAGCCACGACTCGACGGCGCGCACGACGGCGCCCGTGCGCGGATCGGCGCGCAACGCCGTGATCGCGGCAGCGACGTCGCCTTCGGGCGAGCCGCGGCGAAGGATCTGGAGAAGCCGCAGCTCGAGCTGGCCGCGCTCGTCGGCGGTGAGTTCGCGCGCGCGCGCTGCGTCGACGGCCGCGAAGAGAAGCTCCGCCGTCGTCGGCTCGCGCGGTGGCGCGACGGGCGCCGCCGTCGGCGTGCGCCGCATCGCGCGGCGGAGGAGGAACAACGTGGGCACCGCGGCCCACAGGGCCCCGAGCGTCCACAGCGCGGCCGCGTAGTGCGCGGAGAAGTTGAAGCCGGGCGCGGACAAGCCGAACACATCAGTGCCCGCGTTCGGCGGCAGCTGCGAGAAGATCTCGACGGAGAGCGATCCGAGCCCTTCGGGTGCGCGGCCATCTGCGCGCTCGATCGCGGGCAGCAGGTCGTAGGTGCCCGTGACCGCGCCGATGTAGTCGATGCGGTAGCGGTCTGCACCGAGCGTCGTCACGCGGACGAGAACGGGCGCATTCGCGTCGCGCAGCGCCTTCGCGCGCAGCGGCGCGTCTCGGTAGGCGACCTCGATCGAGCCGACGCTGCCGCGGGCCGCGCGCGCGATCGCGCGGGTTTCGCCCGTCTGCGCGCGGGCCGGCGATGCGGTCGCGCAGCAGAGGAAGAGCGACGCGGCGACGATGCCGATGCGGCGTACGGTCTTCATCCGCGCCCCCTCGCAAGTCCGCCGCGCGAGACGAGGTGGTGGCGCAGCGCGGGAATGAAGGGCCTCTCCGTGTCGAGCCGCAGGTAGTCGGCGCCAGAGCGCAGGAGCTCCTCGCGCACGGTCTCGGACTCGCCGAGCACCGTCGCGCCCGTGCCGACGAAGCGTCGGCCGGTCTCGGGCTCGCGGCCGCGGAAGAAGCCCGCGCGCAGCGGCTTCGTCTCCGCCGGGTCGACCACGTGGATCACCGAGCAGTCGTGCTTCTGCGCCGCGTGACGGATCGCGGGGACCGCATCGGGGTCGTGCAGGTCGCTCACCACGAACATCACGCTTGCGCGCGATACGCGCTGCGCCACGCGCCGGAGCTGCGCGCCGAGCGTCGTCCGTTCGTCGAGCCGGCGCGTGCGCAAGGGCTCGATCGCCTGCCAGAGCTCGTTGCGCGAGAGGCTCGGAACGAGCGGAATCTCGCGTTCCCCGCCCGAAACGAGCGCGACGGGGCTCATGCGCCGCTGCGCGACGAGGCCGATCGCGGACGCGATCCACACGGCGAGATCGTGCTTCGAGCGCGCGGTCGACGCGACCGACATCGACGCCGATGTGTCGACGAAGACGTAGACGACCGTGCGCTTGAGCGCCTCGTACTCGCGCACGAAGGGCCTGCCGGTGCGGGCGGTGAGCCGCCAGTTGAGAAGCCGCACCGAATCGCCCGGGATGTAGGGGCGCGAACTCGCGTACTCGAGGCCGCTTCCAACGAGCCGCGAGGTGTCGCTTCCGAACGCGAGGTCCTCGGCGAGCCGGCGGACGACGATGTCGAAGTCGCCGCGCGCGAGCGACTCGGGCGCAGGAAGGTCGAGGTCGGTGCTGGTCGCTGCGGGCGTCATCGCGTTGCGGGTTCAGGCCATCGTCGAGAGAAGCTCCCGCAGCACGCCTTGCGACGTCCTTCCGGTCGCAAGCGCCTCGTAGCTGAGGCGCATGCGGTGGAGGATGACGTCGTCGGCGAGCGCGAAGATGTCCTCGGGAATCGTGTAGTTGCGGCCTTGGATGAAGGCGCGCGCCCGCGACGCATGGACGAGCGCGAGCGCCGCGCGCGGGCTGCAGCCGAGCTCGATGTCCTTGTGGCGGCGCGTGAGGTTGACGAGCTCGACCACGTCGCGCACGAACACGTCGCTCACGTGCACCGCCTGCACGGCGGCCATCGCGGTCGTGAGGTCGCCGACATGCATGCGGCGGCTGTCGTCGATCGCGTCGAACGCGCTCATCGGCACGGCGCCGTCGCCTTGCCGCTTCAGCTTGAGCTTCAGGCTGCGGCGCACGACCTCGGCTTCGTCGGTCGGCGTCGGGTACGACAGGCGGTGGCGCAGCATGAAGCGGTCGAGCTGCGCTTCGGGAAGTTCGAAGGTTCCCGCCTGTTCGACCGGGTTCTGCGTCGCGATCACGAGGAACGGCGCGGGAAGGTCGTGCGTCGTGTCGCCGATCGACACGCGGCGCTCCTGCATCGCCTCGAGGAGCGCCGACTGCACCTTCGGGCTCGCGCGGTTGATCTCGTCGGCAAGCAGCAGGTTCGTGAAGATCGGGCCCTTGTGGATGCGGAACTCGCCCGTCTTCTGCTCGAGGATCTCGCTGCCGACGATGTCGCTCGGCAGGAGGTCGATCGTGAACTGGACGCGCGCGAACCTGAGGTCGATCGCCTTCGCGACGCTCTGCACGAGCAGCGTCTTCGCGATGCCGGGCACGCCCTCGAGCAGCAGGTGGCCGCCTGTGAGCAGGGCGATGAGCACGCGCTCGACAACGACCTCCTGGCCGACGACGGTGCGCGCGACCTCCGTGCGGATATGGTCGACGAACGGAGAATGGCCGGTCTTCGGCTCTGTCATGGTGGTCATGTTCAGCGTGCCTCTTCGGCGAGGAGCTTCTCGATGAGCGCCTTCGCCTTGTCGCTCTTGACGCCGGCCGCGCGGACCTTGCCCGAGCGGTCGATGAGGATGGTTGCGGGGAGCAGATGGCGCCTGACGCCGTAGCTGTCCGCGGTCATGCCGCTCTCCTCGGGCGGCGCCTTGCGCTGGCCGTCGATTCCGAACGGCATCGTCGGCTTCGCGGCCGCGACCATCTGGTCGACGGCCGCGCGCTGCGCCTGCGAGTCGACGACCACCGCGAACACGACGCCCTGCGCGGCGAACTCCTTCTCGAGCGCGGCGAAGCGCTCGAGTTCGCGCGCGCTGAGCGCGCCGAGCGGCGCCGTGAAGTGGAGCGCGACGACCGCGCCCTTCCACGTCGATGTCCAGCCGGAGGCGGGGGCGTTGGCGACCCAGTCGACGCCCGCCACCTTGTCCGCGAGCGCCGGTTCCTTGCCCTCGACCGCGCGCAGCGACTGCGGCCGCTTGGCGCCGCCGACGTAGGTTTCGGCCGCGAACTCGCCGTCGGCGCCCGCGCTGCCCGCGTCGGGCGCCGCTTCCTTCAGGAGCATCTCGACGACGTCGGCGACGTGGTTCGGGATCAGGCCCGCCGCGCGCACGATTCCGGCGCGGTCGATGACGACGTAGGTCGGCCAGAACTGCACGGCGAACGCCTTCGCGGAGGGGCCGCCCGACTTGTCCTTCGCGAGCGGGTAGTTGATCTTCTTGTCCTTCGCCACCGTGTCCGCGCTGTCCCAGCCCGCGTTCGAGTCGTGCACGCCGATGAACACGAGGTCGCCGGAGGCCTTGTGCTTCTCGACGAGCGCGACGTTCTCGGGGATGGCGTTCATGCAGGGGCCGCACCACGTCGCCCAGAAGTCGACGACGACGACCTTGCCCTTGTTCTCGCCGACCGAGGTCTGGGCGCCGATCCACGCGTCCGCGTCGATCGTCGGCGCCGGCTTCCCCTCGAGCGCCTTGAGCGCCGCGGGGCGGTTTGCGCCTTCGAAGAACCACTCGTCGGGGATCGCCGGCGGCGCAGCGTGGGCCGCCGCGGACGCGGCGATCGGAGCGATCGGGATGCTGAGGGTGACTGCGGCGCGCGCGGCGAGGCGGACAATCGCGGGAAGCGTCATGGTGCGAGTGTAACCGCACAAAACCAGCGGCCCCGCTGGGCCGTTGCGGATTTTCGAGCGCCTCGCGCGATTCCGCGGCGCCGCTCAGCGCGGCTGGGTCGACTCGCGGTCAGGCCCTGTCGCCGCGGCGCCCGAAGCGCCGAGCTTCATGCGCGCCCAGATCGCGGGGACCGCGAGCGACCAGCTCGGGAAGAGGCCGAAGCCGGGGATCGCCTCGATGAGGCAGGCGAGGATGATCTCGGGCCGGAATCCGCGCAGGCAAAGGGCGAGGATCAATCCGACCGCGACGTCGAACACCACGACGCCGATCTCGCCGAAGGGAATCCCGATCGTGTCGGCAAGCACCGCCACCGCCATCGCGAGCGCGAAGCGGAGGTTCGAGACGGCCGCGAAGCCCTTGCCGGAGCGCACCTGCGTCGCGGGCGGTTCCACGGTCGCCGGCGTCGCGGCAGGGGCGTGCGAGCCGCGACCGGTGCGAGTCGGCGCATGATTCGTCGGTTGCCGGTTGATCTCGTCGCTCATGCTGCTGGCTCCTCGTTCGGGATGGGCCCCTCTCCGTAGCGTAGGTCTTCCTGCGGCATCCGTGTTCGACGGAACCCAGGCGCGGGCCGACTCGGGCCGGATGCTCTCACGCCTCGAGCCCGAGCCCGAGCTGCCTTGCGAGGCGCCCGCACGCGGACAGCGTGCCCTTGCGTGCGAGCGTCCGTGGCGCGCCGGGCTCGAGCCAGACGCGGTTCACCCGCAGCGCGCCCAACGCGCGGTCGCTCTCGAGATCGACGCGCGCCACGAAGCGCTCGCCCAGGAGGACGGGCATCGTGTAGTAGCCGTGCACGCGCTTCGCAGCGGGCACGAACGCCTCGAAGCGGAAATCGAAGCCGAAGAGCTCGGCGAGGCGCGCGCGCTCGCGGACGAGCGGGTCGAACGGCGTGAGGAGACGCGGCGTGTCGTCCGGCTCGATGCGCGACGCCGCGCGCTTCCAGTCGTTGCGGGCGAAGCCGGCGACGGGCGCGCGGCCGAGCCGCTCGAGCGCGACGGGCGCGATTTCGCCGCGTCTTGCAGCGGTTTCGCACCACGCCTTCGCCTCGGCCGGCGAGATCGACCACAGGAAGTGGGCGATCTCGCGCGGGGTCGCCGCGCCAAGACGCTCGATCGCCGCGAGGCAGGCGAAGCGGACGAGTTCCTCGCGCGGCGGTCGTGCGGGAACCGCGCCGTACACGCGCTCCGCGAGGTCGTAGACCTTTTCGAAGCCACGGCGCGAATGGACCGCGACCTCGCCCGTGCGCCAGAGAAACTCGAGCGCCGCCTTGTGCGGCGACCAGTCCCACCAGCCCTCGCTCTTGCGCGCATTCGCAGGCCGCGGAAAGTCGCGCGTCGCGAGCGGTCCGCGCGCGCCGAGCGCGTCGCGCACCTCGAGGATCGTCTTCCGCCAGTTGCGGCCGAGGCGTTCGCGCATCCACGCGCTCTGCCCGAGGCGCGCGCGGCTCCGCTCGAAGCGGTGCGTCCACCACGGCAGCCAGTCGCTGCGGATCACGCTCGCGTCGTGCGTCCAGTGCTCGAAGGCGCGACGCGTGGACTCGGTGTGATGCGCGAGATGCGCGGGTTCGTAGCCATCGAGCCGGGCGTGGAACACGAGGTGATGCGCGCGCTCGACCGAACTGATGCTGTCGACCTGCACGAATCCAAGTTCGCGCACGAGGCCGATGACGCGCGCCCTCGTCGCCCGCGCCGGCGCGCGGTCGAGCGCGCATCCCGCAAGGAGCAGCCGCCGCGCCGACTCGATCGGCACGGTCTCGCTGTCGGTCGCGGTGTTGGCGCTGCGCGCGGGCATGGCGATGCGCGGAGCAGCCTACCGTCCCCGGCGAATCTCGCGCAGTCAAGCGGGCGGGAGCGCGTGGAACCGACCTCGCGCGGTTCGCGACGTGCTCCCGTAGGGGATGCAGGCTGAGTCACGGACAAACGGTGACCGGCTGCGGCCGCGGCGAATCCAAGACGCTGCGCCGCGCCTTGAATCGGGTGCGCGCTGCGCGCGGAAGCGGAGGCTCGAACCATGAAGACAACCGACACGGCCGTGATCCTCGTCGTCGACAACGATGCTTCGGTGCGGAACTACCTCGCCCACGTCATCGAGGGCGCGGGGCATGTCTGCGTGAAGGCCGCGACCGGCGCGCAGGCGCTCGCCGAGTGGCAGGACCGCAGCTTCGACCTCGTCGTGACCGACCTCAACATGCCCAACGGCGACGGCATCGCGCTCGCCAAGGCGTTGCAGCGATCGGAAGCGGTGCCGATCATCTTCATCACGGGCTTCGCGGACGATCACAAGAAGGGAATCGCCGAGGTCAAGGGCGCGTCGGTGCTCGAGAAGCCGTTCGATGCGGACGAGCTCCTCCAGCTCATCGAGAGCAGGCTCGAGGGGAAGTCGATCGGCGAGAACGGCCGTCCCAACGCCGAGGACAGCCGCCGCCACTGGCAGGTCGGCGGCCTCGCGAGCAGCATCTGGCACGAGGGCCTCGCGCTCCCGCGCACGGGCGGCGGCGACGAGGACATCGACAGCATCGGCGACGACGACGAGGAGGACACGCAGGGGTTGAAGTAGGGGTGCGTTGCATCCAGCGCCCCGCCCGACGATGATCCCGTGCCGCCGCGACTTTCCCGCGGCGCGTGGAGGTCCGATGGCGGCTGGTGAGACGAACGCGGAGTGGTCGGAACGCGATGCGCTGCTCGTCAAGGCCGCGCGCAAGCTGGCTGCGCGGCACATGGTGTGCGACGGCGACGGCTTCAGGCTCTCGAAGCACGATCCCGCCGACATCGGCGCGTTCGAGGACGGCGAGCATCCGCTCGTCCCGAACGCCGCGCCCGGCTCGATGAAGGAGGCGACGAAGGAACTCCTGGCGGAGGGCGTCCGCATGGTCTCGCGGATGCAGGACATGCTCTACGCGCAGAACCGCTGGTCGGTGCTGCTGATCTTCCAGGCGATGGACGCGGCCGGCAAGGACGGCGCGATCAAGCATGTGATGAGCGGCGTCAATCCGCAGGGCTGCGAGGTGCATTCGTTCAAGGCGCCGAGCCCCGAGGAGCTCGACCGCGACTTCATGTGGCGCTGCACGCGCCTCGCCCCGCGCCGCGGGATGATCGGCATCTTCAACCGCTCGTACTACGAGGAGGTGCTCGTCGTGCGCATCCACCGCGAGTACCTCGAGAAGCAGCAGCTTCCGCCCGAACTCGTGACGAAGGACATCTGGGACGAGCGCTTCAAGGACATCCGCTCGTACGAGCGCTACATGGCCCGCAACGGCACGATCGTGCGCAAGTTCTTCCTGAACGTCTCGCGCGACGAGCAGAAGAAGCGCTTCCTCGAGCGGATCGACGACCCCGCGAAGAACTGGAAGTTCAGCTCCGCCGATGTCGCCGAGCGCGCGCACTGGGACGGGTACATGGACGCGTACCAGGACATGATCCGGAACACCGCCACCGACCACGCGCCGTGGAGCGTGGTGCCCGCCGACAACAAGTGGTACACGCGGCTCGTGGTCGCCGCGACGATCATCGACGCGCTGGCGTCGGTCGACCTCCACTATCCGTCGCTCGACGAGGCGGGCCGCGCGAACCTGGCCGATGCGCGCGCGCAGCTGATGGCGGAGTGACGCGGATCGCGGTCAGCGCTCGCGGACCCGCCGCAGCGCGCCTTGGTCGAGCAGCGTGGCGACGCCTTCGGCAAGAGCCGAAAGCGTGAAGAACGCGACCGGAATCGCGGCGATCGGGATGATTCCGAGCAGCCCGGCGACGAGCATGCCCATGAATCCTCTCGCGCCATCGAGCTTGATGCCGCCCGCGAGCGATGCGATGAGCCAGACGACGCCGACGACGACGAAGAAGTAGGCGCAGATCTTGCAGAGCGTCGCGAAGAAGCGGAGCGATGCAGCCTGCTGCACGCCTCCAGACCGCGAGATCGCGCCGAGTTCCGCAGCGTGGAAGAGCGGCGCGAAGCGGGCGACCTCTCCGAGCGGGATGCGCTCGCTCGTGCCGGGCGCGATCGCAGGCGTCGAGGCGCGTGCGCGGCCCGCGACGATGTACTCCTCGACCTTGTCCGCTCCGCATGCGACGCGGAGCCCGCCCGTGGTCCCGTCGTCGAAGATGAGCGTCCACAAGCCCGAATCGCCTTCAGAAGCGCCTTCCGTCGTGCCAGTCGTCATCGAGAGATCCTCCCTGCGCGCATCGTCGCAAGTCTGACGGCGCGGTCAACAGGCGCGGCGCGATTTCCCCGCGCTCACAGCTTCTTCTGGCTCTTGAGCGTGGCGCCGAGCATCTTGTAGAGGACGCGCGCGCCGACATTCGCGTTCCAGTCCTCGCCGTTCGGGCCGGGCGCGACCTCGACCAAGTCGAAGCCGACGATGCGGCGGCCGCTCTTCGCAAGCACCTCGAACAGGTGGCAGACCTCGGGGAACGAGAGCCCGCCGGGCACGGGCGTGCCGGTGTTCGGGCAGTGATCCGGCGACAACCCGTCGATGTCGAAGGAGAGGTAGACCTCCTTCGGAAGCGCGGCGACGATGTCCTTGCAGATCGCGCCCCACGGCGTTCCCGCGAACTGGCGGTCGCGGATCGCCTGGTCGTAGAACACCTTGACGCGGCCCATCGAGTTCTCGGCGAACGCGCGCTCGCGGGCGCCGAAGTCGCGGATCCCGACCTGCACGAGCCTCGCGACGCCGGGAATGCGCGTCATCACGTTGTGGTAGATGCTCGCGTGCGAGAACGCGAAGCCCTCGAACGCCTCGCGGAGGTCCATGTGCGCGTCGATCTGAAGGACGCCGAGGCCCTTGTGGCGCTTGGCGAGCTCGTCGATCAGGCCGAACGGGCTCGCGTGGTCGCCGCCAAGGAGCGCGGGGATCGCGCCCCGCTTGAGGATCGCGCGCGCCTCGTGCGCCACGAACTCGTTCACGCTCGCGCTCGCCGCGTTCACGGCCGCGAGCGCCTTCGCGTGGGCGCGGTTGCCGGGCTCGGCGCCGCCCGCCGCGATGACGGGCTCCGCGGCCTTGCGCGCCGACCTCGACAGCGCCTCGATCTTGCGGGGGATCGGCAGCATGGCGATGCCCGCCTTCCAGATGGCGCCGTACTGGAGGTCCTCGAGATCGACCTGCTTGCTCGCCTCGAGCACGGCGGCCGGGCCCTTGGCGGTGCCCGGGCGGTAGCTCGTCGTCGCGTCGAAGGGCACGGGAATCACGACGACGCTCGCCTCGGACGGCGTCGTCGAAAGACCGAACAGACCGTCGCCGGTCGCTGCGGCGTCCGGGTCGAACGCTGCGTCGAATCGGGGGGCGGGCGCGAGGGTGGACTGCTTCCTTTGGACTGGCATCGTGGCAATGTAGACGCTGGAGGTGCGGCTCGGATCTGGTCGATTCCGAGGCGCTCCGTGAGATGGAGCCCCTCCGAAGTCACATGCGGTCGCTCCGCGCGCGTATTCTGACTCAGACCACACATGAAGAACCGCACCCACATCTCCTCGATCCTCCTCTCCGGCCTCCTCGCGACCGCGTTCGCGGCGCCTGTCTTCGTCGCCCTCGCGCCCGCCTTCGCGCAGGCCGAGCTCGCGCCGCCCACCGAGGTCGCGGTCGACGCGCCGATCACGGCGGTCACGCTCTACCGCGGCCGCGCGCTCGTGACGCGCACGGCCGCCCTGCCCGAGGGACTCGGGACCTTCGCTGTTCGAATCACGGGGCTTCCGCCCATGATCGAGCCAGACTCGCTCTCTGCGCGGGTGGCGGGCGCGAAGGTGCTCGATGTGCGCTTCAGCGAGACGCTGCTCGAGACCGACGCGGCGACCAGCACCGACATCCGCGGCGCGACCAAGGCGCTCGACGAGGCGCGCCGCACCGCAGCCCGACAGGAGATGCAGTGGCGTGCGCTCGACCAGCAGAGCGATCTCCTCAACGCGATCGCCGCAAAGACGGCGGGCGAGTCGGGCAAGGACTTCGGGTCGAAGAACCTCGATCCCGCTGCGCTCGCGGCGCAGATCAAGTTCATCGGGCAGTCCCGCGAGGAGCTCATCAACCAGCGCCTCGCGCTCGACGCGGCGCGCATCGCCACCAACGACCAGATCAAGTCGCTCGAGGCGAAGCTCCGCGCGCTCGGCGGCCGCACGAAGACCGCGCGCGAGGCGGTCGTGACCGTCGGCAAGTCGCAGGCGGGCGCGGCGACGCTGGCGCTCGGCTATCTCGTCACCGAGGCCGCGTGGGCTCCGCGCTACTCGGTGCGTGCGACCGACGCGGGCGACGACGCGCTCGACCTCGTGACCATCGAACTGAGCGCGGAGATCATGCAGCGCACGGGCGAGGACTGGTCGAACGTCGCGCTGACGCTTTCCACCGCCCAGCCCGACCGGCGTCCCGAGCCGCCCGAGGTCGAGCCTGAGTTCCTCGCCGTCGCGGCGCCTGTGGTCCCGCTCGAGAAGGCGGGCATGCCTCCCACGGGGGTTCCCGGTGGGCCTCGCGGCGGCTCCGGCGGCGGCTACGGTTTCGGTGATCCGCAGGCAGCGGGGGTCATCGGCAGCGCCGACTTGGGATTGGAGCGGGCCGACGTGCGCGATGTCCTCGATGGCGCCTACGCCGATGCCGAAGGCATGGGCGGCGCCGTGGTGAACTACGCCATTCCGCGCAAGGTCTCGATCCCGAGCGACGACACGCGCGCGCGCTCGCAGCGCGTCGCATCGTTCGACCTCAAGCCCGAGTTCACGCACGTGGTGCATCCGATCGTCGACTCGACCGTCTATCTGCGGGCGACGGCGCGCAACACCACGGGCACGCAGCTCGTCGCGGGCGAAGCGCGGCTCTTTGCAGGCGACGACTCGGTCGGCTCGACAGGCTTCCCCGAGGTCGCGCCCGGCGGCGAGATCACGCTCTGGCTCGGC
>JBIKWD010000035.1:0-19403 GCA_044356505.1 Phycisphaerales bacterium
AGTCGCCGAGGCGGCTCGCCGAGTGCGTCTCGCCGAACTCGCCCGTCGGCGCGCCGTCCTTGCCCGGCTCGCCGCGGCCCGGCATCCAGCTTTCGATATCGATCATGTCCTCGTTCTTGACGCCGAGGTCGCCCGAGCAGCACTGGAGCAGGCGATACGCGAGGCCGAGCGACTGGAGGATCATCTCGACCGTCTCGATCATCTGCGCGTGCCACGCGCGGCTCTCCGCCTCGTCGGCCTTGCAGACGACCACCTGCTCGACCTTGTCGAACTGGTGGATGCGGTAGAGGCCCGCTGTGTCCTTGCCGGCAGCGCCCGCCTCGCGGCGGAAGCAGGTCGACGCCGTGCAGTACTTGAGCGGCAGCTGCTCGAGCGAGAGGATCTCGTCGGCGTGCAGGCCCATCAGGCCGACTTCGCCCGTTCCCGTCAGGAACAAGTCATGCCCTGCGCCGCGCGCCGCCTCGTCGATGTGGTACGCCTGCTCGCGGCCCGCGGGAAAGAAGCCCGTGCCGACCATGCACTCTTCCTTCACGATGACGGGGACACCCATCGGCTTGAAGCCGCGGCGATCGGCCATGAAGTCGAGCGCGTAGCGGAGCACCGCCTGATGAAGCCGCATGCCGAGGCCCGTCAGCACATAGTGCCGGGTGCCCGACATCTTCACGCCGCGCTCGAAGTCGACGAGCCCGTGCGTCTTCACGAGCTCGAGGTGCGTGCGCGGCTTGAAACCGCGGTTCTCGGCGAAGGTCTTCGCGAAGTCCCATCCCGCGGGCGCCCAGCGGCGGATCTCCTTGTTGTCCTCGCTGCCCTTGCCGCGCGGGACATCGGGGGCGGGGGGCTGCGGCACCTGAAGCCACAGCGCCTTGAACTCGGGCTCGATCGCATTGAGATGACGCTCTTCCTCGGCCGCGAGCGCCTTCAGCTCGGCCGGCTTCGCCTCGAGCGCCGCGATCTCCATCTCGAGGCGGTCCTTCTCGTCGCCCGCGGCGCCCTTGAGCTTCCCCTTCAGCTGCCCGATCTTCGGCCCGATCTCCTTCGAGATCTTGTTCTGCTCGCTGCGCGCGGTCTCGAGCCTGGTCAGGATCGCGCGGCGCGCCTCGTCGAGCGCCAGCAGGCGGTCGATGTCGACCGGCATGCACTTGTCGCGCACGCCGTTGCGGTACTTGTCGGGGTTCTCGCGGAGGTCCTTCAGATCGATCATGGAGCGCGGAAGATAGCGGGGTTCGGCGTTCGTAGCACCAAAGCTCGCCGCCGCAGTGGCGAGCGCTCAAGATCCGGCGTTTCAAACACGATAACTCGGCGGCGCCGCCCACTTCATCTTCGCGCGCAGGGCGTCCCAGTAGCGGTTCGATGGATTCGCGACGAACAGCGCCTTCCGCCCGTGTTCGCGCATCCGCACCGTATCGCCCTGGCCCAGGGAGATGTGCCGCTGGCCATCGAGCACCACGCAGGTCCCCTCGTTCACCCGCCGCATCACGAGCGCGATCGCGTCCGACGAGCGCACGACGACCGGTCGGAACGCGAGGCTCTGCGCGCAGATCGGCGTGATCGTCACGCCGCCGACGTCAGGATGAACGATCGGCCCGCCCGCGCTCGCGCTGTACGCGGTCGAGCCGGTCGGCGTCGCGATGATCACGCCGTCGCCGATGATGTCGACGCCCGTGTCGTCGTCGTCGACCCGCAGCGACATCTCGATCATGCGGTGCGGGGCGCCCGCGGTGATGACCGCGTCGTTGATCGCGGCGCCCGACTCGCGGCCGCCCTTCGCGCGCTCGACCTCCACCGCGAGCAGCATGCGCTCGCGCAGGGGCGGCTTCGCGCCGAAGACGAGCGCCGCGTGCTTCTCGAGGTCCGCTGCGTCGAACTCCGCGAGAAATCCGAGCCGGCCCGCGTTCACGCCGACGATCGGCTTTCCGAACTCGAGCAGCCTGCGGGCCTGCGCGATCAGCGTGCCGTCGCCGCCCACGACCACGGCGAGGTCGAACGCCGCCGCATGCACGAGCGGCTCCTCGTGCGCCTCGATCACGTCGACACCCGCATGGCGTGCGACGATCGGACGGATCGCCTCGGCCGTGCGAACCGCCTCGGGCTTGTCGTGGTTGACGATGAGCAGCGCTCGTGGCATCGGGTTCCTCGGCTCGCGTATCGTTAGCTCACGAGCCCCTTGGTGAGCCGCATGAACGCGGTCTCGAGGCTGATTTCCTCGGGCTGGAGGCGCGAGAGGCGGAATCCCTGCGCGAGGAGGCGCGCAGCGAGCTCGCTCGCGGCGATGCCGGCGTTCGGCTCGAGCTGCACGTCCATGCGCTGTCCGCCCTCCTCGAGCGCGAGGTCGACCTTGGCGACGCCGCGAACGGTCCTCAGCAGGGTGGCGGCCTCTTCGTGCCGGGCCTCGACCGAGATCTGCACGACCTTGCCGACCTTCGCCTTCTGCATGAGATCGCTCACGGCGCCGGCGAACACGAGCTTTCCCTGCTCGATCACGCCGACGGCGTTGCAGAGGTCCGCAAGCTCGTACAGGATGTGCGACGAGATGAGGATCGTCTTCCCGATGCGCCGCAGCTCCTTCAGAAGTTCGCGCATCTCGATGCGCGCGCGCGGGTCGAGGCCCGAGCTCGGCTCGTCCATGAGCAGCACCTTGGGATCGTGGATCAGCACGCGCGCGACGGCGAGCCGCTGCTGCATGCCGCGCGAGAGACCGTTCACCTCGCTCTCCGTCTTGTGCGAGAGGTCGGTGAGCGCGAGCACCTCGGAGATCGTGCGCGCGCGCTTCGCCGCCGGCACCTGGTAGCAGGCCGCGAAGAACTCGAGGTACTCGTTCACGGTCATGTCCTGGTACGCGCCCATGAAGTCGGGCACGTAGCCGATCAGCGGCCGGATCAGGTGATTCTGGTATCCGACGACCTTGCCGTCGATGCGCGCCTCGCCCCACGTCGGCTTCAGGAGCGTCGCGAGGATCTTGATCGTCGTCGTCTTGCCGGCGCCGTTTGGGCCGATGAAGCCGAAGCACGAGCCCTCCTCGATCGTGAGATTGAGGTTGTCGAGCGCGACGAAGTCGCCGTACTTCTTGGTGAGGTTGACCGTCTCGATCATCGGCATGCGTGCACCTTCACACTTTCACTCGGACCTCGCCCCGGAAGCGGGGGCGGACTTCAGCCTTCCGTCCCGCCCGGATCCCGCGACGCGCCCTCGGCCTCGCCATCGCCCGGCTTGATCGCGTCCTCCGCGGCCGAGCGCACGATCCGCTCGGGTACGACGAGCGACGGATCGGCCGGCAGCGGCAGCACCCAGCGCACGTACACGGAGCCCGTCGACTCCACCTCTTCGCCGTCGACGAGCACGGGGTAGGGCAGCGGCACGTCGAGGAGCGTGCCGAGCACCACGATGCACGGCTCCGTGAACCACGTCGCGAGATCGAGCTCGCGTCCGGCCCCGCGCGTGATGCGCAGCACCTTGACGTCGCTCGGCGGATTGCGGATGTACGGCGGCGGCGTCATCATCGAGTAGAACGACAGCACCTCGACGGCCAGCTGCGCATCGAGGCTCTCGGCGGTGAGGCCGAAGCCGGTGCCGATGTTGCGCGCGTCGTTGTAGAAGTCCTCGTAGTAGCGCCGCGTCATCGCAGCCTGGAGTCCCCGGTCCGAGACCGGGCGCGGCTCGAGCATCGACTCGAGCCGCAGCGGCTGACCGGGAGCCCAGTCCGACACCATCACGATGGCGCCCCGGTTCGGCATCTGCCCGGGCTGGCGCCGCGACATCAGCTTTCCATCCGCCGAGAGCGAGACGGGCGGGTTGCGAATCGGCCACACGTGCAGGATCTGGACGTCGCGAAGCACGCCGGGAAGCGTGTGGGTCAGTTCGCCCGAGATCGAGATCGTCGCCGGGTTCGTCGATCGGTCGAGGGTCACCTCGACAGGCTTCGTCACCCGCGGGAAGAATCCCCACCTCGGATCGACCGCGCCGAGCCAGCGCGTCTCGAAATCGATCGACGTCGCGCGCGACGGGACCGCGATCGTGTTCGGCGAGTCGAGCGGGGCGCGGTAGCGCTCGCGGCTTGGAAAGCCCGTCGCGTCCGACGACGCCGAGCGCCACGATTGCAGCCGGTTCCGGACGTCCGGGTCGCCCTTCGGGTCAAGCGCCACTTCGACGGAGCCGTATCCCGGAGAGAAGAGCGAGAACCAGCCGGTGGCCCGCTTGCGCTGGACCTCGGTGAGTTCCGACTCTCCCTGCGCGGGCTCGACCATGTCGATCACCGTGAGGTGCTGGATGCGCGCTTCGCCCCCCGCGAGCGATCGGCCGACGACGAGGATCGCCGCGCTGAACACGCCCGCGATCGCCACGTAGGCGACCCACGACCATCGTTCCCGCTTGAACGACTTGAGGACCGCGAACCCAAGCGGGCCCGCGAGCAGCCAGTAGAGCGCGAAGACGCTCGTCGCGGCGAGCACGCCGACGGCGGCCTGTCCTGCGAGGCCGATCTCTGTCGAGACGGGGCCGCCGATCTCGATGTTGCGCGTGTAGCCGCCGGTCACGGCGCGCCCCTCGGTCTCGAGCAGGTTGAACTCCGCGCCGCCCGGCGTGTCGGCGCGCAGCCCGAGGATGCGGTTCCAGAAGACGTCGACGTGCGGCAGCGAAGGCGTCTGGAGCGAGCGCTTCGACAGTTCCTCGATGTCGAGACCGAGGACGGTGACGGTTCCGAAGCCCACGCTGCGCCGGATGCCGACAACCAGGCCGTCGGGGCGGCCGTCCTCGACGACGGGGGTTCCGTCAGGGTTGCGGCGCGCCGGGACCGCGATGAACGGACGCCAGCCGCGCGGCAGCGATGCGGCGTCGAACGCCGCGACACGGAGCGTCACCGCCGGATCGCGGAGATCCTCGCGGACCGAAAGCAGCTGGATGAGGTCCGCGACGCGGACACCGTCGATCCTGCGCGGCGCGGCGGGTGGAAGGATCGGGCTGAGGGCGTGCGCGCCGGCGGAGCCGACCGACCACGGGTCGCCCGCGGCGGGCAGCGCGATCACGAAGATCCCGCCGCGCTCGATCCACTCGGTGAGCGCGCGCGCGGTCTCCTCGCTGACGCGCGAAGGCGAGATTCGGCCGCTCGACCAGACGATCGCGCGGAACTGCGCCAGCCCCTCGGCGCGGTCGGGAAGCGCGTCTGCGTCGCGGGCAAGCGCGGTCTGCGTCGCGGCGTGCATCGACGGCCGCGTTCCGCCCTGCGTCGAAGGTTCGAGCGCGTCGAGCCCGAGCTTGCTGTCTCCGACGACGAGCACCGCGTCGGTGTCGCGCGCAAGCACCACCGGCGGGTTCTCCGCGATGCCGGGACCGATCTTCACCGTGCCGAGGTCGCGCACACGCTCGCCCGCCTCGAGTTCGTAGAGCCGGAGATCGTAGATGGCGCCGAGAAGCGCTCCCTCGCCGACAGGCGGGACCACGCCGTACATCCATCGCCGCTGCGCCTGCCCGGGGTTGAGCACGAAACTCCGCGAGAACTCGGCGATGTCGAGGTCGGCGTTGGGGAGCTCCCACACTGCCTCGACCTCTACGACGCGGTCGAGCGCGCTGCGGAACTCGAGCTGGATGCCAAGCGCGTCGCCGCCGCGCGCGACGTCGCCCACCCCGAAGTGAATCAACTTCACGTCGATGTCGGCTGCCTGCGCGCGTCCGACCGCGCCGAGCGCGACGAGGACGGCCGCGAGGCACGCAAGAAGCAGGCGGGAAGGTCCGTAAAGCATGGATTGGGTCGGGAGTGTACCCGCGCCTGCCGCCCCGTTGCGCCTTGCGCTCAACCGCGTGCCCGCGGCGGCCGATCCACACTCCATGGTCGCCTTCGCGGTCCTCGTCTCGCTCGGACTCGCCTATCTGGTGGCGGTGCTTGTCCTCGGGGTGATGGCGGTACGCATCGACGACTCGCACAAGTTCGTGAAGCTGATCGTCGAGACGCGCCGCCTCCGTCGGCAGTTCGACGCTCCGCTCGAGGCCGCCAAGCGGGATCGGGCCCGCCGCGACAAGGGCGCGGACGAGATCTGGCCCGAGCCGCTCTGAGCCGTCAGCCTGACCGCGGAAGCGCCGCGAACTCGGCGAGCATCGCAGCGTGGCTTCGGATCGCGTTCTGGTAGCAGACCAGCTCGAACTTCTCGTTGGGCGAATGCACGCAGTCGTCGTCGAGACCGAAGCCGACGAGCAGCGAGTCCATGCCGAGGATGTTCCCGATCGCGCCGACCGCGGGAATGCTGCCGCCGGTTCCGATCAGGAGCGGGGCCTTTCCGAACACCGCGCGCAACCCGCGCTCTGCCGCGCCGAGATAGCGCGAGCTCTCGCTCACCTCGATCGCCGGATTCGCGCCGTGGCGCTCGAACTCGGCGCTGCAGCCTTCGGGCAGCCGCGCGCGGACGAACGCCTCGAACGCGGCCGCGATCTTCTCGGGATCCTGCCTCGAGACAAGCCGGAAGCTCACCTTCGCGGTCGCGTGCGCCGCGATCACTGTCTTCGCGCCCTTGCCGGTGTAGCCGCCGAAGATGCCGTTCACGTCGCAGGTCGGCCGCGACCAGGTGCGCTCGAGCGTCGTGCGGCCGCGCTCGCCGAAGCCGCTCTTCAGGCCGATGTCGCCGAGGAACTCGCCTTCGTCGAACCCGAGCGAATCCCACTGCGACTTGGTGGCGGCGGGCAGTTCGCCCACGCCGTCGTAGAAGCCGGGAAGCGTCACGCGCCGCTCGGCGTCGTGCAGTTCCGACAGGATCCTCGCGAGAACGTTGATCGGATTCGGAACCGCGCCGCCGTACATGCCGCTGTGGAGATCGCGCGTCGGGCCGTGGACGGTGACCTCCACGTAGACGAGGCCGCGCAGACGCGTCGTGATCGCGGGAGTCTTCTCGTCCCACATTCCCGTGTCGCTCACGACGCAGACGTCGGCCGCAAGCCGCGCCTTCGACTCGTGGAGGAACGGCTCGAGGCTCTTGCTCCCCGACTCCTCCTCGCCCTCGATCATGAGCGTGACGGGGCAGGGCGGTCCGCCCGCGAGCGCATGCCACGCGCGCAGCGCCTCGACGATCCCCATGACCTGTCCCTTGTCGTCGACCGCACCGCGCGCCACGATGCGCTTTCCCCGCGGTCCGTCGACGATCGCGGGTTCGAACGGCGGGCTCGACCACAGCTCGAGCGGATCCGCCGGCTGCACGTCGTAGTGACCGTAGTAGAGGATGCGCGGACGCCTCGCCGCGTCGGGACCGACGCCCGGGTGATGCGCGACCACCATCGGGTGGCCGATCGTCTTCGCCGCCTCGGCGGTGAAGCCGAGCCCCCGCAGCTCGTTCACCAGCCACTCGGCGCAGCGCCGCGTCTCGGCGTCGAAGGTCGGGTCCGTGCTGACGCTCGGAATGCGGAGAAAGTCGGACAGGCGCTCGACCGATCGCGCGAAGCCGCGGTCGACCTCGGCGATGAGCGCGGTACCGTTGGGAAGCTGCGACGGAGCGCCATGCGCCTGCGAAGGTGTGCTCGTGGTCATGGCGCGAAGTGTACGGAATCCCGCGCAGGTCCCGCCGCAGCGATGCTCGGCCGCCGCGCAGCGCGTCTGGGGATCGACGGGGGTCAGCGGGCGACGAGCGCAGCCACGCCAAGCGCGAACACCGTCACGCCGACGGCAAGAACTCCGAACAGGAAGAGGAGCCACCGTTCGACGAGCCGCCATTCACGGGCCGGCGGTTCGCTCGCGCTCAGCAGCATGCGTCGCGACGCCGACGGCTCGAGCTGGTCGATCCCTTCCATCTCGGCGTAGCTCTTGGGCGGACGCTCGCCGAAGTCGCAGGTGCAGCGCGGGCAGTGGGTCTGGCCCGGTCGATCGACGAAGCGCCCCGCGTAGCCACATGCGACGCACTGCCGCTGGTGCAATCTCGAGAGGTCTCGCGCCCGAATCGCCATTGCCCGAGCATAGCACCGACGCTTTCGCAGCCAAGCGGAATCCCGGAACGGCGCGCAAACTCCGCAGCCGGCCGTACGATTCCGTCCCCGCGGACGAGTTCCCATGCACATCGAAGACTGGATCAGGCACCTCGAGCACCTTGGCACCCCGGACGCGGGCGCGTTGCCGCCCGAGAGGACGCTGCTATCGGGCGATCGCGGCGAGCAGCGCCTCTGGCGGGCCTGCGCGGGCGAGCCGGTGGACCTCGCCGCCGTGCTCGCGCCCTCCGCCGGAGCGCCGACGCCCGACCGCACGACCCTGGTGCCCGGCGACGGTCCGCTGCTTGCGCCCGACGGATACCTCGCGATCGAGGTCTGGACCGAGTGCGAGCTCTCCGCCCTCCACGCCCTCCATCGCCTCATCCGCACGCGGCATCCCGCGCTGCCGTCCGACGCCGCGGCGCGGCTCGACGCGGCCGTCCGATGGCACCTCGAGCACACCCAGCCCGACAACTCGACCAACCGCCCGTGGGCCCTCCATGTCTTCCTGCGCGCGTCGCTCGGTCAGCGGATCGCCGCGGTCGAGCCGGGAGCCGCGCGCTTCTACGCCGAGACGCTCCTTCACAACATGACCGCGACCGAAGCCCGCGACGAGGCGCTTGCGCGATGGATCCTGGCCGACGCAGCGCGGGAACTGCGCCTCGCCTGACCGACGCCGCGCCTCCGTCGCGGCAACGTGCAGCACGTTTCCGTACCATCCCCGCCATGCTTCCGACTCCGACGCTTCCAAGGGACGCGGCATCGGCGGGCGCGACTTCCGGTCCGACGCTCGCGTCGCTCTTCTCGGCGGTCACCAGCGCCATGCAGCCGGCCCGCATCCCGTTGGCGCTGCTCGTCGCGCTGTTCATCGCAGCGCTCGCCCCGGTCGTCGACCTCGCCGGCGGCTCCCGCTATGGCCCGCGGGGTTTCGCCGGGGGAGCGCTCTCCGAATCCGACCTGCGGCTCGATGAACAGCGCGCCCGCTCGGCGGCCCGGCGGTTCGCAGGTCCCGAACTCGCGGCCATCGAGTCGCCGGCGACTCCAGGCGAAGGAACGGACACAGGCGGGGGCGCGCCCACCGCGCGCGTCGCGACGATGTCCGAACTCGCGGACGCCGTGCGCCAGGCCACGGCCCGCCGCATCGCGGACGCCAAGGCGGCCGGCGAAGGCGTCTCCGCCGACTTCACGGAGTCGGAGGTCCGCCGGATCCGCCAGGCCGCCGCGGGAGCCATGCGGCAGATCGAGGACGCAGATCCCCGCGGAGTGGCGACCGTCTTCCTCGAGAACGAGCGCCTCGCGGTCAAGCAGACCGTCAACGCCATCCTCAAGCTCGATCCGGAGGGATTCCTGACCGGGATCCTCAGCGCCGTCTTCACCGTGCCTGCGGCGGCGATCCGCGCCGAGCCCGTCATCTTCCCGCTCGCCCTCGTCGCGTTCGTGGCCATCGTCGGCATTCCCGCGGGCGGCTTGTGCCGAATGGCCGCGGTCCATGTCGGACGCGGCGGACGGCTCTCCGCCCTCGAGGGATCCGGCTTCGCCCGGGCCCGCGTCCTCAACCTCGTCTCGATCTCCGTCCTGCCGATCGCGCTGTTCGCGCTCTTCGCCGCCGTGATCCTCGCGTTCGTCCTGCTCCTCCGAATTCCCGTCCTGAACGTCGTGAGCGGCATCCTCTTCGTCGTGCCGCTCGCCGTCGCGCTCCTCGGCGCGATCCTCGCGCTCGTCGCGCTCGCGGCCGCGCCGCTCATGCCGGCCGCCGTCGCGGTCGAGGACTGCGACGCAGGCGACGCCATCACCCGGTCGTGCGCGCTCGTGCTCTCGCGTCCGCTTCTCTGGCTGTCCGCGCTCGCGATCGGCGCGGTGGCGCTCGCGCTCGGCTCGATCCTCGTCACCGGAGCGATCACCCTCGCCCTGAACGGCGTCAACGGCCTGCTCGGGCTCGCCGGAGGCGAGGCGGGCGGCGTGATCGCGTCGGGCGATGCCGCGATGATCGCCACGCTGTCGGGACCCGACCGGCTCATCGCCATGCTCGTCGGCTTCTGGACGGGTCTATTCGAAGCGCTCGGCGCCGCGTATGTGGTGTCGCTCGCCTTCGACCTCGCCACGCGCGGGTATCTCCTCATGCGGTCGCGCATCGACGGCGAAAGCCCCTCGACCGTCGCAGGCTACGGCATGGGCTGACCGCCCGGCTCACGCGGAGCCAAGCGAGGCGTGCAGTTCCGCGAGGCGTCTTTCGAGCTCTGCGACCCGAAGTTCCAGCGCGTCGATGCGGGCCGAGTCGCCTGGCCGCGCGGCGGGTTCGGTGCGCTGCGGCGACGCTGCCGCGGGCGCCGCCGCGCCCGGGCCCAAGGGATGCAGGTCGGCGCAGAGCCGCTGCACCCAGCGCGGGGCCCGCGTTCCCGGCAGGGGAGGCAGCTCGCGCACGAGGCCGGGCGTCGCGTCGGCCATCGTCGCGAGCGTGCCCTCGACCGCCTCGATCGAGTCGAACGGATGCATGCGCGCGGCGCGGGCTCGAAGCTCGCCGACGGTCTGCGGACCTCGCAGCAGGAGTTCCGCAAGGACCGCCTGCTCGGGCGCGCGGATCTCGAGCGACTCGCCGGCGACATGGCGGAACTTCTCGACCCGCGAGCCCGTGAACGACACGTCGCGCACGAGGCCCTTCGCGCGAAGCCCGTCGACCGCCCGCAGCACCGCGTCCTCGTCCACCTCGACGACGGGGTCCCGGTTCGACTTCTGGTTGATGCCGTTGACGAGCGCGTTCAGCGAGAGCGGATACTGCGCGGGCGTCGTCAGCGCCTTCTCGATGAGCGTGCCGAGGACACGGCACTCGTCCGGAGTGAGCTCAAGCATGGTGCAAGCGTACACTCCTAGACGATGCACGACCCGACGCAGCCCGATCCGGTGTCCGAACTCGCGCGCGCGGCGGCACGGGCGCTGGCGGATGGCAGGGTCGCGGGGGTCGAGCATGCGATCGACCGCGCCTATGACGAGACCCGCGTCGACCCGCGGACGCGCCGTCCGACCCGCGCCGAACTCCGGGCCCACGCGCGCGCGCTCGAGGAATCGGAGCAGGGGGAGCTCGGGCGGCTGCTCCGCATCGACGCCGCCCTCGTCGAGGCCTGCGACGTGCTTGCGCGGCTCGAGGAGACCGTGATCGCGCGCGAGCCCGGCGGCGGCGACCTTCCGCCGCCCGAGGTGTACGGCCGCGCGGTGCACGGCCACTTCGACCTCGATCCCGTGGTGCATGTCCGCGTCACGACTTCGCTCTCGGCGGCGATCCTCGCGCAGGCGCTCTTCGACGGCGGCTTCGACGACCCGACCTGCCGGTCGATCGAGACCCGCTACGGCCGTCTCGACGAGATCGGCTTCGAAGGCGAGCACGCCCGCTACCGGATCGTGCGGATCCCGCCGCGCATGGCCGTCGACCGTGGGCGCGACCTGGTGCGCGGAAAGGACGTCGAGCACGCGGACTTCAGTGCGCTTTCCGCGCAACTCGGTCGGCTGCGGATCAAGACGGCGCCGGGATAGTCCCTGCGCCCGAGATCGCCGTCGCTGAAGATCGCCGTCGCTGAAGATCGCCGTCACTGAAGATCGCCGTCGCTCATCGGCGCCGACGCTTACGACAGTCCGCCCTTCAACTGCTTGTCCGAGCCCCACGTCGCGCGAAGGCGGCGCAGCGATGCGTCTTCCGGCCGCGCCGCAGCCGGCGCGTCGTCCTTGCCGCGACGCCGTCCGAACGCGCTGCCGAAGCCCTCGTCCGGCCTCGGGCCCTTGCCACCGCTGCCGCCTGCGCCGCCAACGGCCTGCGGCTCGGGACGGGCCGGCGCCTCGACGAGCGCCTTGATCGAGAGGCTGATGCGCTTCTTGCCGGAGTCGACCGACAGCACCTTGCAGCTGACGACCTCGTCCTTGCGGAGCGCCTTGTCGACCGTGGGAATGCGCTCGTGGCTGATTTCCGAGATGTGGACAAGACCCTCGACGCCCGGGGCGATCTCGATGAACGCCCCGAACGGCATGATCTTCGTCACCCGGCCGGTGACGGTCGCGCCCGGCTCGATGGTCTCGAGCGCCGCAGCGCCCGGATCGGCGACGAGCTGCTTGAGCCCGAGTCCGATCTTCGGCGGCGTCTGCGTGAGATCGAGCTTGAGGACCTTCACCGTCACGACCTGTCCGACCTTGACGACGTCCGCGGCGCTCTTCACGCGCTCATGGGAGAGATCGGAGACGTGGATCAGGCCGTCGACGCCGCCGATGTCGGCGAACGCGCCGTAGCTCTGCACCGACGTGATCGTCGCGGTGCGGGTCTGGCCGATCTCGAGCACGGCGAGCAGCTTCTCGCGCTGCTCCGCGCGCTCGGTCGCGACGACGGCCTTGCGGCTGACGACGAGGCGTCCCTTGTCCTTGTTGAGCTCGACGATCTGCACCGGGAACTTCTCGCCGATGAAGACCGAGATGTCCGCGACGTGGCGCACGTCGACCTGCCCTGCGGGCATGAAGGCGCGGTGGTGGGCGATCTCCATCTCGAGGCCGCCCTTGTTCATGCCGGTGCAGCGGGCCTCGACGACCTGGCCGATCTCAAGCGTGCCCCAGTCGGCCTTCTGCGTCGCACCCTCGAGGCTCAGCACCGAAAGGCCCTCGAACGGGTCGAAGCGCTCGACCACGAAGCCGCGCTCGCTGCCGACGACGGGAGCGACCTTGTCGCCCACCTGGAGGAAGTGCGCGAGCGGGCAGACGCCCTGCGACCGCGGCCCGAACTCGACGAACACGTCGCCGCCGTGGACGCGGATGATCGTGCCCTGTCGAACCTGACGCCCGCCTCCGCGCGTAGAAGCCTTCGGAGCCGAGCTCGACTGCTCGAGCTCCTCGATGGACATGCCCCCGAGCGCGTTCTCGATCTCGCGTTCGAGATCGGCGTCGTAGCTTCGGGTGCGCGCGTTCGGGGAGGACTCGGCGGGGTTGGTGGGATCGTTGCTCATGTGGTCGTCACTCGGGCCGAACAGCGTACCTTCCAATCGCAGGACTCACCAACGCGACGGTTGGATTTTGAGACGGCGTCGGAACTTCCGCCATGCTCCGACGAACCCTCTCTCGGTCGGTCGGGACTCCCGCGTGCGCGCGGATCCGTCACGAACGAGACGGGCGGCCGGCCTTCGGGACAACCCCATCGGCTTCGCAGGCCGCGACGATGAGGCAATCGGACGTCGACGATCGTCGCGCGGATGCGCGGAGGTCGGCGGAGGCACAGCGGGGGTGGAGGGGCGCAGATTCATGTCCAATAACAAATGAGACAGCACTGAACCTCGATGCGCGTTGTCTTTGCAGTCCGAGAATCTCGACCGTCTTGAACCCTCAAAATCAAGCGGTCGTTATCATTTGACACCCGCCCGTCAGGCGGGTGCGAACCCGGAGACAGTCGATCATGGCCAAGTTGAACACAGCGTGGGGTATCGAGATCGGGCAGTACGCCGTCAAGGCGATCCAGCTCGAGCGCGTCGGTGAGGAAGTCCGCGTCCGCGACTTCGCCGTGATCCCGCACATCCAGGTTCTCACCGATCCTGAACTGTCCGCCGACGGCGACCAGGGCGCCGCCGCCAAGTCCGCTGCGATCCTCGAGATGTCCCTCGCGGCGCTCGCCACCCAGAAGCAGCTTCTCGGGCAGAAGATCGTCGTCAACTACAACTGGATGCAGAACCGCGGCTTCGCGCGTTTCGCCAAGCTCCCGGCCGTCTCGCCGAAGGAGATCCCCAACCTCGTGCGCTACGAGGTCGACCAGCAGATTCCGTTCCCGGTCGACGACATCGAGTGGGGCTTCCACGCGTTCCAGAGCCCGGAGTCGCCCGAGGTCGAGGTCGGCCTGTTCGCCGTGCAGAAGGAACCGCTCGCCGAGTTCCTCGCCCTCGTCGGCGAGAAGCTCGGCGTGGAACCCACGGCCGTCACGCTCGCGCCGATCGCGCTCTACAACGCCTTCGCGTTCGACCGCCGCATTCCCGATCGGAACGAGCCGTTCGTCCTTCTCGACATCGGCACGTCGTCGACCGACCTCATCGTCGCCCACGGCGCGCGCTGCTGGATGCGCACGTTCCCGCTCGGCGGCCACAACTTCACCGAGGCGATCGCGGCGGAGTTCAAGTTCCCGTACCGCCAGTCCGACGCGCTCAAGCAGGAGAGCGCGACGAGCAAGTACGCCAAGCAGATCATGACGGCGATGCGGCCCGTGTTCGGCGACCTGATCGGCGACGTGCAGAAGTCGCTCCAGTTCTACGAGTCGCAGAACCGCGGCGTGAAGCTGCGCAACGTCATCGGCATGGGCTCGACGCTCAAGATCCCCGGCCTGCGAAAGTTCATCGGCATGCAGCTCAACCTCGAGGTCGAGCGGCTCGATCACTTCGACCGCATCGCGGTCGAGGGCCCCGCGTCCGCCGATTTCGCCCAGCACATCGTCGGCTTCGGCGTCGCCTACGGCCTTGCGCTCCAGGGCCTCGGCATGGCGACCGTCGACGTCAACCTCCTTCCGATCGCGAGCGTGCGCCAGCAGCTCTGGTCGAAGAAGACCCGCTGGTTCGCGGCGGCCGCGGCCATCGCGTGCGCCGCAGGCGGGCTCATGTTCACCCGCGGCATCCTCGACAACGGCGCGCTCGGCGACGTCGCGGTCGTCAACGCGGCCCAGCTCGAGGTGTCGGCGGCGAAGAACTTCCAGTCGCAGCTCCAGAGCAAGGCCGCCGACGTCGGCTCGCTCGCGAAGAACATGAACGGCCTGCTCGAGGACCGCGAGGTGTGGCCCTTCATCGTCCACGACGCGGTCAGCGCCATCGCGACGGGCAACACCGCCGACGCGCTCGCGGACGACTTCGAGGCGCTCACGACGGCCGCGCCGGCCGGCGCCACGCGCATGCAGACGCAGCTCCGCCAGCTCTCCGGCGAGTACAAGCTCAAGGAGAACGGCGAACGCGTGATCGAGGTCACGATGGAGATCGAGTTCAGCAGCCCGGACCGCGAGCAGCACCTCGACAAGACGGTGTGCACGTGGCTCGATGAGAACGCGAGGCGCGACGACGCCCCGTACGAGATCGTCAACATCCGATCGAACAACAACATGATCGCGAACCTCAAGGTCGGCGCCGACGGCGTCCTGGCCGCGGAGAGCTCGGCAGGAGACGGCGCCGCCCCCGGCGGCGCGCTCGCGGGCGGAACGCAGCAGCCCGGTGCACGGCCGCCGGCCGGAACCCAGGGTGGGTCCCGCGGAAACACAGGCAGCGGCGGCAGCACGAGTTTCGGCGGCGTCTCTGGAAGGCGTACGCAGTCCGGACCGCAGATCCAGGCCCCCGGCATCGCGTTCGGCGGACTTGGCACGGCCGGCGGAACCGGTGAGTCCGGCGGAACTCCCGAAGAGGGCGGCGCACCCGGCGCAACGGGATTCAACCGCGGCGCGGGCGACCAGCCGAGCGCAGGTTCGATCGAGCTCGACAAGGTCGCGCCGATTCCGCCCCGGCCGGGTGTCTACCCGGCGAACAGCACCGTCTATCTGGGCAAGGTCACGTTCGAGGTCAAGTTGAAGGGCGCCGTGCAAGCAGCCTCGGGCGCTGCAGAGGGTCAGTGATGGCAAAGCAACTCCCACCGCAAGTCCAGTCCGCGATCCTCTGGGTGAAGGCGAACATGCTCGTCGTCGTCTTCTGCGCCTTGGTCGTCGCCGTGCCGGTCGGCGCGTACTTCGGCGCGGACGCGTTCAGCTCCGGCGTCCGGGCGAGCGTGCAGAAGCGCGTGCAGGTCTACAACGACCTCGATTCGGCAAGCAAGGCGAAGGTCGAGCTTCCGATACCGGGCGGCGAGCCGTTCCCTCTCTCCGGCCTTCCCAACGAGGCCGTCGTGCAGGAGTATGAGCAGCTGCTGACGCGCGTTTCCGAGGACGCCCGAGCCGTCTACACGACCGCGCGCGACTTCAACGCGGGTACCGCCGCCAATCCGAAGCACGCGCCGGTCGTCGACCCGGCCGTGTTCCCCGGCTACAGCCGCGGCAACCGTTCCGAACTCGAGAACGTGCGCCTCCGGGTCGGCGACGCCGTCCGTCAGGCCTACGAACGGCTGCTCGCAGATGCGCGCGTGGGCCGCGCGCCCGAAGACGCCTCGATGAAGTCGGCGATCGAAGCCGCCGAGAAGCGGTTCGTGCAGGGCGAGCTGAAGCAGGAGTCGCGCGCGAAGCTCGACGCCGCGCAGATGGCGCAGCTCGACAAGCAGCTCGGCAAGGCCCGCATCGAGCAGTACTTCGAGGTCGCCAAGAAGATCTCCTTCTACGTCGATCCGCGCGCGATCGACATCCCGACGCGGGAACAGGTCCTCGCGCTCCTTCCTGCGGCCAAGAGCGGTCCGGAGCTGTCCAAGGCGCTCGACGAGCACGACACCCGTCTCTTCGAGATGCAGTGGCGCTATTGGATCGTCTCGGACATCCTCCGCGCCTTCAGCGCGGCCAACAGCGCGACCCCGTCTGTCCTCCAGGCGCCGCTGAAGCGCGTCGTCAGCATCCGCGTCCTCGACGCCGATGCGCTCGGCGGGGGCGGCGTTTCGTCCGCAGCGGTCGCGGACGCCCCGGCGGAGTCCGCCGTCGAGGCCCCGGCGGATGGCACGCCCGCCATCGCCGCGTCGCCGAAGCTCGGCCCTCCCGTCGTCGATCCCAAGCTCGACGCCCCGCGTGACTTCGCGAGGGGATTCACGGGCCGTATCAGCAATCCCGTCTACGACGTCCGCACCACCGAGGTCGTCTTCGTCGCGGAAACCGCGAAGCTCCCAAAGGTGTTCGACGCGCTTGCCGCGCAGAACTTCATGACCGTGACCAACGTGCGGATCGCCTCCGCCGACCCGTTCGCCGCCGCGCGCGAGGGGTACCTCTACGGACCCGAGCCCGTCAGCATCGTGACCGCGACGGTCGAATCGGTCTGGCTTCGGGACTGGACCGCCCGGTACATGCCCGCGGCTGTGCGGACGGCGCTGAAGATCGAGTCCGCGCCGGCCGAGGGCGCGTCGCCCGATTCCGCCCCGCAGACCGGAATGTGACGGACAAGTCCCGACGCAATCGAACACGTGAACGACTGAACTGACCAAGGTCGGGATGCGCCGGCCGAACCGAGACAGGAATCCCCATGAAGACCAGTGGCATTTCGTTCTTCGAGCAGAACGTCGAGAAGATCGTCCTCGGCGTCTCCGGCGCCGTCTTCGTGAGCGTCGTCGTCTGGCAGTTGTTTCCGCGAAGCGAGAAGCTCGGTGGCGAGTCCGTTCCGATCGGCGAGATCGATCGGCGCATCGCGGAGAAGACCACGGTCCTGAAGGGCAAGGCCGAGCAGCGCCAGGAGCCGCTCGCGGCCCAGATCGGAGACCGCCTCGCAGAGTCGGCGCCCTCGTTCCGCTCGAAGCTCGCAGACGCTCCCTCGCCTGCCAGTTCGCTGCCGCGGGTGGCCCCGCGTCTTGCGTCCGTCCTCCAGTCCGATGGCGCGGCGGCGGGCGAACCGTTCCATGTTCCGCGCTTCCCGGCCGTGGCGATGCGGCCGACGGTGCAGATCGACGACACGCTCGATTCGACCGCGCTGCAGCGCAATCCCGACCTGAAGTCGATGTTCTCGTCGTCGGTCGGGCCCTTCGACATCTCATGGACGGTCCCGAGCGCCGTGCTCGACCTCAAGACGATCCGCGAGGAGCTGGCGTCCTCGCGCGACGGCGCGCAGATCCCGCGGCTGTGGTACCGCGACACCGTCTTCATCGTCGACGTGGAGATCGAGCGCGAGGAAAAGCTTCCGAACGGAACCTGGGGCAATCCCGTCGTCGTGCAGCCTTTGCCGGGCGCGTTCAGCTTCCGTCCCGAGGTCGCGAAGAACCCGGACGCGGGACTCCGCAACGCGGTGTGGGAGTACCTCTCCGACTCTTCGCAGCAGCGTCAGATCGTGCAGCCCGATTTCCTTCCGACCAAGCGCGGAAACTTCTCGCCGGGTGCGATGCTCGCGGACGGCGGCGGCTCCGCTTCGGGCGAGGATCCAGAGGTCAACCGCCTCCGTCGCGACGCGCAGAAGAAGTCGATCGAGCGGGAGCGCATCGCGCAGGATCTCGAGGATCTCGGGGGTCCGCTCGAGGACACCCCGAAGGACGACAAGAAGGACGGCGCGTCCTCAGGTGGTCGCTCCGGCGCCGGCAGCGGTCGTCCGGGCGGTGGCGGCGGTGCCGGTGGCGGCGGCGGTAGCCGTCCGCCGGGCGGCAGCGGTGCCTTCGGCGGTCAGTCGGGCCGGAATCTCGGCGGCGGTGCGGCCGACGAGCGCAACAAGGAAAAGCGCATCTCGATGACCAAGCGGCTGCGCGACGCGGAGCGCAAGCTCGCGCAGGCGGAAGAGCGTCTCAACAAGCAGCTGGAGTCGGCGGGCCTCGCCGCCGAGCAGCGAAAGTCGGCGGCGAAGGCGACGGGGGTCACCGGCGGCGACAGCCTCGTCGTCTGGGGACACGACATCGCGGTGTCGGCAGGGGAGACCTACCGCTACCGAGCCGTCGTCCACACCTACAACCCGTTCTTCACCAACGGCGGCGTGCTCGTCGACTCACAGAAGTCCCTCGGCGACCCCTTCATGATGGGCACGGCCGTCGCCGAGTGGAGTGAACCCTTCACGGTGACCCCGCCGATCGCGTTCTTCGTCGTCGACGCCGTTCCGAACGAGGGCCGGCTTGGGATTGGAACCGCGACGGTCGACATCTACCGCTACTACGACGGTGCCCGTCACCGCGAGCGCGTGAACGTGCAGCCCGGCGAAGTGATCGGGGCGGGCAGGGAGCGTTCCGGGGTGACCTTCGACACCGGCTTCTATCTTGTCGATGTCCTTCCAGATCCCGCGACGGATCGGGGCGGCACCGACAGGCGGCCAGCGGCTGTCGCCATCGTCCAATCCGCGGCGGGCGACACCTATCAGGTGCGCATTCCGCGGCAGCAGTCCACCGATCCGACGCGCATCGGCTTCGAAGACGAGATCGAGCTCGCCAAGCTCGAGGCCGAGGAGGCGAGGATCGAAGACGAAAGGGGCGGTGGTGCGAGCGGCGGTCCGGCGGCTCCGCCCAGCGGCGGTCTTGGCACCGGCGGAGGTGGATCGTCCGCGCCTCCTCGTCGGTAGTCTCCAGCGCTTCGTGACCGAGCACTTCCCGCAGGGACCGCCACAGCGGTCCCTGTTTCATTGAGGCACCTCCGGCTTGTCCGCCGCCGTGATGAATGACATGTGGACAACTCCGCTTGAGACCTGTTTCAGGGCTCTGCCTCGTGAACCAACGCGGCACTTTCGCCAGTTCTCGGACTTTAAAGAGATTGAAACCGTCCTGAAACCTCTTCAAATGCGCGTGGATCGCCTGTTCAAGAAAAATCACCCGAGCCGCGAGCAAGAGGCATTGACAGGTTTGCCGAAATCGCTATCCTTGTCCCTCCCGCTTCGGCCCACGCAGTTCGGGCCGCTGAGGACTCT
>JBIKWD010000195.1:0-5790 GCA_044356505.1 Phycisphaerales bacterium
GCCACGCGAGAACGGCGTCGTACAGCGCGGACTTCGAATAGAGCGCCACATCGCGCACCAGCGTCGTGCGCCCCGAAGCATCGACGGGAAAGCGCAGCTCGGGGATCTTCGTCCACGCCACGCCGCGCTCGTCGCGCGCGATGAACTTAGGCACGGTGTTGATCTCCATCGAGCCGTCGACACGCCCCGACGCGACGCGCGCGTCGAGCCCGCGGCCGGCGGCGGTGGGGTAGCCGCGCGAGATGCGGCTCCAGCACTCGGGGATGTAGTAGGCGAGCGGCCCCTTGAAGTTGGCCGCGTTGAGAAACAGCGTCCAGCTGAATTCGCCCGTCGGCTGCGGCGCGTTGCGCGCGTCGGTCAGCGGCAGCGCCATGTAGGCGTAGCCGAGAAGCTCGCCGTTCGGCGAGCCGCTGAACGGCAGTCCGTCGGGCGGAATCAAGAGACGGTTGCTGATCTGCGCGATGCCGAGAGAATCGTCGGCAAGCGGCCTGCTGTTGTAGAAGAACGACCAGCCCGGCGACGCGACCTCGTTGGTGTCGCAGTCTGTCGTGCCGTTCATGCTGAACTTCGGCGGTCCGTAGTGAAAGCGGTTGCCCGCCCAATAGCCGAGTCCGCCCTCGAGCGTCTGGAACACCGTGTCGTAGGTCGGCCCGCGCTCGGGCCAGCTGTCGCGCGGCAGCGTGCCGGGCGGACAGAGCGGCTCGGTCTTGTTGTCGGAGTTGTCGGGGAGGATCCAGGTCGACGGCAGCCCGATCTGGAACCCCGCGATCGGCCGCGCGATCAGCGGCCAGATCGACGCGTAGAAGCCCGCGCCGTAGTGAAACTCCGCGGGCACGCTCTCGGCGTGGCTTGCGATGTAGCCGTGCAGGCCACGGCTGGCGAGCTCTGCGTCGCCGCGCGATTGCGCAACGGCCGGCGATGCGGCGAGGCATGCGGCGAGAGCTGCACTGAGGGATGCGGCCAAAGTGAAAGCGGAGGTTGCGGCGTGCGATGTGGACATGTGCGCAACGCACCGTAGTCGATCTATCGCGCTTTTACCGCGTCGCGCGAGCAAGATCGAGCCGATGCACATCGGCGATCATGTCGATCTGCCTCGGCGCGACCCCTGCGGTGGCTGCGAACTCTCTCCACCGCGCGACCGCCTTCGCGACTTCGCGCGCGATCGCCTCGGCGCGGCCACGCTTCATCGACGCTGTCTCCGCAACCGCCTTGAGGTCCGCAAGCGTGAAGCCATCGCGCTTGCCCGCCAGGCTCATCTGATGGCTCGCGGTCCACGCGCCCGACGGGTTGTATGCGTACATGATGTCGAACGCCGGCGAGAGCGACCACTTCCCGCTCTTGTCCATGAGGAACGCGATGTTCTTGACATGATCGTCCTGGTTGCGGGCGATCACATTGAACACCATCCTGCGGAACTGCTCTTCGACCTCGTCCATTGTCAGGCCGAGCCTGCGGATGACGGTCAGGGCCTGCTCGTACGAGTGCGCGACCGGGTTGTTGAAGTCGAAGTGCGCCAGCGCGGCGAGCGACTGCATGTGGAGCTTCTCGCCGTCATCAAGCCGATCGAAGCGCTTGGTCATGAAGTGGCGGCGTCCGTTCTCCTCGAAGAGCCGGCATTCGGTCATGCAGATGCCAGCGGCCTTCGCCATGAGCGAGTAGGCGTACTCGATCGCACCGAAGCCCTGCGGGTCGGCGAGGTCGCGGTCCTTGTTGTCGGTGACGCCGTCGAACTTCATGAGCCAGTATTCGAACCCGTTCGCGGCCGTGACCTGGCCCGAGCGAACCTCGTTGGTCGCAGGATTCCACGCGATGACGGCCTTGGCGCGGGCACCGCCCGCGGAGGCGCCGACGCGGAGGATCTCGCGCAGGGCGTGCTCCTTGTGCGGGTCTGCGAACGATGCCTGCAGGTTCTCGCGGTTGCTGAGCACCTCGGACGCGAGCGTCACCAGCGAGTCCACATGCAGGACGGTCGACGAGCGGTTCTGTGGCCCGCGCGCGGGCTTGAACTCCAGCGCGCCGGTTCCCCGCGTGCCCGTGTAGCAGAGGCGCTCGACCACATCGATGTCTTGCGGCAGTCGCCCCTGCGAGGCAAGCCATGCGTCGATCACGGCGTTGCCGAACTTGTCGGGCAGCGCATCGGCAAGCAAGCCAGGCAGCCCGTGAAACGATGCCTTGGGCAGGTCGGGGAAGCTGTAGATCCGCTGCGCGAGCGGCATCATGAGCGGCGCGACCTCGATCCCGCTCCGCTGGAAGGCGGGGGTGTACTCGAAGGTCGCGACCTCTCCGGGGCCACCCACGGACACAGCGCCAATCGAGCTTCCCCAGAGGCGGACTTCGGCAACGGTGCTCACGGCGCGCCCCCAGCCTCGGAGGATCCGCCCCCAGCCTCGGACGGCCCGCCCCCGGCCTTGGACGCATCATCTCCCCAGGTCCACTCGGCTCTCGATCCACTCTTCCTCGCCCCAGGCGACGCGCGACGGCGCTCCTGGGCACGCGAGCGCAGTTGCTCGAGGGGGCTCGGGAGCGGCGGCGGAACAAACGCGTCGAGATTGCCAAGCAGCCCAAGCGCCCGGACCACGCGGATGAGATTGGTGACCTGACTCGACTCGCCAGCTTCCAAGCGGATCAGCGTGCGCTTCGAGACGCCCGCCTCGCGAGCCAGTTCTTCCTGGGTGAGGTTTCGCTGAAGCCGGAGCCGCGACAAGCGGTCCCCTAGCTCAGCCAGAACCGATGCATCCGTCATGCCGATAGACTTCGCCATAAGTGCCTCTTCTGGCAACTATATCGCCATAAACGCCTCAAGAGGTCAATATTGGCACATTTTATCCATGCAATGATCGGATTGCCGCGCAAACGGCGACCGTCACGCGGTCCGCTTCCGCCTCGAGCGGCTCGCATGCACGCCGAGATCGGCCTCGACCCACGGGATTCCCTGCAGCGTTGGCGTGTCTCAGAAGCCGCCGTCTGACTCCGGCGCGCCCCGATCGAAAGCGCGGCTCGGCACTCCGTTCACCGGGCGGTCGAGGCGACCTCTCGGCGGCCCATCGTGACCAAATGTCCAAGCGCGCACCCAGCGCAGCCGCACGAGCCGGGCATCAGGCTGGCCGTGGACGCATAGGCAAAGACGCCGCGCGCGGGCGGCGCATCGGCTCGGGCCGCCAGCGGCATGGGCGGGAGTTCGGGAAGCGCGCCTGCGCGAACCTTCGCCGGCTGCGCGTCGGCCTTGAAGATGCTCTTGCCGCCCTTGATGGTCTCGAGCACGGTCAGTTCTGAGAGTTTCTCGATGTCCACGGCGAACGGATCCGCCGAGAGCACCACGAAGTCAGCGACCTTGCCGGTCTCGAGCGATCCCTTCTCCTTCTCCTCGAAGTGCTGGTACGCGCCCCAGATCGTGAGCGACTTCAGCGCGTCGTCGACGCTGATCCGTTCGTCGGCGCCGAGGATGTCGCCGCTGCGGGTGCGGCGCGTCACGACCGAAGACAGGATGCGGATCGCGCTCGGCTGCGCGACGGGCGAATCGTGGTGCTGCGTGAAGATCATGCCGCGGCGGAGCGCGGACTGCGCCGGAGAGATCATTTCGGCGCGGACCGCGCTGAGCGTCTCGTCGCGGTGCCAGTCGCCCCAGTAGAAGCAGTGCATGCCGAAGAACGACGGCATGATGCCGAGCTCCTTCATCGAGTCGAGCTGGTCGAGCCGCGCCGTCTGCGCGTGGATCACCACGGTGCGGCGGTCGGCCGGGCCGTGCTTGGCGACGGCATCGCGCACCGCCGAGATGTACTGGTCGATCGCCGCGTCGCCGTTGCAGTGGGCCAGAACCTGCCACCCGTTGGAGTACGCCTTATCCACCTTCGCCGCGACCACTTGGTCCGGCAGCGTTTCGTAGCCGCGGTAGTTGGTCGCCGCGCCCGGCGGCGGCGCCTTGTAGGGCTTCGTCAGGTAGCCGGTCTTGCCCTGAATGGAACCGTCGAGGTTCAGCTTGACGCCGCCGATGCGGTAGCCGTTCCTGTAGGTGCGCGAGTACCACGGCGACTTCATCTCCGGCGGATCGTTCGAGAAGACCATGTCCATGTACGAGACCACATCGATCTTCATCAGCTCCGCATCGGCGAGCGCGGCGAAGCTCGAGTGCGTGGGGCCGGCCGCGCGTCCTTCCTGGGCGGTGGTAAACCCGCACTTGATGTACAGATCTTGCCCCATGACCGCGAGCTGGGCGAACTGCTTGGCGTTGAGCTTCGGAAAGATCGCCATCGCATTGAGCATGAACGCGGTTTCCTCGAGCACGCCGTTCGGCGTCTTCCCATCCGCCTCACGCCGAGTGACGCCGCCCTGCGGGTCCTTCGACTCCGCAGTGAGACCAGCGAGCTCAAGCGCCTTCGTATTCATCGCGCCCAAGTGACAGGACTGGTGGATGAGCAGGATCGGGATGTCTTTCGAGACTTCGTCGAGATCCTGCCGCGTGGGGTGGCGTCTCTCGGCGATCTGCGCATCGTCGTACCCGAAGCCCAAGATGAGGTCGAACTCCTCGGATGCGTCGGTCTTGGCGTACTCGCGCAAGATCTCCTGAATCCTGGAGATCGAGTTGCCCTCGCCATCGGGAGCAGGAAGGAGGTTGGCCGACGCCGCCTGGATGCCGGTCAAGGAGACATGCCCATGCCCGTCGATGAAACCGGGCAGCAGGGTCTTGCCGCGCAGGTCGATGAACTTGGTGCCCGCGGCCTTGTATTTCTCAACCTCGGCCTTGGTGCCGACGGCAATGATCCTGCCGTCCTTGACCGCGACGGCCTCGGCCCGCGGGGCCGCGTCGTTCATCGTGATGATCGGGCCGCCTGCGTAAATCGCGTCGGCGGCGATTTGCTGGGCGTGCGCGCGCTGGACGCAGCACGGCGAAAGCACGAGGCTCAGGGCAAGAAACGACTTGGCGATGGTGTTCATTGGGCGGGATATCCGAGCGGAGCACTGTTCATCCGCAGACCGCAGCAACGGCGGAATGCGTTTCACGAGCGCTGGCATCGTACTAGCCGAACACGGCGTCTCCGCCGCGGCGCTGGTCGTGATGCAATTCGGCGCAGGAAGGTGCCTGTCGGCTGATTCAACCGCCGCTCGATTGCCCTCGGACCCGCAGAACCGACTTCTCTGGCGCGACGATCTCGATCTCGCCGTCATCACTTCGCACCGCCCACTCGGTGTAGCCCGAGGCTGGCCCGATGAACCAAACCGAAACATCTCGACGCAAGAGCTCGCGGTTCTCGGTTTCCACCTTGTAGTGATCGCGAAGAACCTCGAGATCCTCAGGCGTCGCAGCGCGCCACGGCCCGGGGTGTTTGCCAAAGCAACCGCCCATGACGAGGAGGACGCAGGACGACGCGATGGCGGTGAGGATGGACTTGCGGCGCATGGGCGTTTCTCGTCGAAGAGCGTCTTGGAGGAGCCTCATGGAAGAGCCTCATGTAAGATACTGAATGATCACCTCCGTGGTGACTCGCTCACGATCGCCCCGCCTTATCGGAGAAGTCGTCCTCGGTCAGTACGCCGTCCTTGTTTGCGTCGAGCTGGTCGAAGCGTCGGTGAAGCGCGGGCGGAACCTCCGACTTCTCGATCCGCCCGTCGTCGTTTCGGTCGAACTGGCGTCGCAGCACCGCGAACGACGGCGTGCGCCCGTCTGCCGCGCCGCTCACGCGCCCGCGCAGCGCGCCGCGTCCCGGCAGGTCCATCGGGTTCATCGGATCCTCGCCCTCGATGTAGTACTCGATGTACCCGAGCATCATCTCGTCGACGGTCTGCGGGCCCCAG